>CANHZX010000007.1 GCA_947465215.1 Betaproteobacteria bacterium | reverse complement strand
TTCGTAGATCATGTCCTGGCCGCTTTCACGGCCGATGCCTGAGCGTTTGTAACCGCCGAAGGGCGACATGAAGGACACCGCGCGGTAGGTATTGATCCAGACGGTGCCGGCCTGCAGTTTTTCGCTCATCAGGAAGGCGCGACGCATATTCTGCGTCCATACACCGGCGGCGAGGCCATAGACCACGTCGTTGCCGATGGCGACGGCTTCTTCTTCATCCTTGAACGGAATCACCGATAGCACGGGCCCGAAGACTTCCTCCTGTGCGATGCGCATTGAATTGTTGACGCCGGTGAAGATCGTCGGTTCGACGAACCAGCCGCTGCCGCATTCCGGGCGCGTGGCCTTGGCGCCACCGAGGACTGCTTTGGCGCCTTCGCCCTTGGCGATATCGATGTAGTCGAGGATTTTTTTGAACTGCGGCGGGTTGGTGACCGGGCCAACCTGGGTATCCATGCTCATCGGGTCACCCATTGTTGCGGTCTTCGCCAGCGCCACCAGCTTGTCGACAAACTGATCGTGAATCGATTGCTGCACCAGCAGGCGTGAACCGGCGATGCAGGTCTGACCGGTGGCGGCGAAGATGCCGGAGATCACGCCTTTGACTGCGTTGTCGATGTGCGCGTCGTCGAACACGATGTTCGGCGACTTGCCACCGAGTTCCATGCTGACGCGTTTGAGTCCCTTGGCCGCCGCTTCGTAAATGCGCTGGCCGGTGGCGTCGGAGCCGGTGAAGGCAACCTTGGCGACTTTCGGATGTTCGACCAGCGGCGTGCCGACTTCGGCGCCGAAGCCGGTGAGAACATTGACGACACCAGGCGGAAATCCTGCTGCTTCGATCAACTTCATGAACTCCAGCGCCGAGGCCGAGGTGTATTCCGACGGTTTGATCACCACCGTGTTGCCGGCGGCGAGGGCGGGTGCCAGTTTCCACGCCAGCAACAGCAGCGACGAATTCCAGGGGATGATCATCGCGATCACGCCCATCGGCTCGTATCGCGTGTAGTTGAAGGTGTCTGGCTTGTCGATCGGTATCACCGAACCTTCAATTTTGTCGGCGAGTCCGCCGAAGTAGTAGTACCACTGCGCCATGTATGCGGTTTGCGCACTCATCTCCGCATACAGCTTGCCGTTATCGCGGACTTCCGTTTCAGCGAGCGCTTTGGAATGCTCGGTGATCAGGTCGCCGAGCTTGCGCAGCAGCGCACCGCGTTTGGTGGCGTTGCACTTGGGCCATTCACCTCTGGTCAGCGCTTTGTGCGCCGCTTCAACGGCGCGCGCCGCATCTGCAGCGCCGCCGCGCGGAATCGATGCCCAGGGTTTGCCGGTATAAGGATTGTCACTGGAGAAATGTTCACCACCAGCGGCTTCAACCCATTCGCCGCCGATGAACATACGGTAGCGCTGCAAGGTGTTGTTATCCATAAGTAGTTGTTTTATTTATTATTTCTGTGCATCTGCGCCGAGCAGTGCGGTGCGGAAACGGTATTTGATCGCTGTGCCATCACGCAGCGGCAGGCGCATTGGTGCAGGTTCGGCGGAGACCTTGATATCGGCGAATACCGGACCGGCTTTTTTATTCCATTCCGGCAGCCAACTCTGCAGCGAGGCCATCGACTGCAGGGTGGCTGCTGATTTGAAGCCCGATGCCTTGGCGATGCCGGCGAGGTCAACGCCGCGTGCGGTGTGTGCGCGCTGCATGCCGGTCTCGCCGTAGTGGCCGTTGTCGATCACGGCGATCGCGAGATTCTTCGGTGCTTCACAGGCAATTGTGGCCAGCGCGCCGAGACCCATCAGCATTTCTCCGTCCCCGGTGATCACCAGCACGCGGCGCTTGGGTTGTGCCAGCGCGAGGCCAAGTCCGGCCATTGCCGCGCCGCCCATGCCGCCCCAGAGATAGAAATTGAGATCGTGGTCCCCGGCCGCGAACGTGTCATAGGTCGGTGAGCCGAGGCCGGTAACGACCAGCGCATCGCCGCGGTCGGCGAGCAGGGCGGCAACGACTTTGCGGCGGTCGAGTCCTGAAGGTTTTTTCGCGGCCATGTCATTTGCTCCAGTTCTTGAATCCGATGACGCGCTGCTGGATCAGCACCGCGACCGGCCGTTGGGTATTGAAGGCGAGGGCGGTGCAGGCATGGACAGTCTCTTTGACGTCTTCAGCGCGATCCACCGAATGCACGATGACGCCGGCATTCTCCAGCGCTGCGGCAGTGCTGCCGCCCATCGCCACCTGCCAGGGATTGAATTCTCCCCAGACGCCGCGCATGGTCACGATCATCAGCAGCGGCAGCCGGCATTCTTCATAGATCGACAGCATGTTGATGCAATTGCCGACGCCGCTGGACTGCATCAGCAGCACGCCCTTGGCGCCGCCCATCCAGGCGCCAGCGAGCATGGCGACGCCTTCTTCCTCGGTGGTCAGCGATACCGCGTGCATGGCCTTGTCGGCATGGCAGCGGTTGATCAGCTTGGCGTGGCCGGCGTCCGGTACATAGGCGACTTGGGTGACGCCCGCATCCTTGAGCACTTCATAGATCTGGTCCGGCCATACGGTGGCGCGGGTTTGCTGGTCGGTCGTCATCAATTTGTGTCCGTTCAGCGTACGTTTTTGTTGAGCCAGCCAGCGATCATCGCAGCGATGTCGATGTTGTTCTTTTCGATCATTACCATATGGCCGTTGCCCTTGATGCCGACATCTTCAAGGCGGACAAAATCGGTTTTAACGCCGGCCTGTTTCAGATATTTCGCGGTGCAGTGGTCGTAGATGGCGTGATAGGAGGCTTCCGCCGCGAAGACCAGCACCGGGACGTTCTGCAGATTGGTCAATTTGCGCGCGGGTTCGGCCTGCAGCATACACTTCACCAGTTGCGGACCGTCAGCGGCTGCTTCTTCGGCCTTGCTCAGCTGGGCCGGATCGGTGACGGCCGGCGTGTAGGCCATCGGCGTTTCGGTGACGCCCCAGTGGCGTGCGGCAGCGGTGCCGAATACCGCTTCGCGGAAGGGCGGGCCTGACGGTTCCGCAGCAACGATGCCTTTCACCAGATTGGGGCGCGCATCCGCCATCACCCAGCCGAAGGGGCCGGATTGTGAATGGGTGAGAATGATTGCGGGGCCGATTTTGTCGAGCAGCGCGGCGCCGGCGTCACGCACCAGTTTTTCGCTGATGCTGTTGGGGCGCAGCAGTTGCACCTGGGAAGCGTAGAACTGGTCGAACACCGGATCACCGCGCAGTCCCTTGTTCGGGCCTTCACCGGGGAATTGGGTATGCAGCTCCGCTTTGGGCCACAGCTTGAATTTCGCGGCGGCGGTGAATCGCTTCTCGATCACGTCCGCCGGGAAACGGGAGATTTCGCCGACATTGCCGGCGTCGGCGGAGCGTCCGCGCGCGGGCTGATCGACCACATAAACGGCATAACCCTGTTCCACAAAATAATCCGCCCAGCCTTTGCGGCCGTCCGGGGTTCCGGTGAAGTTGGTGCCGGTCTGCGCCGCACCGTGAATCATCACGATCGGATAAGGCTTGGTGACTTTGGCGGGGATGCGGTATTCGGCATACATCTGGCCGGCCATGATCTGTCCGGCTTTGGTATCGACATACTGGCCTCCGGTAAACAGATAGCCTTGTTTGACTGCATCCTGCGGTGCGGCGCAGCCGGCGATGGCGGCTATCAGCAGGGACCCGATGGTGATGCGGCGTGTCAGCATTGTTGTTCTCCTCCGGAAACGTCAATGAAGGGGCAATTCTAAGGCATCCTCCGGTCCGGGACGGAAGCTGTTCCGGTGAATCACCGGGCAGGGTTCCGCCCGGTGCTCGCTTATAATATTGGTTGTAATTTCCTAATATCCGGTAAAACTTCCCATGAGCATTGGAATTGATCAAAGCCTGCACGCTGAAATTCGCGAAGGTGTGCGTGCCGTGTGCAGCCAGTTCGACAGCGCCTATTGGCAGCAGGTTGATGATGTGCGCGGTTATCCCGACGCCTTTGTCAAAGCGCTGACTGATGCTGGCTGGTTGTCGGCGCTGATTCCTGAGGAATACGGCGGCTCGGGCCTGAGCCTGACCGAGGCCTCGATCATCATGGAAGAGATCAATCGCAGCGGCGGCAACTCCGGCGCCTGCCATGGCCAGATGTACAACATGGGCACGCTGCTGCGCCACGGTTCTGCTGAACAGAAAAAACAGTACCTTCCGAAAATCGCCACCGGCGAATTGCGGTTGCAGTCGATGGGTGTGACCGAGCCGACCGCCGGCACCGACACCACCAAGATCAAGACCGTTGCTGTCAAAAAGGGCGACAAATATGTCGTCAACGGCCAGAAGGTGTGGATCTCGCGCATCCAGCATTCCGAACTGATGATCCTGCTGGCGCGCACCACGCCGCTCGACCAGGTCAAGAAAAAATCCGAGGGCATGTCGATTTTCATCGTCGACCTGCGTGAAGCCATCGGCAAAGGTCTCGAGGTCAAGCCGATACGCAATATGGTGAATCACGAAACCAATCAGCTGTTCATCGACAACCTGGAGCTCCCGGCGGAGAACCTGATCGGCGAGGAGGGCAAGGGTTTCAAATACATCCTCGACGGCCTCAATGCCGAGCGCATTCTGATCGCCGCCGAGTGTATCGGCGACGGCTACTGGTTTGTCGAGCGCGCGACGAAATATGCGAAAGACCGTGTCGTGTTCGACCGCCCGATCGGCCAGAACCAGGGCGTGCAATTCCCGATCGCGCGCAGCTTCGTCAACGTTGAAGCCGCCAACCTGATGCGTTACAAGGCCGCCGCGCTGTTCGACGCCAAACAACCCTGCGGTGCAGAAGCCAATATGGCCAAGCTGCTGGCGGCAGATGCATCATGGGAAGCGGCGAATGCCTGCCTGCAGACCCACGGCGGGTTCGGTTTTGCTGCTGAATACGATGTCGAGCGCAAGTTCCGCGAAACCCGGCTGTACCAGGTGGCGCCGATCTCGACCAACCTGATTCTTTCCTACGTCGGCGAGCATATTCTGGGCATGCCGCGGTCGTTCTGATGGCTGCGCTGCCGCTGTCGGGAATTACCGTCGTTGCGCTGGAGCAGGCGGTCGCTGCGCCGTTCTGCTCACGCCAGCTTGCTGACCTCGGCGCGCGGGTGATCAAGATCGAGCGACCGAAGGTTGGTGACTTTGCGCGGGATTACGATCAGACAGTGAAAGGCCAGTCGGCGTATTTTGTCTGGCTGAACCGTTCCAAGGAAAGCCTGACGCTCGACGTCAAACATCCCGAGGCAAAGAGCATCCTCGCAAAACTGATCGATGAGGCCGATGTATTCATCCAGAACCTCGCGCCGGGTGCAGCGAAACGGCTGGGGTTGGGCGCTGCGGAGTTGCGCGCCAAACATCCGAAGCTGATCGTCTGCGATGTGTCGGGTTACGGCACGACCGGACCCTATTCGAAAAAGAAAGCCTATGACCTGCTGGTTCAGGGCGAGGCGGGGGTGCTGTCGCTGACCGGGACGCCGGAGGCGCCGGCCAAGGTCGGCATTTCCATCACCGACATCGGCACCGGGCTGCATGCCTATGCCGCGATTCTTGCGGCGCTCTATACGCGCGAGCGTACGGGCGAGGGCGCGCACATCGATCTGACCATGTTCGAAACCATGGCAGAGTGGATGGGGCATCCGCTGTATTACACCCACTACTCGGGCAAGGCGCCGCGGCGCAGCGGGCCGGACCACGCGACCATCGTGCCCTACGGTCGTTTCAGAACCAAAGATGGCGACGTGCTGTTCGGCATCCAGAATGAACGCGAGTGGGCGAATTTCTGCGACAAGGTGCTGGGCCGGTCGGAACTGGCGAAGGACCCGCGTTATGACAACAACACCAAGCGCACAGCCGCGCGGGCTGAAGTGGTGGCGCTGATCGAAAACACCTTTGCGGCGTGGACCAGCGATGAGGTGGTTGCAAAGCTGGATACGGCTGACATTGCTAATTCAAGGCTCAACACGCCTGACCAGCTCTGGGATCACCCGCAGCTGCAGGCGCGGAATCGCTGGCGGGAAGTCGAAACCCCGGCGGGCCCGATCCCGGCATTGCTGCCGGCAGCGACCTTCGAAGGTTTTGAGGCGCGGATGGATCCGGTGCCGGCGGTGGGGGCGCAGACGGATTCGATTCTGTCCGCGCTGGGTTATGACGCTGCGAAGATCACGCAACTTCGCAATGAAGGCGCGATCTGATTTCGCAGGTTTGTGCCGTAACGCTTATTTCTTCAGGACGCCGGCGCTCTGCCAGTCGTAAGCGCGGCGGTCCATCAGCAGCTCCGGTTTCATTTCCTTCGGCGAGTTCACGCCGACCAGCGCCATGTCGGTCATCAGTTCGCTGCGCAGCAGGTTGATGACATGCTGCGCGCCGTGTTCTCCGCCCGCGGCAATCGCATAGAGGAATGGGCGGCCGACAAAAACAAAGTCGGCGCCGAGCGCGAGGGCTTTCAGCACATCGGTGCCGCGGCGCACACCGCTGTCCATCATCACCGCCATATTGCCGGCATTTGCCTTGACCGCAGGCAGCACACGCAACGGGCTTACTGCACCGTCAAGCTGGCGGCCGCCATGGTTGGAAACCATGACGCCGTCAACGCCGGCGTCGCGGGCGCGTGCGGCATCCTGCGGGTCGAGGATACCCTTGAGTACGAGTTTGCCTTTCCATAGCCGGCGCATTAACTCCACATGCTGCCAGGAAAGCCGGTCACGGCGTCCGGCCTGACGATTCAGTGCGGAGATCATCGGCACGCGCGGGCCCATATTTTCGAAATGCGGCATGCCGTGGGTTAGCGTGTGTTTGAGCATCGACAGCGCCCAGCGCGGGCGGATTCCCATATCCCAGGCCAGCCGCAGTGACGGCCGCAGCGGCGTGCTGAAGCCGGTACGCACATTGTTTTCACGGTTGGCGAGCACGGAAACGTCCACGGTCAGCACCAGCGTGTCGTAGCCGGCCTTGGTGACGCGTTCGACCAATTGCTGGATGACGTCGTCTTCGCCCGGGAGGTAGGCCTGGAACCAGGCGGTCTTGCCTTCCTGCTTGACGCGTTCCAGCGACGTGAGGGCGGCGCCGCTGACCACCATCGGAATGTTGGCGCGGGCGGCGGCATGCGCGAGTGCAACGTCGCCGTCGGCGCAGGCCATGCCGGTGCCGCCCATCGGCGGAATGCCGAAGGGCAGATCGTATTGTTTGCCCATCAGCGTGGTCTTCAGCGAACGCGCGCTGGTGTCGATCAGGGTTTTGGGGATGAACTGCAGTTCGTCCCAGACTGCGCGGTTGTCGGTCAGCGAGGCATTGGTTTCTGCGCCGCCGTTGATGTAGCCGAAGATTGGGCGCGGGATGCTGCGCCGGGCGGCGTCCTCGAAATCATCGAGTGCGAGCATGTTCTGGAGAATGCGTGGTGCGGAAGACGACAGGGCCGCGGTGGCGGCGTTTTCATAGCTGACGCTGGACATGTTTGGGCTTTGGCTGATGGCTTTGGACGCGAGATGATACCGTTTCGGGCGCAGGGCGTAAAAAAGCCCGGCATGACCGGGCTTTTTTGGGGGGGCTGCGGGCCGCTTACAACGGGCGCACCAGCACCTTGCGCCATTTGATGGCGCCGCCGGGAATGTTGTTGGCGCCCATTGCGTATTGCAGCGAGAACGGGCCTTCCTTGAACTGGCTGTTGTTCATGCTGACAGTGACCACGCCGTTGAGGGCTACGGTGACTTCGCCGCCTTTGGCATAGATTTCGTAGGTGTTCCATTTGCCGCCGGCCTTGGGCGGCGGATTGCCGACGCTGGCGAAATTGACGATGGCGCCGGTGCTGTATTCCTGGCCGGGACGCTGATCGAAAATATTCACTTCATAGGAGTTGTCGGCGCCGATCTGCTTGGGGTTGGCAGCGCGCAGGAACAGGCCGCTGTTGGTCGTGTGATCCGCCCAGAATTCGGCATAGATCTGGAAATCCTTGTACGACTGCTTGGTCACCAGATGACCACCTTTGCCTTTGTCTGCCACAACCAGATTGCCTTCTGAGCGCCAGTTGGCGTCGCCGATGGGATTGAAGTTTTCGAGACCTTTTCCGTCTTCGATCAGCGCGACCCAGCCGGCGGAGGGCGTATGGGCGCAACCGGTGATGAACAGTGCGACAGCGAGCGAGAACAGAGCGAACAGGCGTTTCATATTATTGGTCTCCTCCAGATTAGCCGCGACCGGACGGCCGGCGACATGCGGCGATTTTGCGCCGCCTGACTGCTTTGTCAAGAAGCGGCGATGTGCGTTTGCCGCATTTTCCAGTGCTTGTTTCCTGAACCCTGGCGGCGGCTCGCGGCACGCATGTTAAGCTCGGAAAAAATGCAGTGTTTTCACATTGTTATCCGTAAGGGGAGTTTTGTTGCACATGAAAAAAGCTATTCTGCTGGCGGCGACGCTGGCAATACAGTCCGGATTTGCAGTGCAGGCTGCGGATGTCGCCGGTGATTACCCGCGCCGTTCCGTGCGTTTCATCATTCCGTTTGTGCCGGGTGCGGGCACCGATTTGACCACGCGAACCGTAGCAAAAAAACTGACCGATACCCACGGCCAGCAGTTCATCGCCGACAACCGTGCGGGGGCCGCCGGGGCCATCGGTGCTGAAATCACCGCCAAGGCCAATCCCGACGGTTACACCATCTGCCTGATTTCATCGGGTCATACCGTGCTGTCGGCGACCAATGACAAACTGTCCTATGACCTGGAGAAGGATCTGCATGCGGTGTCGCAGGTCTCGACGCTATTTTACGTGCTGACCGTGCATCCGTCCTTTCCCGCGAAAACGGTCAAGGAACTGATCGCCTACGCCAAAGCGAATCCCGGTAAGGTCAATCAGGGTTCTTCGGGGACCGGCGCCTTGCAGCATTTTGCCGGCG
Source organism: Betaproteobacteria bacterium (assembly GCA_947465215.1). Classification (GTDB taxonomy): domain Bacteria; phylum Pseudomonadota; class Gammaproteobacteria; order Burkholderiales; family SG8-41. Next base: position 25,923 of record CANHZX010000007.1, on the reverse strand, counting down.
AGATGCTGGCCTATCAGGCCGGCGTTAAATTCACGCATGTGCCTTATAAAGGCGGCGCGGCTTCTCTGGCGGCGGTGATGGCGGGCGAAGTTCAGATGAGTTTCACCACTCTGCTCAGCGCGCGGCCGCATATGTCTTCCGGAAAAATCCGTATTCTTGGCATCACCGCGGGCAAACGTTCGCCGGCGATCCCTGACATTCCGACGATTGCTGAGGCCGGTGTGCCGGGATTCGAGGCCAATCAGTGGTACGGCGTGGTCACGTCGGGCAAGGTGCCGATGCCCATCGTCAACAAGCTGTCGGCAATGCTGAAGGACGCGGTGAATTCGCCGGACGTGGTGGAACGGCTGGCGGCGGACGGCTCAACGCCGCTGACCAGCACGCCGGCGCAGTTCAAGGCGCATATCAGCTCCGAAATCATCAAGTGGCGCAAACTGGTCAAGGATGCCGGGTTGCAGATGAACTGACCGGAAGGGCCGGCGCTGCGATCAGGGCCGGCTGACTGCGAATTTCACCAGCAGGATCAGGATGCCGATCACGATCACCGTCATGATCATCGCACCGACGATCACCTGACGCATGCTCAGGATGGCACCGTCGCGTTCCCAGGTGCCTTTTTTGCCGATCATCATCAGCCCCCAGATCATGGTGGCCATGACCTGGCGCCATCCGGCTTTTTTGGTGGCAGTCCCGGATACAAGCGGCGTATCGGGTTTCACGGCTGTCGCAGATGTGCCGTTGCGTCTTCCTCGGCGCGCTGCTTGATTTCATAAGCCATCGGATTTTTCATTTCTTCGAGGATGTGGCCGACCAGTCCGATGGCGCGTGCCAGCACACCGATACCGCGGACAATTTTCCACGGCAGTTGCAGTTCGCTGGCAATCGCGCCGATGGCGCCGGTGGCGTTGACCGGCAGCGATTTGCCGTAAACCTTCTCGGCCTGCGCACCAACCTTCTGCATCAGTTTGACGTAGGGGCCGTCGTAACCCTGTTCGACGGCAATCGCGAACAGCCGTGGCGCACGCGGGTCCACCGGCTTGTGCAGCGTGTGGCCGATGCCCGGGACAATCTGCTTGCGGGCATGGAAGCGCTCGACGATTTCAACGGCCAGCCGGTCCAGATCAGCATCGGCCTTCGGATCGGGCAGGGCTTCCTGCAGCATGCGAGCCGCCGTTTCCATGCTGCCGACAAAAACGCTGCCGAGGCCGCAAAGGCCCGCAGCGACCGCGGCCTGCATCGCTTCCGGCGCGCCGGTATAGGTCATTCGCGCGGCAATGGAGCTTGGGGTCAGGCCGTGTTCCACCAAAGTCACGGCAATGGCGTTGAACATCACCGATTCACGCGGTGTCGGCAGGCGGTCGGTGATTTCTAGGAAGGCCATGTCGCCCAGCGACAGTTTGCCGAGGATTTCGGTGCACAGGTCGTGACCCTTGACGGTGATACGGTCGACGGCGCTCCAGGCGATGTCGGTACGGATGGATTTGCGTTTTGCCATAGTGGTAGTCCGGGGTTGATATGGATCAATCGAGCTTAGCACTGGTGTCGCTCGGATGCATTTTCGGGGGAAGGGGCGGCCGTTTCAATTTAAAATGGCGGTTCCTGAAGAAGTCGGAGTCCATCATGCAAATGTCTGCAAAAAAACAAAATCCCGAGGCTGCGGGTAGTCCTACCCAGCAACTCTGCGCTTTCCTGTCTTCGATCCGTTATGAGGATCTGCCGGCGCCGGTGGTGGCGCGCACCGAGGAACTGTTTCTCGACTGGTTCGCGTCGGCGCTGGCCGGCAAGGGCGCACGGCCGGTGTCGGTGATTGACGGTTTTGCCGCCGCGATGGGGCCGAAGGACGGATCGGCAGAAAATTTGCTGACCCGCAAACGCACATCGCCTTTGTTTGCGGCACTGGTTAACGGTGCGGCCTCGCACTTTGTCGAACAGGATGATCTGCACAACAGTTCGGTACTGCATCCCGGCACCGTGGTGTTTCCGGCTGTGCTGGCCGCGGCGCAGGATGTTGGCGCCACCGGCAAGGAACTGATTGCTGCGTCGGTGGCCGGTTATGAATGCGGGGTGCGTGTCGGGGAGTTTCTCGGTCGTTCGCATTACAAGATTTTTCACACGACAGGTACCGCAGGCAAACTGGCTGCCGCTGCCGGCGTGGCGCACATCCTGAAGCTGGATGCAGAGAAGATGCAGCATGCTTTGGGCTCTGCCGGGACGATGGCGGCTGGCCTGTGGGAATTCCTGCGCGATGCCGCGGATTCCAAACAGCTGCACACCGCTAAGGCTGCCGCAGACGGATTGATGGCTGCCTATATCGCTCGCGACGGTTTCACCGGTGCGCGTGAGATTTTTGAAGGCAAGCAGGGCATGGCGGCGGGTATGTCCAGCGATTCGGATGCGCGCTGGCTGACTGATGGTCTTGGCACCCGCTGGGCCACGGCAGAGACCTCGTTCAAATTCCATGCGTCCTGCCGTCATACCCATCCCGCAGCCGATGCGCTGCAGACGCTGATGAAGCAGAATCAATTGAAGGCCGATGACATCGTCAAAGTCACAGCGCATGTGCATCAGGGCGCAATTGACGTGCTCGGGCCGGTGACCGATCCGCAGACCATTCACCAGTCGAAGTTCTCGATGGGCTTCGTGCTGGCGATGATCGCCACTCTGGGTCGTGCTGCGCTTGCGGACTTTACTGAAAAATCTTTAAAAAACAATGAAATACGTAGCTTCCATGACCGTGTGACGATGGTGCTCGACCCCGAAGTCGACGGTGCCTATCCGCGGCGCTGGCTGGGACGGGTCTCCGTGCAGACGCAAGATGGCCGCACGCTGGAATGCCGCGTTGATACGCCCAAGGGTGATCCCGACAATACGCTGTCGCGCCAGGAACTTGAAGACAAGGCGCAGCGGCTCGTCAGTTTTTCCGGCGCAGCGACGCCCGATGAAGTCAGTCAATCCATCCGGCGAATCTGGAATCTGCGCAACGAAGCCGGTGTGCGTGATTTTCTGGCGGATCGTTAGATCAAGATGGCGGTAACCCTGCCCAAGCGCCGCATTCTTCAGGCCGTTGCACTGGCCGTCGTGGCGGCTGCAGTGCTGTTTTTCGTGCTGCGGCCGAAGGCGCTTCCGGTGGACATCGTGACTCTTGCCGCCACGGATGTGCAGACCAGCGTGGTGGCCAGCGGCCGTGTGCTGCCGCCCGCCAAAGTTGAAATCGGTGCGACCATTACCGCCCGCGTTGAAAAAGTGCTGGTGCGCGAGGGCGCGCGCATCGAAGCGGATCAGTTGCTGGTGGAGCTTGAGCGCAGTGAGTTGGCCGCCGCTGCCGCGCAGGCGCGTGCCGCACTGACGCGTGCGCAGGCCCGGGTCAAATCCGTGCAGACACTGGCGCTGCCTACTGCGCAGGCCGGATTGAAACAGGCGGAAGCAAATCTGTTGCAGGCCGAGCGTGATGACAAGCGCAACCGCGACCTCGTTGCCAAAGGCTTCATCAGCCAAGCGCGTGTCGAGGAAACCGAGCGCCAACTGGATGTTGCACGCAGTCAGCTCACCAGTGCAAAGGCTCAGGCCGGTGCGCAAGGTGCCAGCGGTGCCGAAGCCCAGCAGGCGCAGAGCCAGTTGGCTGAAGCCGTTGCCGCTCTGGAGGCGGCCCAAGCCAAACTGGCCCAAACCCGCATTCGCGCGCCGGGTACCGGCGTGGTGCTGGAGCGTCTGGTCGAGCCCGGCGATATCGCGCAGCCCGCACGGCGCATGATGAGCCTCGCGCTGGACGGTCCGGTGCGCTTGATCGTGCAGGTTGATGAAAAGAATCTGCCGCTGATCACCAAAGGCGCTTTGGCGATGGCCGCAGCCGATGCTTTCCCCGCAGAACGATTTGAAGCGGTGGTCAATTACATCTCGCCCGGCATTGATGCCAGCCGCGGCTCGGTCGAACTGCGGCTGGATGTGGCGAAGCCGCCGGCGCTGCTCAAATCCGACATGACGATCTCGATGGATCTGCAGGGGCCCTTGCTGAAGCAGACCCTGATGCTGCCGGCGGATACCGTGCGCCAGTTGCAGACGGAATCACCCTGGGTGCTGGTGGACCGTGAGGGCACTGCAGTCAAGGTCGCGGTGAAGGTCGGATTGCAGACCCAGGGGCGGGTGGCGATTGCCGAAGGCCTCAAGGCCGGTGATCGTGTGATCCTCAACCGCGAATTGGAAGCCGGCAGCCGGGTTCGCGGCCGGCGATGAATGCTTTAGGGTTTGAGCTGACCGTAGCCCTGCGTTTCCTGCGCGAAGGGCGCATGCAGACGGCTCTGATCATCGGCGGCGCCGCCATCGGCGTTGCGGTGATTTTTTTCATCACGGCGGTGCTCACCGGCGTACAGGGCGATCTGATCCGGCGTGTCACCGGAGCGCAGGCGCATATTGTCATCAAGCCACCGGAGGAAATCGTAGCGCCGCTGGTAGCCGGTGACGCTGACGGTTCAAGATTGTCTTCGATTCAGGCGCGGCCGCAGCGACTGACCACCATCGACGGCTGGCCGGCACTGGCGCGCGCAACGGAAGCCACGGAAGGTGTGATTACCGTGGCCCCGGTAGCGACAGGATCGGGGCTGGGCATCAAGGGTGAGGCTTCACGTTCGGTGGTGATTGTCGGCACCGAGCTGGAACGTTATCTGCGTGTGGTTAAACTGGATGACAAGGTCAAGTCGGGTGTTCTGGTGATCGAGCCCGGTGATGCGCTGATCGGCATTGAACTGGCCAAAGACCTCGGCGCCGTACTCGGTGACCGCTTTCGCGTGCAGACCGCGCAGGGCGGCAGCGAAGTGTTCCGCATCCGTGCCTTGCTCGATCTCGGTTCACGCGAACTGAACCGGCGTTATGTATATACCGATCTGCGTGCAGCGCAGAGCCTGCTGGGCATCCCCGGGCGCATCACCAATCTTGATGTGGCGGTGCGCGACATCATGCAAGCCGAAATCATTTCGGCAAAACTGCGTGCACAGTCGGGTCAACTGATCGAAAGCTGGATCCAGACCAACAACCAGATTTTTGCCGCGATCAAGAACCAGGACATCATGACCCTGCTGATCCGGTTCTTCATCACCGTGGTGGTTTCACTGGGTATCGCCAGTGTGCTGGTGGTGTCGGTGGTGCAGAAACGCAAGGAGATCGGCATCCTGCGCGCGATCGGCGCCACGCGCCGGCAGATGCTCAGCGTGTTTCTGCTTCAGGGCGTGATTGTCGGCGTCGGCGGGGCCTTGCTGGGGTCGGTGCTGGGCATGATGCTGGTCTCGCTGTTCAGCCGAATCCTGCGCAATGCCGAAGGTCAGGCGCTTTTTTCGCTGTCCTTCGATTTCCGGCTGATCGGTTTTGTCGTGGCCGGTGCGGCTGTGCTTGGCCTGATGGCTGCGGTGTTGCCGGCACGCAATGCGGCGCGGCTGGACCCCGCGCAGGCGATCCGGGGTTGAGATGACCAACAAGACAACCGGGCCACTGGTCGAGATCCGCGGGCTGCAAAAAACCTATAACGTAGGCCTGCCCAATGCCGAGGAAGTGCTGCACGGCATTGATCTGGCGATCAATCACGGTGAGTTCACCGCACTGATCGGCCCTTCGGGTTCCGGCAAGAGCACGCTGCTGAATATCCTCGGACTTCTCGAAAGCGCATCTGCTGGCAGTTATCAGCTGGGCGGGCGTGATGTCACGGCCTTTTACGACGATGAGCGCACGCTGGCGCGGCACGAAGTGCTAGGTTTCATTTTCCAGTTTCACCACTTGCTGCCGGCGTTTAGCGCCGTTGAGAATGTCATGCTGCCCGGATTGATGGGGCGCAGCCGCGGCGTGCTGCAAAACGATCTGCGTGAGCGGGCAATGGAATTGCTCGATGCGGTCGGCCTGCACGATGCCGCCGACAAGAAACCGACCGAGCTGTCAGGCGGCATGCAGCAGCGAGTGGCGATTGCCCGCGCGCTGGTGCGCGGTCCGCAGCTGGTGCTGGCTGACGAGCCAACCGGCAATCTGGATACGCACAGTAGCGACACGATATTTGCGCTGCTGCGCAAGTTCAACCGTGAGCGGGGCACCGGACTGCTGATTGTGACCCATGATCCGCGGCTGGCGGCGCGCTGCGACCGCATCATTGAACTGGTGGACGGGCGCATTGCTTCGGATAGACCCAATACCCCGGCAGTGACCTGATTGTGTTTCAGGGCCGGCCGGCGCCGCACTGCCAGCAGTCCGTAAACTGACCTTCACTGAACTCATTGCAGCGCGGGCATTGCCAGCGCTGATCTGCCATTGCGGCTGCAACCCGGCCCTGTAGGAAATCACTGAGCAGGCGATCGGCTTCATCCAGCTGGCGGTCGTCTGTCACCCATACGGAGCAGGCATCGAGGGGCAGCTCGCCGAATCCGCCTGCAAGCCATTCTCCGCGCACCACTGCTGCAATGCCGCATGACTGCAGCAGGCCGCAGATCAGATGGGCTTCCGCTGCGTGACGCGCATTGTGGATACGTTTCATTCTATTGACGAGACTAGGTGATGCCTCCTTTCGGTGCAAGGGGGATTCCGGGGGGTAGGAGCACTGCGGTCAGACTGGTAACATCGGGCGCTTGTACAACGCTGGGGGATAAGGAAATGGCGGTATTGCGTTTGTTGAGCGCCGGTGCAGCTCAGGCAGTCTGTGAAGAGGTCATTGCGGCGTTCGAACGCGACACGGGGCATCGTGTTGAGGCTGCCTATGGCGCGGTCGGTGCGATGAAGGCACGGATGGTCGGCGGCGAAGCCGTCGATGCGATCATCCTCAGCGCGCAACTGATCCAGGATCTGGTTTCTGCCGGCATGGTGGCGATCTCTTCAGTGAAGGACATCGGCAAGGTCGGCACCGGCGTTGCGGTGCGCGCCGGAACACCATTGCCGGAAGTGCGTACGCGTGAAGCGCTGCGCGCCAATATTCTTGCGGCTTCAATCATCGTCTGTCCTGATCCGGCAACCGCTACTGCGGGCAAGATCGTAATGAAGCTAATGGAACGTCTGGGCGTTGCTTCGCAGGTCGAGGATCGCATGCAGTTTTATCCCAACGGCAACGCGGCGATGAACTGGCTGTCGGCAAGCAACGGCAATTTTGAACTTGGTATTACCCAGAACACCGAAATCCTGCCGATTAAGGGCGTGACTTTTGTCGGCCCGCTGCCCGACGAGTTCCAGATGAAAACCGTTTACACCGCCGGCATCGCGGCGCGTGGGGCGCAGCCTGAGTTGGCCCGCGATTTCATCCGCCGCCTGACTGCGCCGGAGTTCCAGCCGCAGTTGCGTGCCGCCGGTTACGAAATCGATTGACGGGGACGCCAGTGGCACAGAAATCCTGGTTTTTGAAGGGTGATGTCGTTTCGGGTGCGGTTCTCGCCGCGCTCGGTGTTTACATCATTTCGGAAGCACGGCAATGGAACTACGTCGGACCGGAAGGCCCGGGTCCGGGCTTTTTCCCACTGTGGTACGGCATTGCCATGGTGGTACTGTCGCTGTGGCTCGTGGTCTTGTCAGCGGTTCGTCCGGCGGCTGCCGGCGCGAAAGTCGACTGGACGGGCGTCGGCCGTGCGATGCTGGTGTGGGCCGTATTCGCAGTCTGCACTGCGCTGCTCAAACCGTTGGGCTTGTTGACCGTGCTGGCGTTGCTGACCCTGTTCATCGTCGGTGTGATGTACGGTAAACCCCTGAAAATTGCCTGTGCGGCTGCCGCAGGCACCACTGTTGGTTTTTATCTGGTGTTCACACTGGCGCTGAATGTCGGCCTGCCGGTGGGACCGCTGGGTTTCTGAGCTGAACTCATGGATGTATTAGCCAATCTCGGGCACGGCTTCGTCGTTGCCCTGCAACCGCTGAATCTGTTCTGGTGTTTTGCGGGTGTGTTCCTCGGTACCGTTGTCGGCGTTATGCCCGGCCTCGGACCGGCGGCGACCATTGCGATGTTGCTGCCGCTGACCTTCAAGATGCCGCCGACCAGCGCGCTGATCATGCTGGCGGGTATTTATTACGGTGCCAAATACGGCGGATCGACAACGGCCATTCTGCTGAATGTGCCGGGCGAATCGGCTTCGGTGGTGACCTGTCTCGACGGATATCAGATGGCGCGCAAGGGTCGGGCAGGAGCAGCGCTGGGTATTGCCGCTATCGCATCGTTCATCGCCGGCACGGTCGGCGTGGTGGCACTGATGCTGGTGGCGCCGCCGCTGGCGAAGTTCGGCCTGGCCTTCAGTTCGCCGGAATATTTTGCGCTGATGGTGCTGGGGCTGGCGATGGTGGTGCTGCTGGCCGGCGAATCGCTGGTCAAGGCGCTGCTGGCGATGCTGGTCGGGCTGTGGATCGCTGGCATGGGCATCGATCTGTTCAGCGATGCTTCGCGCTTCACCTTCGGCAATAGCGAGATGCTCGACGGCGTGGATTTTGTGATCGTCGCCATCGGCGTGTTTGCGCTGAGCGAAGTGTTCGCCAATATGGAGCAGCGGGAAGAGGGCACAATGCTGCCGGTGCCCAAGGGCCTGCGAAATCTGCTGCCGACCATGGAGGAGCTCAAGGCCTGTCGCTTTGCCTTCCTCAACGGTTCCGTGGTCGGTTTCATCATCGGTGTGCTGCCCGGCGCCGGTTCGACGATTGCCTCATTCATTTCCTATGGTCTCGAGAAGGCCGTCTCCAAACATCCGGAGAAATTCGGTACTGGCGTGCCTGAGGGCGTTGCCGCACCGGAAGGCGCCAACAATTCCGAGACCGGCGGTGCGCTGGTGCCGCTGCTGACGCTGGGCATCCCCGGATCCGGCACCACGGCGATCCTGCTCGCCGCGTTTGTGCTGTGGGGTCTGAAGCCCGGGCCGCTGATGATCCAGGACAATCCGGAACTGTTCTGGGGGCTGGTGGCGAGCATGTATGTCGGCAACGTCATGTTGCTGGTGCTCAACCTGCCGCTGATCCCGCTGTTCGCGCAGATCCTCAAGCTGCCATCCTACCTGCTGTATCCGATCATCCTGGGTATTTCCCTGGTCGGTGTCTACACGGTTTCGAGCAGCCTGTTTGATTGCTATATGCTGGCTGCCTTCGGCCTGCTGGGGTATCTGATGCGACGACTGGATTACCCGTCGGCGCCGCTGATCCTCGGTCTGGTGCTCGGCGACTCGATGGAGCGCGCATTGCGCCAGTCGCTGATGATGTCGCAGGGCGATCTGGGTATTCTGGTGTCCCGGCCGATTTCGGCCACAATGCTGGTTCTGGCGGTATTGCTGCTGATCATGCCGCTGTTCCGGAAAGTCAATTCCTGGCGGGTCAGGGCAATCGAGGAAAACGGCTGAGCGATTGTCAATTCAGCTGAATATTCAACGGCGGAGACCGCCGTTTAATTTACGAGGAGAAGTGATCATGAAATTGCGCACATCTATCATCTTGGCCGCTTGCGCGGCAGCCCTGGCGGCAGCACCGGCCTGGGCCCAGTTCAAACCGACCAAGCCGGTTGAAATCGTTGTGCATACCGGTCCCGGCGGCGGTGCCGACGTTCTGGCCCGCTTCATGACCCAGCTGATTGAAAAGGAAAACCTCGCGCCGGTGCGTTTCCAGGTTAACAACCGAGACGGTGGTGGCGGCCTGCGCGCAATGGCCTATGTTGCCGAGAAAAAGGGCGATACCCACACCATCGCCATTTTTACCGGCAACTGGCTGACCAATCCACTGGTGCGTGCTGAAGCCAAATTCACGCTGAAAGACATGCAGCCTGTGGCGCGGCTGGTGCTGGAGCCGGCTGTGGTGGCAGTGAAGTCCGATGCGCCGTTTAAGACGATGAAGGACTTCATCGAAGCGGCGAAAAAAGCCCCGGGTACGCTGAAGCAGTCCGGCGGTTCGCAGACCAGCCGCGACAACGTCGTGCGTCAGCTGCTGATGAAATCGACCGGCGCCAACTGGGCCTATATCTCCTTCCCGGGCGGCGGCGAACGCATTGCTGCGCTGCTGGGCGGTCACGTCAACATGATGGTGATTGAGCCGCAGGAAGCCGGCGAGCACATCAAAGCCGGTGGCATGCGCGTGATCGCGCAGGTTGCTGAAAAGCGCCTGGCCGCTTACCCGAATATTCCGACGCTGAAAGAAGCTGGTTACGAAATCCCCAATGTGCCGCAGGTGCGCGGCGTGGTGATGCCGTCGGGCGTGTCGCCTGATGTCGTGGCCTATTACGAAGACCTGTTCCAGCGCATGGTGAAAACACCGACTTGGCGCAAGTATCTGGAAGAGCAGCAGTTTGAGGACGGCTTCCAGAAATCGGTTGAGCTCGGTAAATTCTTCGAGACCTTCACCAACCAGATGCGCGAAATCCTGAAAGAAGCGGGCACCCCGGTCGTACGCTGACCGGCCCTGCGAATGCGTGGCTGCTGATTGCAGTCAAGCCCGACACGGGGGTGAAAGCCCCCGTTTTTTTGACCTGTAGCGGATGAAACAATGAGTGAAAAACTGCCTGAAGTCGCGGTCGCCGAGCGGCTGGCCAAACAAACCCTGGCACTGACTGTCGATGCCATTCCCGTTGAAGTGCTCGCGCGCGCCGAAGAACTTTTGATCGATGTGGTCGGCCTGTGTGTGGCGGCACGCAATACCGATTACATCAAAGCGGTGATTGCCGGTGTAGATGCCGGCGGACCGTGCACGGCCATCGGCCATACCCAGACTTTCTCTGCGGAAGCAGCTGCGCTGATCAACGGCACGGCGACCCACGGCGAAGATTTCGACGATACCTTCGAAGGCGGTCCGGTGCATTCGAGTACGGTTATCGGTCCGGCAGTGCTGGCGGCGGCGGAGCGTTTCGGCTGCGATGGGCGCGACGTAATGGCCGGATTTGTCGCCGGCGTTGAAATGCTGTGCCGGATGTCGATGGTGATCCCCAAGGCCATCCATAAATCTGGTTTCCATCCGACGGCGGTGCTCGGTGCGATGGGGGCGACGCTGGCGGTAGCACGGACGATGAAATTGACCCAACAGCAGACCGTGGATGCACTGGGAATCGCCGGCAGCATGGCCAGCGGCATCATTGAATATCTCGCTGAAGGTGCATGGACCAAGCGCATGCATGCCGGTTGGGCCGCGCAGGTCGGCATCCAGGCTGCGCGTTTTGGCCAGCAGGGTTTCCTCGGGCCGCGCACGGTATTCGAAGGCACTCACGGCCTTTATTACGCCTTTGCGCGTTCCGCGGCCGGCGACTATGACGTACTGACCCGGGATTTCGGCAAGGACTGGTACATGTCGCGCATCACCTTCAAGCCCTATGCGACGGGTACGATGAATCAGCCTTATGCCGACTGCGCGCTGCGTCTGGCGAAAAAGGGCTTTGCCGCGGAAGACGTGGTCGATGTGCTGTGCGAAACCGCCGAAGGTTACGTGCACCGGCTGTGGGATCCGCTGCCGGCCAAGCAGCGTCCGGCCAATGAATATGCCGCGAAGTTCAGCGCGCCGTTCAATATCGCCGTTGCCTTTGTTACCGGCGGAGCGGGTCTGGCGGCATTTACCGAAGAGACCGTGCGTGATGAACGCATCCTCGCGCTGGCTTCGAAAGTGAAATACGTCGTTGATCCGAACAACCCCTATCCCAAGGCCTATACCGGTCACGTGCGGATGACGCTTAAGGACGGAAGGGTGTTTGAAGAGCGCCAGCCGCATATCCGCGGTGGTGCACAGGAGCCGCTGACGCGCGCCGAGATCGAGGATAAATGCCGTCTTAACTGCGCCTTTGGCGGCTGGAGCGAGCAGCAGATCGCCGCCTTCCTGAAATCGGTGCCGGGACTGTTGTCAACACATGTAAATCTCAAAGCCCTGCGTTGTTGATTTCCTCGTCAGTGCTGCTGCTTTGAACGCAATCCTTTGTTGGCCCTGCGTTAAGGGGCGGCAGCCTGTTCTAAAACTCCAGTTGGCGTTGTGTGGGCACTGATTTTTCAATCCTCGAGCGCCCGCTCCATTCGGTCCGTCGTGATCCATGGCGCTTGATGATTTCTGCTTTACCGGCTTTGACTACAGGTTGTGCGCGTAGCGCGTGCAAGCGTGCCTTGGCGCTGCGGGTAGCGGTTTCCAGATCGACCAAAGGCTGAGGGATGTCCTCGCCAACGCGCAGACCGCAGCGTTCCTGCTGTGCCTCGGGCATACGCCAAGGTTCAAATATCCAGACATCAGGCACATTGCGTAAATACGGAAGCCAGTGGCGTACGAAGCGGCCTGCCGGATCATGGTCGCGTGCCTGCTTAACTGGGTTATAGACGCGGGGGAGGTTAATGCCGGTAGTGCCCGACTGCATCTGCAATTGGCTCCAGTGGATTCCCGGTTCGTAATCCAGGAACTGCCGTGCGAGCCACAGTCCAACCGGGCGCCAGTGCAGCCAGAGTGGATATGCGGCCACCGATACCAGCATCGCCCGCATCCGGAAGTTGATCCAGCCGGTTTCCCGCAGCATGGCCACACAGGCGTCGACCATCGGCCAGCCAGTGCGACCGGTTACCAGCGCATCGAAATGTTCCTGGTTCCAGTTCTCTTCTCGCAGCCCATCGTAACCGGTGTGCATGTTTCGCTGTTCGATAGCTGGTTCGCTTTCAAGTTTCTGGATGAAATGGCAGTGCCAGTGCATGCGGCTGAGGAATGCTTTAATGCCATCACGGCGGCGGTTTCCAGCAGCCTGCAGCGCTTGGCCTGCTGCCAGAACTACCTCGCGGGTACTCAGGCAGCCATATGCCAGGTAGGGTGACAGCCGGGAACATGCGGTCGGCGCCAGGAGCGGAGATGAGATGCCACCCCTGTAATGGCGACTGCGTTCGGACAGAAAACTGTCCATGACTTTGAGACCCGACCGGCGTCCGCCCCGCTGGCGCTGGGGCGGATCGTGAGGGCTGAGGCACAGATCCTTTGTCACAGGTGGCGGCTCGTTCCACGGCAAGGTCACTGTCTTCAGTTGCGGTACGGGCAGTGGCTTCTTCAAATGATGACGTTGCCACATGTCATGCCATAGATCACGGTCATGCAGTCGGCGCGTGACGCCAAATTGAGGAAATTCATGCCAAGTCAGGCCATTCGCGCGACACCAGTGGGCCACTGCGCGATCGCGAGCGTAAGTCCAGCCGTTTCCGGTTTCCTCGTGCGAGTACAACGCATCAAAAGGCGCCAGTGCGTACAGGCGTTCCAGTACGTCAACGACTTCCCCGGTCACCAGATGCAGGCGGCCACCGATGCGACGTAGTTCCGCGTAGAGATCCCGCAGACTTTCGAGGATGAATTCGTAATGCTGCATAGCGGTGTCGGGCTGACGCCAAAGCTCGGGCTCGATTACATAAAGGCACAACACAGGACCTCGCGCCGCGGCAGCGTGCAACGGCGCGTGATCGGTAACCCGCAGGTCGCGTTTGAACCAGACCACGCCGTAAGGCTGCCAACTCATGCTGCACCGTGCCCCTTGTTGACCTGGTGCCAGAACGACGAGAACGAGCTGCAGAAAGATTCCGGGTTGCGGAACTGACGGGGCACGGGCCGGACCCGGGACACCGTGAGTAAGGCTTTGTCATAGACCGGGTGGTCGGCAGCCAATGCATCTGCCTCTACGTCTGAAAGCAACAGGGGAATTTCACTGGAATCGGCTGCAAGGCATTGATAGCCCTTGAATTTGACCCTGTCTTGGAGAAAGGCCCAGCGCCGGGCAGACCAGGGCCAGCGCTGATGGAAATCACGCAACAGCAATACGCGCAAGTGGCCGGTCTGGGATCGCAAGTTCCACGGGTGGATCAGCTCGATGCGATTTTCCGGGATTGTGGCGCTTGATTGATCCAGGGCGGCAGGAAGCGGCAGCAGGGGGGGCGGAACAATCGGTTCTGGTTGCTGCGCTTCGCGGCCGACGTCCGTATCGCTTGCTGCGATGTGTTGCAGGACATCGTAGCTGCAATCGATCGCGCTGCGCCTACTGGCCATTGACGGTGCAAAGCGCTCAACATTGTCGGCATTGAACAGATAGGGCTTGCCGGTGAGCGTGCCGGCCACCCATTGCCATGACAAATGGTTGCAGGGCAGGTCGCCGTCCAGCAAGTGACCGTACATCCAGTCCGCACCAATGCGCCAATCGACCTTGCGTAAATGCACTGCATATGAGGCCAGCCACATCCTGGCATGATTGTGCAGATACCCGGTCCCGTAAAGTGTTCTAACTGCACTATCAATGACCTTGACGCCCGTGCTTGCTGTCAATAGATCCTCTGGAATTTCGGTGCGGTAGCCGTTGCCGGGCGGATGTCGCAACGAGCTCAGGATGCCATCGCCGATCCGAGTCCATGCATGATGGAAGTATTCCCGCCAGGCCAGTTCAAAAATAAACTTGTGCTCCGTGTGCAGTCCGTGGCGTTCCTGTAGGAATGTGACGACGTCGGGTACACTGATAAAGCCGTGAGTGAGATAAGGCGATAGTCGTGACACTGCGCCATCGAGATGATTGCGGCTTCTGGCGTAACCTTCAGGGTCGATCGCTTCGAGGCGAGCAGAAAGTGCCGCATCGGTGGCAGGAAATTCGCCGATCAGGGCAGGTTCCGGCTCTTGAGCAGAGTAGCCCATAAAATCCATATGCTAAGAGGGGATTTAAGGAACAACGATCCCTGTGAACGCAGATGCTGTTGAAGAATTGGTGGCCAAGAACGTTTTGTCTAGTGTAACGACTGGAAGTTTATCTTGATCATCAAGAAAACGCGTCTCGAGACGGGGTCCTTCACCTGCCTTGAACAGGCCGTGAACTACAACGGGAATGTATTGCAGGCTGGCGTGCGGGTTAGGCCCGGTCTGCATTGCGGTAGCCCCGCATCAGGAGCCTCCCGGCTTCGGGTATTATGGATATCAACCCCCGGGTTAGTCCCGAATCATCAGGAAAATTGACATGACAGAGCGCCTCAGTATCGACATCGTTTCAGACGCGGTTTGACCCTGGTGCTTCATCGGTAAGCGCAAGCTGGAAATCGCGCTGCAGCAGTTCGCGGAACTGCACCCCGATGAGGACAAACCGGCCGTGCGCTGGTTGCCGTTCCAGTTGAATCCCGATCTCCCTGCCACCGGCATTTCGCGAGCGGATTACATCCTGCGCAAATTCGGCGAGCGCGACAGCTCACGCTATAAACGTGTGGCGCTGGTCGGTAAGAGTGTTGGTCTCGACATGAATTTCGACGCGATCAAGGTGCAGCCGAATACCGTGAAGGTTCACCGGTTGATGCACCGGGCAGGCGAGCTTGGTTTTCAGGATGCGATGGCCGAAGCGCTGTTCCGCGCTTATTTCATCGAGGGCGCCAACCTGACGGACAGCGCTGTGCTGGCGGATTACGCCGCGAAGGCCGGACTGGATCGCGCGGAGACACAGGCTTATCTGGACAGCGACGCTGATGCCGATATTATCCGCAGCGCCGATCAGGAAGCGCGGCAGGTCGGTATCGAAGGTGTGCCGTTTTTCATTATCAACCGCACCATCGGCATTTCCGGCGCGCAGGACCCGGAAGTGCTGTTGCAGGCGATGGAGCAGGCGAGGGCGGGCAAATAATTCCCGGCAGGCCGGAGGGTAGGTGATGGCTGAATCAAACGAATACCGCAACGCGCTGGAAACCGGCGCAACACTGGCCGAGTATCAGCTGAAATCGGTATTGGGTGTGGGCGGTTTCGGTATGACTTATCTCGCCTGGGACGGCAACCTGGAAAAGCACGTCGCCATCAAGGAATACCTGCCGGGCGATCTTGCCGTGCGTGCGCTCGATGGCAGCGTAGTACCGGTCTCGACTAATCACCAGTATGACTACCAGTGGGGCCTCGAACGGTTCATTCTCGAGGCGCGCACGCTGGCCCGTTTTAGCCATCCGCATATCGTCCGCGTCAACCGCTACTTCGAAGCCAACGGCACCGGTTATATGGTGATGGACTACGAAGAAGGGGAATCGCTGAGCCAGCTGCTTAAGCGCGCGCCATTACCCGCGGAAACGGAGCTGCGACGCATCCTGCTGCCGTTGCTCGACGGACTGGCGGCGGTACATGTCGCGAATTTCCTGCACCGGGATATCAAACCCAGCAATATTTTTATGCGCGCCAACGGTTCACCGGTGCTGCTCGATTTTGGTGCCGCACGCGCGACTGGCGGCGGCACACGCAGCCTGACCGCGGTGCTGACTCCCGGTTACGCGCCGCTGGAGCAGTATTCGGCGGACGGCAAGCAGGGGCCCTGGTCGGATATTTATGCGATGGCCGGCGTGTTGTATCGCGTGGTCACCGACCGCAATCCGCCGGATGCCGTGAGCCGCCTGCAGAACGACGGTGTCAAGTCAGGTCTTGCCTCGGCGCAGGGCCGTTACAGCGCGCCGCTGCTGCGGGCAATCGAGTGGGCACTGTCGGTGAAAGCGGAAATGCGTCCGCAGACTGTTGCGGAGTGGAAAGCCGCACTGGATGCGCAGGCCACAGTGACGATGACGCAGCCGGCAAGTGCTGCAGGGGCTACTGCAACTGCAGCTACCGTGCGCACGGTGGTGGCCCCGGCCCCGGCCCCGGCCCCGGCCCCGGCCACCCGGCCGGCAACGGTTCGAACCGTTCCGGTGCAGCCCGATCACGGATCATCCTGGCGCCGTATCGGCTGGATGATGGTCTGGATCATTGGTGTGGTCGTTGTGGTGACCTGGTACAAGCGCCGGCCTGAGCCGCAGCCCGTACCGGCACCGGTCGTGCAGTCAATGCGCCAGCCGCCGCCGGTTCAGGTGCAGGTTGTGCCCACGGCACCGCCGGGAGTTCCCGCGCCGGCCACGGATGTCGTCATGGTGCAGCCGGTTGACCCGCGTCCTTCACGCGAATTGGCACCCGAGGCGGATTCACGCGATCGTCCGTCGCGTCCGGATACGACGCCGTCGGTGCCCGAGCGTGCACGGGAGCGGCTCGGTGAGGATTTCCGGGGTGCGGATCGAGATGGCGACGGTTATCTGTCGCATGCCGAGGTTGAAGGCCGTTTTCCCGGGATTGCCAGGGATTTCGCCAAAGTGGACCTCAATGGTGACCGGCGCATTTCGCTGGATGAATTCATTGAACTGCGCCGCCAGCAGTTTGAGGGGCGCAAGGCCGCAGTGCAGGGGCGTTAATCAGGTCTTCAGCAGGAAGTCGCGGACTGCAGCGATCTGGTCGTCGGCCATCAGCGCCGGCGCGTGGCCGACGCCGGCGAATTCGACCAGCGTCGGTTCCGGTCCGCGTCGGGTCATTTCTTCAGCGGTTTCGCGCAGCAGTAGGTCGGATTCCGCGCCGCGCAGCAACAGCGTCGGGCAGCGGATTGCATCGTAGTAATTCCACAGCAGGATGTCTTTCGCTGAGGCTTTGCGGAAGGGCTGGGCTATATCCGGATCGTAGTTCATGCCCCAGCGGCCTTCGGCGTTGCATTTTGCGCTGTGCTCGGCGAGATGACGCCATTGCGCATCGGTCAGCGGTCCGAAGGGCGCCGCGACTATACGCAGATACTGTTCGAATTCGGAGTAACTGTTGAATAGCGGATTGCGGCCAACATAGGCTCCGATGCGTTCCATCGATGCCTTCGGGATCAGTGTGCCGACATCATTGAGTACCAGCCGTTGCAGGGGCGTGTTCGGGCGCGAAGCAAGCAACATGCCGAGCATGCCGCCCATCGAAGTGCCGACCCAGTTGATTTCGTTGGCACCGGCCGCGGTGATTCGCGCCATCAGCGCGGTCATGTCATTCATGTACTGCGGGTAACTGTAATCGTCCTTGTTCGGCAGCCAGTCGCTTTTGCCGCGGCCGGCGATGCTGACGTTGATCACCCGCAGATCGTTGTGCAGGGCCAGGGCCAATGCATCGAAATCACGGCAGTTGCGCGTCAGTCCGTGCACGCAGATCACCACACGTTTGTTCGCGGGATCGCCCCAGTCGGTGTAGTGCAGGCGGTGAAAGCCGCCGCTGTTAAGGCACGGCAGATAGTATTCGTGCATATTCAAACCATTGTTTTTATTGATTATTTGATACCGAGCCAGACAAGGCCCCAGACGCCGAGGCTGATGAAAGCAGTGAGATGCGCCCAACTCCACCACAGATAGCGGCGTCCCAGCCTGTCTGGCATTTCATTGGACAGCAGGAACAGTCGTTTGTCGCGCGGCTTGCGCAGCAGATGCACACCTTCAGACTGACGGCCGGTCTGTTCCAGTTGCCGTTTGCGCACTTCACGGATCGCTTGCATGCGCGCCAGTTCCCATTCCTTGAGGCTGATCGTGCCGTCCTCATCGAGGTCAAATCGTTTGAGCAGGCTCTGCCGGTCGTTTTTCCATTCGCTGAGCAGGGCGCTGATGTCTTCGCGCTCCTCGGCGACCGACGGTGCATTGGCGGTGTGGGTAACGAATTCACCGATGGCATACAGCGTATCGCCGGGAATCAGCAGCCATTCGTTGTAACGCATATTGCCCTGCTGCCAGGACTTGTGTTCGCTGGTGACGACCTCGGCACCGTCCGGTGAAATCACGCAGGCGCCGCTGTCATCGACCAGGAAAAAATGGGCAACGCTGCTGCCTTCATCGACGGTTTTCCATTTGTCGTCGCTTTGTTCTTCCTCGACGGTGTAACGATACCAGCAGCACTGACGCTGGCTGACCGGGCAATGTACTGTCGAGCCGTCGATGAGCCTGCCAATACCCAGGAGTTCGACGTAACCTTGCGCAGCGGAAGCCACCCGGGATGTCGGCAGGTCGTGGATCTGCCGATAACGCCGGTGATTGCCGAGCCAGGCGAAAAAACTGACCACGGACATCGCGAGCAGGGCAAAGGGCCAGACTTCCGGCGAGTCGGCCTGACCGGCGATGGCGAGGACGATGAAGTGAAGACCGCCAGACAGCAGCAGCGTGCTGCGGCCGCTGCTGCTCGACACGTTGAACGAAAACGCCATTCAGGGCCGCCGACCGTTAAGGATCAGCTGTTGAACAGCGACTTGACGTCGACGTCCTTTTTTTCTTCCTCGGAAAACTCCAGCAGATGCGCTTCCTTGAAGCCGAGCATGCGGGCAACGATCACATCCGGAAACTGCTCAATGCGCACATTGTTGATATTGACCGACTCGTTATAGAACTCGCGGCGGTCGGCGATGGCGTTTTCCAGTGCGCTGATGCGGGTCTGCAGTTGCTGAAAGGTCTGATTGGCTTTGAGGTCGGGGTAGGACTCTGCCAGGGCAAACAGGCTGCCCAGTGCCGCGCGCATGCCGGTCTCGGCCTGGCCCAGTGCCGGCATATTCTGCGACTCACGTGCCGAGAACACCTTGGAACGGGCTTCGATGACCTTGGTCAGCGTGTCCTGCTCGAACTTCATGTACTGCTTGCAGGTCTCGATCAGTTTGGGCAGTTCGTCGTGGCGCTGTTTGAGCAGCACGTCGATATTGGCCCAGGCTTTGGAGACGTTGTGTTTGATCTGTACCAGCGCGTTGTAGATCGTGATCACGTAGATGACGATAACGGCAAGTACGGCGAGAGTGATGATGGTGCCTAAACCCATTTTTGTTCTCCCTGAAATCCCTTGGTGGGATAAGGGGATTGTATAGCAGGGTTTAAGGGTGGGGCAGGTGGTAAGTCACAATCTGCGGTGCCGGGGGCGGCCCGTGTAGGGATCTGCTCAATCATTCGGTCTTCACCAAGAGTAGGTGACGGTGTAGCGGACGGTTGTTTCAGCACCTGCGGCGATGCGTGCCGGCAAGGTAATGGTTCTGGCGTCATCCTTGCGGTAGTCATGGCTCTTGCTGGTGATCTGCCAGTTGGTCCAGCGGTAGAGATTTTCCTTGACCATCACTGTGACGGCTTCCTTTTTCTGGTTGCGCAATTTGACTTCGATCTCTTCGGTCATGGTTTTGCGTGAGGTATCGACGTTGAAGCTTGTCTGGCGGCGTTCGCCGATGACGTCGAAGGCGGAACCCATCTTAATCAGCACGTTTTCGTTGCGCGGGGTGTGGTCGATGACGTCTTCACCGATGAATTCCAGGGTCTGGTCGGCGCTATCGAGTTTGGACACGCGGATGCGGCCGGCCGGGAGTGGAATACCCATGTTTTGTTCTTTGGCATTCTTGAAGCCAAGATAGACGTCGACCTTGCGGTTGCTCTGGATGCCGTAGTTGCGGTCGGTCGCGGGGCTGCCGTAGGGGCGGGCGTCTGCGGCGCCGTAATAGACCAGGGTTTTTTCACAGGCAACACCGCGGGCTGCGGGGAAGAGTTCGATCTGCTGAGTGGAATTATCGGCGATGGTCGCGGGGCGGCCGAGGGTGTAGAGGTGGTATTCGAAAAAGGATTTTTCCTCGAAGCCTTTTTCACTGATGTCCATCGCCATGGCGCGTTGCGCGGCGGGTGCCGGGTAGGTGCGACCCTGGGGTTGTGGGCGGTGGACGTCGCCGGCGACAAGTTTGAGTTTGGCGTCGGTGTAGGTGGCGCCGGACTTGTTGACGATGCTGACCCAGGCGCCGACATCGAGTTTGCAGTTGTTGGCGTCGCTGCCTTCCTGATAGGTCAGGTTGTAATCGGCCCACCAGGTGATGCCGGTGGTCTGGTAGGACACGCGCGTGGCGTGGGTGCCGGCGCGGCTGGCGTTGACATCCCACACCAGGGTCGGCCGGGTGATCAGGCCGCCCGGCAGTTCCGGCAGTCGCACGCCCGCGTTGTGGGGCAGGGTCTGGATGCTACCGTCGTCGCGCTTGAGCACGATGCCGCCGGCCGTGGACAGAAGCGTTCCGGAAAACGATTCGGTGCCGCTGCCGCGGATTTGATCGACTGTGATGCGGCGGTCGATATATTTCTCCAGCAGTTTCTGCGTGCTGACCAGATCGAACTGAAAGTTCTGTTCGATGACCCGCGTGCCGGTGGCGTCGGTCAGCGATTCAAAAAGCACCGTGGTCGGATCAATCAGTGCGGCGACATCGGTGAAGCGGACGTTGTTGCGGCCCCGGGTGAGGTCGATGTCGCGCTGCAGGCGCACCACGGCATAACCGGGCACGTCCGTGCCGACGGCGCCGCCGCGATACAGTTCCGGCGACAGGGCGCCGGGACGAGCGGTGCTGTAGATGGTCAGGGCCTGACCGGTGTTTTCGGTTTGGGCAAAGGCAGGGAATGCCGCAGCGAGTGCGGCTATGATCAGGGTAGCTTGGCGTTTCATGGGTCTTCCTTTTTGTCGGGATACCAGCTTGTAAACGCACGACTGCGGCATTCGGGGTTAAACCCGCTTCCGATCCTCTAAAATCCGGGCCAGACCGGAAAGGAATCAGAGCTCTCATGAAGAATATCTGCCTGTTTTGCGGCTCCAACAGTGGCAACGACGGGATTTACGTCACAGCGACAAAGGCGATGGTGCGGGCGATCGGCGATGCCGGTTTAGGCATTGTTTTCGGTGGCGGCAATATCGGGCTGATGGGCGTGGTCGCCGAGGCTGCGCTGGCGGCGGGCGTCAATGTCACCGGTGTCACGCCGCGCCGCCTGCTGGAGCGTGAAATGGTGCACTCCGGCCTGACCGGATTGCATGTCGTCGAATCGATGCATGAACGCAAGGTGATGATGGCGGAGCTGTCCGATGCCTTCATTGCACTACCCGGCGGCATGGGCACCCTGGATGAGTTTTTCGAGATGGTCACGCTGAATCAGCTGGGTGTGCAGAGCAAGCCCTGCGGGCTGCTCAACGTGGGCAGTTATTTCGACCATCTGCGCGCTTTTATCGACCATGCCGTGACGGCGCGTTTCATCAATCCGGCGCACCGCGACATGATCGTGCTTGATGACGATCCGCGGCGCATGGTTACAAAACTGGCGGACTGGACGATGCCGCAGACCAGCAAATGGATGGATCAAAAGCGCTGAGTCCGCAGGGTGGGCGCTTATTGGCCATATCAGTGGCTACATCAATGGCCCCATAAGTATTTTTAACCCTGAATTTGAAGGGCAAACTCTACAATTCGCGCGGTAATCACCCACTAATGGTTTGACCCAATGACCACCAGCGCACAACCCGCAGCCCGTACCGAAACCCGTAATACCACCTGTTATATGTGCGCCTGCCGCTGCGGCATCCGCGTGCATCTGAAAAACGATGAAGTCCGCTATATCGAGGGCAATCCCGAACATCCGCTGAACAAGGGCGTGATCTGCGCCAAGGGCGCCTCGGGGATCATGAAGCAGTATTCGCCGGCGCGGCTGACCCAGCCTTTGCGGCGCAAGCCGGGTTCGGAGCGCGGCGCCGGTGAGTTCGAGCCGATCAGCTGGGACGAGGCCTTCAAGGTCATGGAAGAGCGGCTGGGCAAGTTGCGCTCGACGGACCCGAAAAAATTCGCCTTGTTCACCGGTCGCGACCAGATGCAGGCTTTGACCGGTCTGTTCGCGCGCCAGTTTGGCACGCCGAACTACGCGGCGCACGGCGGCTTCTGCTCGGTGAATATGGCCGCCGGCATGATCTACACGATCGGTGGCAGCTTCTGGGAATTCGGTGGTCCGGATCTCGACCGCGCCAAGCTGTTTGTGATGATCGGCACAGCCGAAGACCATCACTCGAATCCGATGAAGATGGCGATCTCGAAATTCAAGCGCGAAGGCGGGCGCTTTATTTCGATCAATCCGGTGCGCACCGGCTATTCGGCGGTGGCGGATGAATGGATTCCGATTCGTCCCGGTACGGATGGTGCGCTGCTGATGGCCTTGTGCCATGAACTGGTCAAGCTGGGTCTGTATGACCGCGACTTCCTCGCACAGTACAGCAACGCCGGTTATCTGGTGAACCTCGATGAGAAGAGCGAGAAATTCGGGCTGATCGCCTGCGACGAAACCGCGGAAGAAAAAAATCCGCATCGCAAACACCAGCAGCTGTGGTGGGACCGTCACAGCGGTTGCCCGGTGATCAATCACACGGGTGATTCCGATCCGGCGCTGACCGGCAGTTACCAACTGCCCGACGGCACGCCGGTCAAACCGGCCTTCGAACTGCTGCGTGAACGGCTGACCGAATACACGCCGGAATGGGCGGCTGAGATTACCGGCATCGATGCGTCGAAGATCCGGAGTCTGGCGCTCGAAATGGGCATCACCGCGCGCGATCAAAAAATCGAACTGCCGATTGCTTGGACCGACAGCTGGGGCCGCAAGCATGACAAAGTCACCGGCAATCCGGTGGCCTTCCATGCGATGCGCGGCCTCGCGGCGCATTCCAACGGCTTTCAAACCATCCGTGCCTTGTCGATCCTGATGTCGCTGCTCGGCACCATCGACCGGCCGGGCGGTTTCCGCCACAAGGCGCCTTTCCCGCGCAGCACGCCGCCGGTCTATGCACGCAACCCCAATGATCCGGGCGCGGTGAAACCGGATACGCCGCTGGGTGGCGCCCCGCTGGGTTTCCCGGGCGGCCCGGAAGATCTGTTCGTCGATGAGAAGGGCGAACCGGTACGGCTCGACAAGGCTTTCTCGTGGGAGCATCCGCTGGCGGTGCACGGCATGATGCACAACGCGATCACCAATGCCTGGAAGGGTGATCCGTACCCGATCGACACGCTGATGCTGTTCATGGCCAATATGGCGTGGAACTCGACCATGAACACCAGCGAAGTGCGCAAGATGCTGAACGACAAGGATGCGTCGGGAGAGTACAAGATCCCCTTCCTGATTGTCTGCGACGCCTTCCAGTCGGAGACCACGGCCTTTGCTGATCTGGTGCTGCCGGATACGACTTACCTTGAACGTCATGATGTGATGTCGATGCTCGACCGGCCGATTTCGGAATTCGACGGTCCGGTGGATTCGGTGCGGGTGCCTGTGGTGCCGCCTAAGGGCGAATGCAAACCCTTCCAGGAAGTGCTGATCGAACTGGCGGGGCGCCTTAAGTTCCCCGCGTTCACCAAGCCGGACGGTTCGCGCAAGTTCAAGGACTACCCGGACTTCATCACCAATTTCGAAACTGAACCGGGATCGGGGCAGGGCTTCCTGATCGGCTGGCGCGGCAAGGATGGCGACAAGGCGTTGGTCGGCGAACCCAATCCGAAACAGTGGGAAATGTACGCCAAGAACAACTGCGTTTTCCACCACGTGATGCCCGAGTCGTATCAATACATGCGCAACTGGAATCAGGAGTATTCCGATTGGGCGCAGAAAATGAAGCTGCGGCGCTTTGCCGATCCGGTGATCATTCAGTTGTATGCCGAGGTGCTGCAACGATTCCGTCTTGCCGCGCGCGGTCAGGGCAAGCGTGTGCCGCCGGTGCATCTGCGTGAGCGCATCACCACTTACTTTGATCCGCTGCCTTTCTATTACACGCCGCTCGAAGTGCAGTGCACCGACACCGCGAAGTATCCGCTGTCGGCGATTACACAGCGGCCGATGGCGATGTATCACTCCTGGGATTCGCAGAACGCCTGGCTGCGCCAGATTCATGCGCATAACTATTTGTTCGTCAATGAAAAAACGGCTGCCACCTACGGTATTGCCGACGGCGACTGGATCTGGGTCGAGTCGATGCACGGCCGTGTGCGCTGCCTGTGTCGCTGCAGTAATGCCGTGGAGCCGGGCACCGTATGGACCTGGAACGCGATCGGCAAGGCGCAGGGCGCGTGGCATCTGTCACCCGACGCAAATGAAGCACGCAAGGGCTTCCTGCTCAATCACCTTATCTCGGAAGAGATTCCGATGGGTGACGGCCGCACCGTTTCCAATTCCGATCCTGTGACGGGACAGGCTGGCTGGTATGACGTGCGGGTGCGTATCAGAAAAGCGGAAGCCGGCGAGCCGGAAGAAACCTCGCCACAGTTCGCGCCGATGCCTGCGGCGCCTGGAACCAACAAGGTGAGAAAGCTGTGGCAGGCCTTTGTCGCCGGTAAGGGAGATTTCAAATGACCCAATTAGCTTTGGTCATCGACCTCAACGTCTGCGTGGGTTGCCATGCCTGCGTGACCAGTTGCAAAGAATGGAACACATCGGGTGAAGCCGGTTTTATGTCGGATGACAATCCGTATGACCGCGATCCGACGGGTACTTTCTTCAATCGTGTGCAGACTTTTGAGGTTGGCGAGTTCCCGGATACGCAGACCGTGCATTTCCCGAAGTCCTGCCTGCATTGCGAAGATCCGCCCTGTGTGCCGGTGTGTCCGACAGGGGCGAGCTACAAGCGTCCCGAAGACGGCATCGTGCTGGTTGATTACGACAAGTGCATCGGTTGCAAATACTGCGCATGGGCCTGCCCGTACGGCGTACGCGAGTTGGACGAGCACCAGAAGGTGATGAAGAAGTGCACGCTGTGCGTCGACCGCATATACGACGAGAAGCTGCCGGAGTCGGAGCGCAAGCCGTCCTGCGTGCTGGCCTGTCCGACCAATGCGCGACTCTATGGTGACATCCATGATGAAGAGTCGATCGTGTCGAAGGCGATCCGCGAGGCGGCTGGTTATCAGTTGATGCCGGAGTGGGGCACACAGCCCGCGAATCACTATCTGCCGCGGCGCAAGACCGAGGCGAAGCTACCGGGTGACGTTGCCGGTCGCACTGACAATCCGCTAAACATCGATGGCCCCGCGCCGGTGTCCGGCCAGGCCCGATAACAGGACTGAGACATGAATCCCGCCTTTTCCGTTGTATTCCTGACCACGCTGCTGGGCGCCGGGCAGGGCTTGTTCCTCGCACTGTTTGTCATTGAAGGCGCTGTTGCAGCCGGTCTGCTGTCTGCGCTGGCTTCCGGCTTTTATTCCTGCGGCAGTGCAACCGCCGTGATTCTGCTCGGCGCAGGTCTGCTGGCCTCGTTTTTCCATCTGGGTCATCCGGAGCGTGCCTGGCGTGCCGCGGCGATGTGGCGTACGTCCTGGCTGTCTCGCGAAGTCATAGTGCTGCCGTTGTTCATGGCGCTGGTGGCCGGTTATGGCTGGATGCACTGGCAGGGCCAGCCCGGCACGCTGACGCTGGG
>CANHZX010000006.1 GCA_947465215.1 Betaproteobacteria bacterium | reverse complement strand
AAGGGCGGACAGAATCCAGGCGCCGGCGCGCAGTATGGGCGGATGTCCTTATATTTGCAAGGAATATCGGCTTGCGGCACGATGCCGTTCCGCACGTATTTTTACGGTAACCGTTGAAAACCAAGGAGATCCCATGAAGCTTTTTTTCTCGCCCGGCGCATGCTCGCTGGCACCGCATATTGTGCTGATGGAAGCCGGTTACACCTTCGATGTCGAGAAAGTCGACATCCCGAACAAAAAAACCGCATCCGGCGCCGATTACTGGCAGATCAATCCCAAGGGTTACGTGCCCGCGCTGCAGCTCGACAACGGTGAAGTGCTGACTGAAGTCAGTACCATTCTGCAATACCTCGCCGACCAGAAGCCGGCTTCCGGTCTGGTGCCTGCTGCCGGAACCATGGCGCGTTACCGCCTGATGGAAGCGCTCAACTTCATCGCCACCGAAGTGCACAAGTCAGTCGGCGCGCTGTTCAATCCGGCAATGACCCCGGAAATGAAGGAAGTGCAGAAGGCCTATATCACCCGACGCTTCAACGCGCTCGACAAGATGCTGACGGGCAAGCTTTTTTTCACCGGTGATGCTTTCAGCGTGGCTGACGCCTACCTGTTCAACGTGCTGCGCTGGTGCGGCTTCCACAAGATTGATCTCGCAACCTGGCCGAATATCCAGTCGCTGTTTAACCGCATCGGCGAACGCCCGCAGGTGCAGGCGGCGATGCGTGCGGAAGGGCTGATCAAATAACCGCATTGCCGGTATCCGGTGCCGTGGATGTCTTTTTTATTTCACGTCCAGTTTCAGTTCTTCGATGAGCTTCCCCCAGCGCGCCATGCCGTCGCGAATCAGTTGTGCGACGTAGTCCGGCGTGCTGGTCTGGGGATCGAACCCGGCGCCTTGCAGCCGGTCGCGTGCGACCGGTTCCTTGATGATCTGCGTTACCTCGGTATTCAGCCGGGTGATGATCAATTTCGGTGTTTTTGCGGGCGCCAGCATTGCGGTCCACTGATAGACATCAAAGCCCTTGAGCCCCGATTCGTCGAGCGTGGGAATGTCGGGCAGTGCTGCAGAACGTTTCTTTGAAGTCACTGCCAGTATCCTGACGCGTCCGGTTTTGGTCTGTGGGATCACGGTCGATGATCCGAGGACTGCCGCGGGTACCTGGCCCCCCGAAAGATCCACAATCGCCTGACCGCCCCCCTTGTAAGGAATATGCATCATGTCGATACCCGTCATGTTCTTGAACAGTTCCCCCGACAGGTGTTGCGAGGTCCCGGTGCCCGACGTGCCGAAGGAGAGGGGTTTGGATTTAGCCAGTGCAATGAATTCCTTGACGTTTTTTGCCGGCACTGCGGCATGTACTGCCAGCACCAGCGGCTGGGTGGACATTAGCGAGATCGGCGCAAAACTGGTGCGCGGGTCGAATTTCAGGTTCTTGTAAGCGGCGTTGAGCAGCGTCAGTGAGTCCGCCGCGGTAATCAGGGTATAGCCGTCCGGAATTGCTTCGGCGACACCGGTGAAAGCGATGGTGCCGGTGGCGCCGGGCCGGTTGTCGACCACCACCTGTTGCCCCAGCTTGATGGTCAATTGCTCGGCGACAATGCGTGATACCAGATCGGTTGCGCCTCCGGGTACATAGGGAACGACCAAGCGTACCGGACGCGTCGGCCAGGCCTGTGCATGGCTTGTGCCGGGAGACGTCGGCAGGATGATTGCCATGACGCCTACGAACAGTGTGGCGAGACCGGGCGTGCTGCGGTAAGTGGTGCTCACGGGAATCCTTTCATCTTTGATATGGCCGGGATAAACCTGATGGGTGCTCTTGTTTTGCCAAGTTAGCATTATGGAAGTAGCATAAGCAACTACTATGCCATCCAAAGCCGACAAAGCGCCCGTTCTCCGGCGTGCCGCATTACCCCTGCCGGCGACCCTGCGCGAACTCGGTTTTACCGATTACGAGGCTAAAGCTTACGCCGCGCTGTCGACGAAGCAGCCTGCCACCGCCTACGAAATCGCCAAGGTCGCTGGATTGCCAAGGGCGAATGTGTACGCGGCGCTGCGCAATCTCGAAGGGCGGGGCGCCATTCAACCCGTCACCGAAAATCCGGTCCGCTATGTGCTGGTGAATCCGGAGCAGTTTTTCCGGCGGATACAGCGCGCGACGACGGGGCTGTGTGATGACGTGGTGCGGACGCTGAAACGCACCGTGAAAGCTGACGAGAGCGCTTATGTCTGGATATACCGCGGAGAAGATGAGGTTCACGCCAAGCTGACCGGCATGATCGAGGATGCGCGCGAGCACATCTGGCTGAAAGGGCCCGTCGATCTGATCGAGCCTTATGCTGGCCTGCTGTTTGATGCCGCGCGACGCGATGTGACGGTGCGTCTGATCGTTTTTGGCAAAGAGGTGTTCGGACTCAGGGCTCATCCGCGCATCCAGGTTGTTCCGCACGAAGGAGACGGTGAGCCCCACGGCCCGCCTTCTGACCAGATGTTGACGGTGGCGGCGGACAGCACCGGGATGCTGATCGCCGCCTATGCAGGCAATGTGAAGGCTTCCTATGCGCGCGATGCCTCGATTGTGTATGTCATCGAGACGCTTTTGCTTCACGAAATTTACCTTGCTGAAATCCATCAGGCTTTCGGCAAGCAGGTGGATGCACGCTTCGGCCGTAAACTGGAGAAGCTGCGCCGCAAATACCGGCCTCGGGGCCGGGGGCATCCGGTGATCGTTGGTGACGACCGGGAAATGGTTTAAGAACAGGCGTGCGAATGAATGTTGAGCGGGACTAATGGGGGAGTTTGATATGGCTGAAGCGGCACCGGGCAAAAAGCCCAATGT
Organism: Betaproteobacteria bacterium; assembly: GCA_947465215.1. Lineage (GTDB taxonomy): Bacteria > Pseudomonadota > Gammaproteobacteria > Burkholderiales > SG8-41. The sequence goes on along the minus strand of CANHZX010000006.1, from coordinate 32,407 downwards.
GATTCTGGTTCTTGCTGACAATTTGGGCTGGGGTGAGCTGGGTTGTTATGGTGGCGGTACGCTGCGCGGGGCGCCGACGCCGCGCATTGATGCGCTGGCTGCCGAAGGGCTGCGTTTGCTCAATTTCAATGTGGAAAGTGATTGTGTGCCGACGCGTTCGGCATTGATGACCGGCCGTCATCCGATCCGCACCGGCGCACTGCAATCGGTGCCTGCCGGTTTGCCGCAAGGGCTGATCCCCTGGGAAATTACCCTGGCACAGTTGTTCAAGCAGCAGGGTTATGCCACGGCGATCCACGGCAAATGGCATCTGGGCGACCGCAAGGGCCGTTTCCCGACGGATCGCGGCTTCGATGAGTGGTACGGCATTCCGCGCACAACCAATGAAAGCATGTTCACCAGCTCCGCGGGTTATGACCCGAAGGTGACCCCGCTGCCCTATGTGCTGGAGGCTCGCGCCGGCGAAACGCCCAAAGAGGCTGCGTTGTATGACCTTGAAATGCGCCGTCGCATTGATGGTGAACTGATCGCGCGGTCGCAGGCGTTTATTGCCAACCAGCACAAGTCCGGCACCCCGTTTTTTTCCTATGTGCCCTTGACGCAATTGCATTACCCGACGATTCCGCATCACGATTTTTCCGGTAAAACAGGCGCCGGTGATTTTGCCGATGCGCTGGCTGAGATGGATCACCGCGTCGGGCAGTTGCTGGATACGGTCGAAAAACTCGGCATCGCCGACAACACGCTGTTCATTTTTGCCAGCGACAACGGACCGGAGTTCCGCCGGCCCTGGCGCGGTTCCGCGGGCATGTGGCAGGGCACCTATCACACGTCGATGGAGGGCGGATTGCGCGCGCCCTGCATGCTGCGTTGGCCCGGGCGCATACCGGCCGGCGGGGTCTCCAACGAAATTGTTCACGTCACGGACCTCTATACGACGATTGCCGGAATCATCGGCGCTGCAGTGCCTGAAGACCGCCCGATAGACGGCGTTGATCAGCTGGCGTTTTTTACCGGCGCTCAAGCCAAGTCCGCGCGCGAAGGTTTCCTGTTCTATATGAAATCGGAATTGCGTGCGGCCAAGTGGCGGGAATGGAAAATGCACCTGGTCTGGGAGCCCGAACCCAATGCCGGGGCCAATCACCTCGAGTCGCCGCTGCTGTTCAACCTGATCCAGGATCCAAAAGAGGAAACTGACGTCAACACCACGTCGGGATGGGCGCGCACCCCTCTGCGCATGATGATGCATGAGTTCCAGGAGGGTCTGAAACGCAATCCGCCGATTCCGCCGGGCGCTCCCGATGACTATCAGCCTGCTGCCAAGCGTTGATGTAACCCTTGCCGGTTCAGGGTTTTGCGCGACCGGAATAACACCGGCGGTGCTGTTGTGCCTTGTCAATTTGCAGGCTTTCCCCTAGGCTTTGCCGCTCAATATTTCCCCCTGTCTTTTTGGAGATCAACATGAACGACATGCTGCGTGAAGACCTGCTTGCTCTGGTTTCCAACCGCACGGCCGTATCCCGCCGTGAATTTGTCGCCGGCTCGCTGGCAGCAGGCTTTGCCCTCGCCGTGCAACCGGTGTGCGCGCAAACGATGATTACCACCGACGCCAACGGACTGACTGCAGGCGAGGTCAAGATCCCGGCAGCCAATGGCGATATTCCCGCCTACCGCGCAATGCCGGCCAACGGCAAGAACCTCGCGACTATCCTTGTCGTGCAGGAAATCTTCGGAGTGCACGAACATATCAAGGATGTCTGCCGCCGTTTTGCCAAGCTCGGTTATCTCGCGATTGCGCCGGAAATGTTTTACCGGCAGGGCGATGTGTCGAAGATTGCAGACAACAAGGAAATTTTCGCCAAGGTCGTCAATTTCGTGCCGGACGCGCAGGTGATGAGCGACCTCGATGCCGCGGTGGCCTGGGCGGGTAAAAACGGTGCCGACGGCAAGCGTCTTGGCATTACCGGATTCTGCTGGGGTGGCCGCATCACCTGGCTGTATACGGCGCACAACAAAAACGTCAAAGCCGGCGTGGCCTGGTATGGCCGCCTGGTCGGTCAGGGAGGCGAGATGACGCCGAAACATCCGATCGACCTCGTGGACCAGATCAATGTACCGGTGCTGGGCCTGTATGGTGGTGCCGATGCCGGCATTCCCAATGACACGGTCGACAAGATGAATGCGGCACTGAAGGAGAAGGGCAAGCCGTCGATGATTCATCTTTATCCGGATACCCCGCATGCCTTCCACGCCGACTACCGGCCGAGCTTCCGCAAGGAGCAGGCGGAGGATGGCTGGAAACGCGCCACGGAATGGTTCAAGAAAAACGGTGTTTGAGCGTTTCTTCAGACATTGACCACACGGGGCCCGCGGGCCCCGTGTTTTTTTGTTAGTGTCGTAGCTTGATCAGTATTTGATGCGCATCGTGACTGAACAGAATCCAGATTTCTCAGATCGCAAGTCCTGGCCGCTGGCGCAGCGCGTCGGCCACATCGAGCCCTTCCACGTGATGGCGCTGCTCGCACGTGCCCGTGAACTCGAGGCCGCCGGCCGCAGCATCATTCATATGGAGATCGGCGAGCCGGATTTTGCAACACCGGAGGCGATCCGCAAGGCCGGTGCGCAGTCGATTGAGCGGGGCGAAACTTTTTACACGCCGGCGCTGGGGCTGCCGGCCCTGCGTCAGGCCATCGCTGGGTTTTACCGCAGCCGTTACGGCGTCCCGGTCGCGCCCGAACGCATCATTATTACGCCCGGCGCCTCCGGCGCGCTGCTGCTGGCGACTGCGGCGCTGGTCAATCCCGGTGACGAAGTGCTGCTCGCCGATCCCGGTTATCCGGCCAACCGTCATTTTGTGCGGCTGATGGATGGTGTGCCGGTGGGTATCGCGGTCGGACCGGACAGCAATTACCAGCTGCGCAGCGAGCATCTGCAGCAGCACTGGGGCGTACGCACCAAAGCCGCGCTGGTTGCCACACCGTCGAATCCCACCGGAACGCTGATCGAGCCGGACGAGTTGTCTGCCATGGCGCAATTCGCCGCGGCCCGCGGTGGAGCACTGATCGTCGACGAGATTTATCACGGTCTGGTTTATGACGGTGAGGCTCAGACGGCATTGGCCCTGCGTGACGATGTGTTCGTGATCAACAGTTTTTCCAAATACTTCAATATGACCGGGTGGCGACTCGGCTGGCTGGTGGCGCCCGAAGGTTATGTCGAAGCCATCGACCGCATCGCGCAGAACATCTTCCTCGCGGCATCAACGCCCGCTCAGTACGCCGCGCTGGCGGCGTTTGAGCCGGAGACGCTGGCATTGCTCGAGGCGCGACGTGATGAGTTCCGTGCGCGCCGGGATTTCCTGTTGCCGGCGCTGCGTGGTCTCGGTTTCGGCGTACCCCAAATTCCCCAGGGCGCGTTTTACATCTATGCCAGGAGCGCAGAGTTGGCGTCCGACAGTTATGTTTTTGCCCGCGAGCTATTGGAGAATGTGGGTGTGGCTGTTACCCCCGGTATCGATTTCGGCGCGAACGCCGCGCAGGAGCATTTGCGATTCGCCTATACCGTTCCGGTGGACCAGCTGGGCGAAGGTGTGGAAAGGATCGCCCGTTTTCTGAAAGGGTAAGGTGCGCGGTTCAGCCGATCGCGCGCACGATCAGCGAAATGCCGCTGATCACCAGCAGGCCGCCCATCACCCGGATTACGGTTTCCCGCGACAGGTTGAGGTGCAGGTGGTGTCCCGTCCAAACGCCCAGTGCCATCACCGGCAGCAAGGCTGCTGCTGCAACCAGCGCTGCTGGCGAATACAGTCCAGCTGCAATAAACAGTGCAATGCGCGCCAGCGTGGTGAACATGAAAATCACCGGCATGGTGGCGCGGATCTGCGTCGGATCGCCGCCGCGGCCGGCGAGATAGAACACGTAAATCGGCCCGCCGATCCCGAATACCGCTGAGGTGGCGCCGCCGAAAGCGCCGATCGGAGCTGCAGCCCAGCGCGGCAGCGGGAAACCCTTGCCGCTGCGCAGCACGTAGGACGCGCCGAACAGCATCACGAATGCGCCGAGGCTGCCCAGCAGCAGTTCCGGATGCATGCGCACCAGCAACCACACGCCGGCGATGATGCCCAGTCCCATGAACGGAATCAGCAGCATCAGTTCACGGCGCATCAGGTCGGCGCGCAGCCGCAGTCCCATGTTGAAAGCGCCGATGCAGTCGAGAATCACAAAAAACGGCACCACGAACTTCAGCGGAAACAGGTGGGCCAGCAGCGGCACCGCGATCAGCGTTGAACCGAAACCGGAGATGCCGAACACGACATAGGCCGCGAATACGATCAGCGGCGCGAAGATCAGGATTTGGGGTTGCAGCAGGTCGGCAATCAGCATCGCGCCGAGTATAACCGGTAGAATTCATGCAGCCGCAGAACGGTCTCCGCCGTTGTCCGGCAAGGCATCCGCAGATCACCAGGACTTCACCGTTTCATGACCCAGCTTATCTTGATCCGCCACGGCGAAACGCTGTGGAACACCGAGCGCCGTATGCAGGGCCAGCTCGACAGCCCGTTGACTGAGCGCGGCCTGTGGCAGGCGCAGCAGCTCGGCATCCGCCTGAAGAATCAACCGTTCACCACACTGTACTCCAGCGACCTGCCGCGCGCTGCGCGTACCGCTGAACAGATCGCCATCGTCACCGGACATAACATCCTCACCGATGAACGCCTGCGCGAACGTCATTTCGGTGTTTTCGAGGGGATGACGCAGAAAGAAATGCAGGTCTGCGACCCGGAAAGCTACGAACGTTTCATGTCACGCGACCCGCAGTACGCGGTGCCCGGCGGTGAAAGCCCGGCGGCTTTTTTCGCGCGCTGCCGCGCCGCGCTGGAAGAACTCGCGCAGCGCCATGCCGATGAAACCATCGCCATCGTCACCCACGGTCTGGTGCTCGATTCGGCCTACCGCGCTGCGACCGGACTGGCACTGGATGCGCAGCGCCCGGTGCCGCTGGTCAATGCCAGCCTCAACTGGTTTGCTTTTGACGGCAGCCGGTGGAGCGCCGGTGCCTGGGGGGATGCCGAGCATCTCGGTCCCGACGGCGTCACCATTTTCGGCGATCGCCGGATCTGATTCGAAATAATTAATAAAAACAGATATTTATGACTGACCCCGGGGCGCTGCCGGTGATCATTGTCCATGGCCTGTGGGTGCACGGCCTGGTGATGGAGTATCTCGCGCATCAACTGAAAGAAGACGGGTTCGACGCCCACACCTGGTCCTATCCGACGATGCGTCAGACGCTGTCGGAAAACGCCGATCATCTGGCGGCGTATTGCAACAGTCTCGGTTTGCGGCGCCTCAACCTCGGTGCTCACAGCATGGGCGGACTGGTGGCGATGAAAATGTTGGAACGCACACCGGCCATCATCTGCGAACGGCTGGTGCTGATCGGCACGCCATACACCGACAGCGCCGCGGCACGCCGGCTCGCGCAATTTCCCGGCGGCGACTGGCTGCTCGGACGCAGCATCCGAGAATGGCTTGATGAGACGCGTCCGAAGTTGCGGGCGCGGCAGGCCGGGGTGATTGCCGGCACGCGCGGCTTCGGTCTCGGCGCGCTGATCGGTGCCGACCTGCCGCAGCCGCACGACGGTGTTGTCGCCGTCGAGGAAACCGCGGTGCCCGGGATCACGGAACATATTGAGGTGCATGCCGGTCATACCGAAATGCTGTTTTCTTCCGAAGTGGTCCGGCAATGCGGCGCCTTCCTGCGACACGGACATTTCGAGCCGGCGTCCTGACGATGCGCCGCGCCGCGCTGCTGCTCGCCGTGCTCGCACTCGCCGGTTGCGGCAATCTCGGCTACTACTGGAAATCCGTGGGCGGCCAGCTGGAAATCTGGCAGCGCGAAGCGCCGATTGAACGTCTGCTCGCCGACCCCGCGCTGGACCCCAAACTGAAGGCGCAGCTGGAGCGCGCCCTGCGCATCCGGGAATACGCCAGTCGCGACCTGGGTCTGCCTGACAACCGCAGTTACCGCGCTTATGCCGATCTGGCGCGCCCTTTTGTGGTGTGGAATGTATTTGCCGCGCCGGAGTTTTCAACCGAAGCGCGGCAATGGTGTTTTCCCTTTGCCGGCTGCGTCGGTTATCGCGGTTATTTCAGCGAAGCCGAGGCGCGCGCCCAGGCCAAATCACTGGCGGCTGAAGGTTACGATGTGCATGTCGGCGGCGTGCCGGCGTATTCGACCATCGGCTGGTTTGCCGATCCGCTGCTGAACACCTTCATTCATTATCCCGAGCCGGAACTGGCGCGACTGCTGTTTCATGAACTCGCGCATCAGGTCGTTTACGTCAAGGACGATACCGTGTTCAACGAATCCTTCGCCACCGTGGTCGAGCAGGCGGGCGTAGCGCGTTGGATGAGCGCGCACGGCAGTGAAGCCGATCGCCTGCAATTCGCACAGCTGCAGCGTTTTCGCGCCGATTTCCGCGAACTGGTGATGAGCACCCGCCGTGATCTCGCAACACTCTATGCCGGTGACGCGCCGGTGGATGAGAAACGCCGGCGCAAGGCGGAGGCCTTCGATGCCCTGAAACGCGCCTATGCCGCGCAGCGCCAGGACTGGGGTGGTTTTGCCGGTTACGACCGCTGGTTCGCCCAACCGCTGGGCAATGCCCACCTCGCGGCAGTGTCCTTCTACACGCAGCAGGTGCCGGCTTTTGAAGCCTTGCTGCAGCAGCAGGGTAATGATCTCGGGCGCTTTTACGCGGCGGTGCGCGAACTTGCCGCGCTCCCGGCGGCCGAACGCCATCAGCGGCTGTCGGCACCGCAATCCCGCTGATGAACGCATTGTTATAATCCCCAGCTGATTTCGAAGGAGATTCCATGATGAAACTCACTAGCAGCAGCTTCGGCGACGGCCAGCCGATTCCGGCCGAATTTGCCTTCTGTGCCCCCGATGCCAAGACCCATTGCACGCTCGGCGCCAACCGCAATCCGCAGCTGGCCTGGAGCGACCTGCCCGCCGGTACGAAATCGCTCGTGCTGATCTGTCATGACTATGATGTGCCGTCCAAACCTGATGACGTGAATCAGGAAGGCCGCGAAATTCCGGCTTCGCTGCCGCGCGTTGATTTTTTCCATTGGGTGCTGGTCGACCTCGATCCCGCATCCGGCGCGATTGCTGCCGGTGAGTTTTCAAACGCGGTCACCGCGCGCGGCAAGACGGGACCCAACGGTCCGCACGGTACGCGCCAGGGCATCAACGACTATACCGCGTGGTTCGCCGGTGACAAGGATATGAAGGGCGACTACTTCGGTTACGACGGTCCCTGCCCGCCTTGGAACGACAGCATCAAGCACCATTATGTGTTCACCTTGTACGCGCTGGACGTGGCGAAATGTCCGGTTGCCGGCAAATTCGGCGGCGCCGACGTACGCAATGCCATTGGCGGTCATGTGCTGGGCGAAGCAAAACTCACCGGCCTCTACACTTTGAACCCGAAAGTGAAACTTTGACCGGACTGGCTGTTCGGCAAAGGCCGGTGAACGCCGGCCTTTTTTGTTGGCACTGATTCACTTGAAACCCCGCACCCCAGAAGACATCGAACACCGGCTGCGCAATCTGCCGCAGCCGACCTATCCGGAAGATCTGCCGGTGGTCGGCAAGCGCGAGGTCATTGCGCAGGCGATTCGTGACAATCAGGTGGTCATCGTCTGCGGCGAAACCGGGTCGGGCAAGACCACGCAGCTGCCGAAAATCTGCCTCGAGCTGCAGCGCGGCGTGCACGGCCTGATCGGTCACACCCAGCCGCGGCGCATTGCCGCGCGCACCGTCGCGACGCGTATCGCGCATGAGCTGAAAAGCCCGCTGGGCCATGCCGTCGGCTACAAGGTGCGTTTCGCCGACAAGCTGTCTCAGAACACCTATATCAAGTTGATGACCGACGGCATCCTGCTCGCCGAAACCCAGGGCGACCGTGATCTGCGCGCCTACGACACGCTGATCATCGACGAGGCGCATGAGCGCAGCCTGAACATCGACTTCCTGCTCGGTTATTTGCGCCGGCTGATGCCGCGCCGGCCCGATCTGAAGATCATCGTCACCTCGGCAACCATCGACGCCGAACGGTTCTCCAAACATTTTGAAATCAACGGCAAGCCGGCACCGGTCATCGAGGTCTCGGGTCGCACCTATCCGGTGGAAGTGCGTTACCACCCGCTGGCCAAAAACGAGAACCAGGAAGAGAAGGATCTCGACGAGGCGATTGTCGATGCCGTCACGGAGCTGTGGCGCGAACGTTCTGGTGGTGACGTGCTGGTGTTCCTCCCCGGCGAACGTGAAATCCGCGAAACCGCCGAAGCCCTGCGCAAGCATCATCCCAAGGGTGCGGAAATCCTGCCGCTGTATGCGCGACTGTCCTTTGAAGAGCAGGATGAGGTGTTCCGCGCTCACGGTGCACGGCGCATCGTGCTCGCCACCAACGTCGCCGAAACCTCGCTGACGGTGCCGGGCATTCATTACGTCGTGGATACCGGGCTGGCCCGGGTCAACCGCTACAGCTACCGCAACAAGGTAGAGCAGCTGCAAATCGAGAAGGTGTCGCGCGCCTCTGCCAACCAGCGCGCCGGCCGCTGCGGCCGCGTGGCTGCCGGTGTGGCGATCCGGTTGTATGACGAGGACGATTACAACGCGCGGCCGCAGTACACCGACCCGGAAATCCTGCGCTCTTCGCTGGCGCATGTGATCCTGCGCATGAAGGCGCTGCGCATCGGCGATGTCGAGGATTTTCCCTTCCTCGAAGCACCGACGCCGCGGATGATCACCGACGGCTATCAACTGCTGGCCGAGCTCGGTGCGGTCGATGCGCAGAAACAGCTCACACCGGTCGGCTGGCAGCTTGCCAAATTCCCGATTGATCCGCGTATCGCGCGCATGATCATTGCCGCAAAACAGGAGAGCTGCCTGCGCGAAGTGCTGATTATTGCTTCCGCGCTGTCGGTACAGGATCCGCGGGACCGTCCCTTCGACAAGTCGGAAGCTGCGGACCGCGCGCACGCACAGTTCGCCGATGCCAAATCGGACTTCATGAGTTATCTGAAGCTCTGGGATTTTTTCGACGAGTCAATCAAGCACAAGCAATCCAACCGCAAACTCGCACAGCAGCTGGCTGAACTGTTCCTGTCACAACGGCGGATGCGCGAATGGCGCGATATCCACGGCCAGCTGGCGTCACTGACCGCTGAGCTCGGGCTGCAGACGAATGAAAAGCCGGCGACCGAGGATCAGATCCATCGTGCCTTGCTTGCCGGTCTGCTCGGCAATATCGGTTTCAAAAACGAAGAGGGGGAGTATCTCGGCGCCCGTGGCATCAAGTTCACGATCTTTCCGGGCTCTGGCCTGCGCAAGGCGCAGCCAAAGTGGGTGATGGCCGGGGAACTGGTGGATACCGCAAGGCTTTATGCACGCTGCGTTGCTCGTATCGAACCGGAATGGATCGAGCCGCTGGCGCGCGATCTGGTCGACCGCCATTACTTTGATCCGCACTGGGAGCGCGACCGCGCGATGGTCACGGCCTATGAACGTGTCACGCTGTACGGCATCACCATCGTGCCCAAGCGACGCGTGCATTACGGCCCGATCAATCCGAAGGAGTCACGCGAGATATTCATCCGCCAGGCGCTGGTCGCCGGGGATTACGCCACGCCTGCAAAATTCATACAGCAGAATCAAAGACTGATAAAAGAAGTGCAGGAGCTGGAGCACAAGGCGCGTAAACGCGACGTTTTGGTCAGCGACGAAGTGATCTTCGCTTTTTATGACGAACGGATCGCGCAGGACATCGTCAACGGTGCGGGCTTCGAGCAATGGCGCAAGACGGTCGAGCAGAACAACGCCGACCATCTGCTGCTGACGCGCGACTACCTGATGCGCCATGCCGCCGAAGACATTACCGAAGCGCAGTTTCCGGATAGCGTCCTGGTTGGGGAAAAGGCGGGTGAGTTCGAGGTCAAACTCAAATACCGTTTTGATCCCGGTCATCCGCTCGACGGCATCACCGCCACCGTGCCGCTGGCCTTGCTCAACAAGCTCGATGCCGCGGCCTTTGACTGGCTGGTGCCGGGGATGATCCGCGACAAGGTGGCCTTCGCTTTCAAGGCGCTGCCGAAAAACTGGCGACGCCATCTGACGCCGCCGACCGAACACATCACCAAATTCCTGCAGACCGAAGGTTCGGCTCACGGCACCTTCGCTGACGCGGTGGTGCGTTATGCCTCGCGCGCCGCGGGTGCGCCGCTGGCGCGCGATGAAGCCGCGGCCATCGAGTTTCCGCCGCATCTGCGCTGCAACTACCGGGTGGTGGATGAATCGGGACGCGAACTCGCCACCGGGCGCGATCTGGCTGCGTTGAAAGCGCAACTGGGCGAAGCCGCGCAACTGACTTTCAGTGAAACCACCACCGGCATCGAGCGCGAAGGCATCAAAGTCTGGGATTTCGGCGACCTGCCGCCGACCATTACCTTCAACCGCGGCGGCCGACAGGTGACGGGTTATCCCGCGCTGGCGGATGAGGGCGACAGCGTGGCGATCCGCCTGTTCGATGTTGAAAGCGCCGCGCAGGAATCGATGCGCGCCGGCATCGTGCGCCTGATGCGGCTGATGCTCAAGGAGCAGATGCGCCAGCTGGAGAAAAATCTGAAAGGTTTCGACCAGGCGGCGCTGCAGCTGCGCACCATCGCCAGCCCCGATGACCTGCGCGCTGATCTGATCGCGGCGATCTGCGACCGTGCTTTCATCGGTGATGATGAGTTGCCGCGCGGGTTGAAGGCGTTTGAAGATCAGGTCAAGCGGGCCCGTACGCGGCTGCCGGCGGTCTCGGAAGCGGCCTGCCGCCTGTTTGTGACTATTGCAGCGGATGTGCACCAGCTCTCGCTGGCGCTGGGTGCGGCCAAGGGCAATGTTGCGCGCGCAGCCAATGACGTGCGCGCTCAACTCCAGCGCCTGATCCACAAGGGCTTTGTCAGCGCGACGCCGTGGTCGCAGCTGACCCATCTGCCGCGTTACATCAAGGCGATGCAGATGCGTCTCGCCAAGTATCCGACCAATGCCGAACGCGACGGCAAGCATGCGGCGAGCATCGCCCAGTTGTGGGGACGTTTTGAAATGCGTCTCGACCAGCAGAAAAAAGCCGGCCTCGTCGATCCGCGCCTGCTCGAATTCCGCTGGCAGATCGAGGAGTTGCGCGTGTCGCTGTACGCGCAGGAACTGAAGACGCCTTATCCGGTGTCGTATAAACGGCTCGACAAATTGTGGACTGCGATGGGTTGAGGCGGGTCCGTCTTGTTTACACTGCTGCCGAATCCTTACGGAATGCTGCCAAGATGACTGAACCCCGATCCGATACGCCATTGCTGTTCACGCCGATCCAACTGCGCGGTATCACCGCCCGCAATCGAATCGTCAGTTCACCGATGTGCCAGTATGCCTCTGATGACGGCGCCCCCGAAGAATGGCAGCTCGTCAATTTCGGCCGTTTTGCGATGGGCGGTTGCGGCATTGTGTTTACCGAGGAAACCGCCGTTGATGCGCGCGGGCGCAAAACCCATGAATGCGCCGGCATCTACCATGACCATCATGTGCCGGCTTACCGTCGCATTACTGATTTTCTGAAATCGCTGGGTGCCGTGCCGGCGATTCAGCTCGGCCATTGTGGTCGCCGCGCCTCGCAGCACGGTCCGCTGAAGGATCGTGCGCCGCTGACCGAGGCTGATGCAAACGACAAACTCAGGCCTTGGCAGGGGCTGTCGGCCAGCGCCTTGCCGCCGACACCGGGCGGCAACATTCCCAAGGCGATGGATCTGGATGATATCCGCGAGTGTCTTGCCGCATGGCGTTTCGCTGCACAACGTGCGGTCGATGCCGGTTACGAGCTGTGCGAGATTCACGGCGCGCATGGTTACCTGATTCACCAGTTCCTGTCGCCGCTGTCGAATCTGCGCACTGATGCCTATGGCGGTAGCCTTGAGGGTCGCATGCGTTTTGCGCTGGAAGTCGCCGAGACCGTGCGTGCGGTGTGGCCTGCCGACCGGCCGCTGTGGTTCCGCGTTTCCGCCGTCGAGGGGCCGGGCGGAGTCTGGGGCATTGAAGAAACGCTGGCGCTGTCCAATGCATTAAAAGAGCGTGGCATCGACGCCATTGATTGTTCTTCCGGCGGCGTTGGCGGTGACGGCAGCTTGCCGCCGGTGCCCCGCGTGCCCGGATTCCAGGCCGGCTATTCCAGTGAAATCCGGCAGGCAACCGGTTTGCCGACCGTGGCGGTGGGCATGATCCGTGAGCCGCAGCATGCCGAGGACCTGTTGCAGCAGGGGCATGCCGACTTCATTGCACTGGCCCGTGGTCTGATGGACAACCCGAACTGGCCGCTGCATGCGGCGCGCACGCTGGGTGTCGGTGATCCGCTGGCCCTGGTACATCCGCGCGAAGCGCAGCGTCTGCGCCAGCTGGAACATCATTCCCGCGATTACCCGCCGGGCAGTGCGATTGAAATTCCTTACGGCCCGGAAGAGCGGGGTGCCTACTCCTGGGAAGAAGGCATCGCCCGCCGTCGTTGATTCAGGTCGAAATCAACGGATTTATTGTCCGCGACGGCGGATGAAGTCGAGGGTGATTTCGGCGGTGCGGTCCGGCGCCGTTCCTGCGGCGTGATAACCGTCGATCGGAATGATCACCAGTTCCGAATCGGGAATGGTTTTCTGCCAGCTTTCGAATACCGCGCGGCCGCGTCTTGCGGTATCGGTGCCGATCACCAGTGTCGGTCGCCGGATGCGCTTGACGTCTTCGCGGATGTCGATGGCGCCGACCCAGCGCATATAGGCATGCACCGTCGACAGCTGCGTGCGGCCCATCATGTCCGACCACCAGTCGATGCCGGCTTCCGGCATGGTGCTGCCCATGCGTTCCCGCTGGGTGCGTTTCGCCCAGGCGCGTACGCTGCTGCTTTCCATTTCCTCGATCCAGCCAGTGGCGTTCGGCGGCGTGATCGGCGCGCACGACACGGTCACGGTTTTCACCAGTTCGGGATGGGCTGCAGCAAAGGCCAGTACGCTGATGCCGCCGCTTTTGCCGCCGACGATATGCACCGGGCCGCCATCAGCGGCTTGGCGCACGATTTGCGCCAGATCCCGGATATACAGTTCCGTCGTCAGCGGATAATCCTTCGGCGCCGGCGTCGACAGGCCGAAGCCGCGCTGGTCAATGCGCAGCACCCGGTAATGCCTTGAGAAATGCGGCACCCAGGCGCGCCAGGCGTCGGTGCATTCGGTGAAGCCGTGCACGAACAGCACGGTTTCAGCTTTGGTCCAGGGATCGGTGTGGTCGTCGACGAGGTAATGCAGCTTGCAGTCGGGCAGATCGAGGTAAGGCATGGTTTCTCCGTTGACCGGCGGCGCCTACTGGCGGATGCCGTTGTCCTTGATGATGCGCGCCCACTTCTTGATGTCGGCGCGGATGATGACGTCGAACTCCGCCGGCGTATTGCCGATGGCGGTGGCGCCTTCGCCGGTGAGCACCTGCGCGAATTCAGCGGTGTGCACCACTTTGACGATGTCCTGATTGAGACGGGTGATGATCGGTTTCGGCGTGCCCGCGGGCGCGAGTATGCCGTTCCAGCCGCGTGCCTCATAGCCGGGCAGCGTATCGGCAATAGGCGGCACATCGGGCAGAACGGCAAGGCGTTGTTTCGCGCCGACGCCCAGTGCACGGATGCGGCCGGCTTTGACTTGTGGGCCGACCACGCTGGCCGATGCGATCAGATAAAAATCGATTTCACCGGAGATCACCGCAGTCAGTGCCTGCGGTGAGCCTTTGTAGGCGACCTGCGTGAACTGGATGCCGGCCATCGTGCGCAGCAGTTCCGCGCCCAGCGAGCCCATGCTGCCGGCGCCGACCGAGCCGTGATTCAGTTTGCCGGGGCGGGATTTCGCCAGATCAATCAGATCCTTCACCGTACGCGCCGGCGATGCGCTGCCGACGATCAGTACCGGTGACACCGCGCTGACCAGTGTCACCGGCGCGAAGGAGTTTACGGTATCAAAGGGAATATCCGGATATAGCGCGGGATTCACCGGGTGCGACGGAAACACCATCAGCAAAGTGTAACCATCAGGTGCGGCCTTGGCGGCAATGCCGGTGCCGAGGACGCCACTCGCACCCGGACGGTTGTCGACGATGACCTGCTGGCCGAGGCTGTCGGTCAGTCGCGGTGCAATCGTGCGGGCGATGATGTCGGTGATGCCGCCGGCACCGCTGGGAACGATCATGCGGATCGGGCGGTTGGGGTAGGTTTCTGCGCTTTGGGCATGCAATGGGGCGCAAAAAAGCGCTGCGGCAATGAGCAGCGCAGAATACTGTTTCATGATGTGACCTCTGATGCCTGCGGATGTTGCGGAGTATAAGCGCCGGACCTTCGCTGCAGTCTGCGGAATCCGGATTGCGGTATGACTGTCGAGTCCATATGCTCTGAATTGCTGCGTCGTTTGCGCGGGGCCGCAGTAAAATGCGCGCCTGATTGGATGATGAACTTGCAGGGCAGGGACTGGAACCAAAGACCTGAAAACCGGTCATTCCGGTGCGAGTCAATCGCCTGCCGCTGATCCCTGCTTTTGGGCTGCGCGACCGCAAGGCGTCGGTAGTTTAAAATGCGAATTCAATCAAATATTTAACAGCCAATTTTTTACCGCCGGGGCGGATCGGTGGCGGACCGTGAGACTGCCAACCCCAACGGCCATTTCCACACAGGAGAATCACCATGTTGCTGAATTTCAAACGCGCCGCCGGTGCACTGACCGTTGCGGTGCTTGCTGCGACGGCTTTGTCCGGCTGGGCTGCCGATGCGGCCAAGGATTATCCGAACAAGCCTGTACGGATGATTGGACCGTTCACGCCGGGCGCCGGTACTGACGCCACTGCCCGCATTATTGCCAAGCACCTGGGTGATCAGTGGAATCAGCAGGTGGTTGTTGATAACCGCACGGGTGCAGCCGGAGCCATCGGCGTTGACCTGACAGCTAAAGCGGTGCCGGATGGATACACGATCTGTCTGATATCCGCCTCCATGCATGTCAATTCGGCAACCAATCCCAACCTGCCGTACGATCTGACCAAGGACCTGCAGGGCATTTCGCAGGCGACCTCGCTGTTTTACGCGGTCTACCTCAACCCGACAGTACCGGCGAAAAACATCAATGAACTGATCGCCTATGCCAAAGCCAATCCCAACAAGCTGAACTACAGCTCGTCGGGCACCGGCGGTCTGCAGCATCTGGCCGGCGAACTGTTTGATTACATGGCCAAGACCAAAATGACCCACGTGCCGTTCAAAGGGTCGGCCGCAGGCATCGTCGCCAACCTCAGCGGCGAAGTGCAGGTCGGCTTCGGCACGCTGTTCGGCGTGCGTCCGCATATGCAGACCAACCGTCTGCGCGTGATCGCGATCACCGCCAGCAAACGTTCACCCGCAGTGCCGGATATCCCGACTGTGTCGGAAAGCGGCATCCCGGGTTACAGCGTCGACCAGATGTACGGCATCATCGGCAGCGCCAAGATTCCGAAGCCGATCATCAACAAGATCAATGCCGGCATCATCGTCGCGCTGAAAGATCCGGAAGTGGTGAAGAAACTGAATGCCGACGGTTCGACCCCAGTCGGCTCGACGCCCGAGGCCTACACCGCAACGATCCGCGCCGAAGTCGACAAGTGGCGCAAGCTCGCCAAGGCGGCGAAGCTCGAACTGCACTTCTGATCTGATTTTTTTCGGACAGCAGCACATTCATGCCGCGCAGCCTTTGTTGCGCGGCATTGTTTTTAACGGAGACTGAAAATGAGTGAAGGTATTGTTGAGGGAAAAGTAGTAGTGGTGACGGGCGCCGGCCGCGGCATCGGCCGCGAGATCGCGCTGATGATGGCAAAAGAGGGTGCCAAGGTCGTGGTCAACGACATCGGCACTTCACTGGCCGGCGAAGGCGCCGACCAGACGCCGGCGGAAGAGGTCGTACAGCTGATTAAAAAGAACGGCGGCGAAGCCGTTGCCAGTTATGACAGCGTCGCCGACTTCAATACGGCGGAGCGTATCGTGCAGACAGCGATGGACACCTTCGGTCGTGTTGACAGCGTAGTCAACAATGCCGGCATCCTGCGCGACGTGATTTTCCACAAGATGACTTTTGATGACTGGGATTCGGTGATCAAGGTCATTCTCTACGGCGCCTTCAACATGAGCCGCGCCGCGGCGACGCACTTCCGTAACCAGAACGGCGGCAGCTTTGTGCACATGATTTCGAATTCGGGCCTTGCCGGCAACGTCGGTCAGGCCAACTACGGCGCGGCCAAGGCCGGCATGGTGATGCTGTCGAAACACATTGCCCTCGACATGCAGCGCTTTAACGTGCGTTCGAACTGCATCGCGCCTTCGGCGTGGACACGCATGACAGGTTCGATTCCTTCGAATACGCCGGACAAGGCGGCGCGTGTCGCCCAGCGTCAGATGGTCACGCCGGACAAGAACGCGCCGCTGGCGGTGTTCCTTGCCAGCGATGCAGCGAAGGACGTCAACGGCCAGATCTTCTACACCCGGATGAACGAGATATTCCTGATGAGCCAGTCGCGGCCGATCCGCGGCATGCAGCGCAGCGACGGCTGGACGCCCCGGGCGATTGCGGAGATTGCGCTGCCGGCGTTCAAGCCGGATTTTTATCCGCTGTCGCGCAATCAGGATGTGTTCAGCTGGGATCCGGTGTAACCGATCTCCTGTTGGCTGCTGCCGTTCTCCCACGGCTTGTCGAGGGGTGAAAGACTCAGAACGGCAGCGCTGTATTGACCGCCCGGCGTGCACCATGGCGCACTGTCGGGCGCTCCGATGCACCGAATTGGTGCTGCTTCCTGATGACTCGGCCCCCGCGTTGTAAACCAATAAACAATTGTTTTTAAAAAGTATTTATTGATATTCCGGCGATATTAGTGCCGTGGTACGCGTCTTGCATCCAATCTTGTATACCGCCTGAAATGCGGGTTACCAAGAAAGGGATGCCAGATGAACCGTCGTGAACTCCTCAAATCTGCCGGTGCCGTTGCTGCAGGCGCCGCGATGTTGCCGTTTCTGAAAACCAATGCCTGGGCGCAGTCGGCCAGCACGGTGGTGGTGCTGATCGGCAATACGATCAACAGCCTCGACATTCACCGGCCCGGCACCAACCGGCCGAGTTATCAGGTGGCGGTCAATGTCTATGACCGGCTGGTGACATTCGGCACCAAAAAATTGGCCGACGGTTCGCTGTCCTACGACTACGACAAGGTCGAGCCCGAACTCGCAGAGAGCTGGCAGCTGTCTTCCGATCGCAAGGCGATCCTGTTCAAGATCAAAGCCAATGCCACCTTCTGGGATGGCACGCCCGTTACCGCCGAAGACGTCAAATGGTCTTTTGATCGCGCTCTGGCGCTGGGCGGTTTCCCGAAGGTGCAGATGGGTGCCGGCGGTTTTGTCGATCCTTCGCAGTTTGTTGTCGTCGATTCGAAAAACTTCCGTATTGATCTGAAGCAGCCGTCAAAGCTGGCCTTGCCCAATCTCGGCGTGCCGGTTGCGGTGATCATCAATTCCAAAGTGGCCAAGGCGAATGCCACCGAAAAGGATCCCTGGGCCGCAGAATATCTGCATCGCACCCCCGCCGGTAGTGGCGCGTTCAAGGTCGAGCGCTGGGATGCCGGTCAGCAGCTGGTGTATGTGCGCAATGACAAATGGGTCGGCGGTCCGCTGCCGGCGGTGCAGCGCGTGATCATCCGTGAAGTGCCGGCCACCGCAACACGTCGTGCGATGGTTGAGCGCGGCGATGCCCATCTGTCCTTCCAGATTCCGAACAAGGATGCGCAGGAACTGGCCGCAGCGAAAAAGGTCAAGGTCACCGGTTCGCCGATTGACAACTGCCTGTATGTCGCCTGCCTCAATTACAACTTCGAACCGTTCAAGGACCAGAAGGTGCGCCAGGCAGTGGCCTACGCCATTCCCTACGATCAGATCTTCAAGCAGGCCGCCTATGGCCGCGGTGTTCCGATGTGGGGTGGCAAGTCACCGAAGCCCGCTACTGCCGCATGGCCGCAGAAATTCCCCTATGACACGGACCTGAAAAAAGCCAAGGCCCTGCTGGCGCAGACCAAATACAAGGACGGCTTCGAAGTGCCGCTGTCCTATGACCTGGGTGAGGCCGATTGGGGTGAACCCGCCGCGCTGCTGATCCAGGAAAGCCTGGGCAAGATCGGCATCAAGGTCACGCTCGACAAGGTGCCGGGTGCCAACTGGCGCACGGTCGCGCTGGTCGACAAAAAACTGCCGTTCCTGCTGGAGAACTTCGGTGGCTGGCTCAACACGGCGGACTATTACTTCTACTGGGCGTACATTAAGGGCAATCTGTTCAATGCCTCGAACTACGACGATCCTGTGGTCAAGAAGCTGGTCGACGAAACGCTGCATATGGACAAGTCGGACAAGACCTACGACGCCAAGATCAAGCAGTTGATCCAGAAGGCCTTCGACGACGTGCCGCGCATTCCGCTGTGGCAGCCGACGCTGGAGTCCGCGATGTCACCGAAACTCGAAGGTTACGAGTTCTGGTTCCATCGTCAGGTCGACGCACGTTCGTTCAAGGTCTGAGCGGACGGGGACATGGGTCAACTGGCCATCATTTTTGCGCGCGTTCTGCAGGCGATCCCGACGCTGATCGGGATCATCATCGTCACTTTCCTGCTGACGCGCGCGCTGCCGGGTGACCCTGCGGCCTATTTCGCCGGCGCTGCGGCAACGCCGGAGTCGATTGCCGAGATTCGCGCCAATCTCGGGCTCGACCAGCCGCTGCCGGTGCAGTTTCTGAAATATGTACAGGACCTCGGCACCGGCAACCTCGGCCAGTCGGTATCTACCGGCCAGCCGGTGGCGACCGAACTGTTGCGCCGTCTGCCGGCGTCGTTGGAGCTGACATTGACGGCGCTGTTGCTGTCAGTGGCAGTGGCGATTCCGCTGGGCGTGCTCGCCGCCGTACGCCAGGACACCTGGATCGATCAGCTGTGCCGGTTCGTGGTGACTGCCGGCGTCAGCCTGCCGACCTTTTTTACCGGGCTGTTGCTGGTCTATGTGTTTTATTTCCTGCTCGGCGTGGCGCCGGCGCCTCTCGGTCGTCTTGATCTGATGCATATCGCCCCTCCGCAGATCACCGGTTTTCTGGTATTCGACAGCCTGATCGCGCGCGAGTGGGGCACCGCATGGTCGGCTGCCAAACAATTACTGCTACCGTCGATCACGCTGGCACTGTTCACGTTGGCGCCGATCGCACGCATGACCCGTGCTTCGATGTTGCAGGCCTTGTCTTCCGAATACCTGCGTACCGCGCGTGCCGCCGGCCTGTCGCGCGGACGGGTGCTGATGGTCTATGCCTTCCGCAACGCCCTGCTGCCGGTGGTGACCACGCTGGGCATGGTGTTCTCGTTCACGCTGGGCGCCAATGTACTGGTCGAAAAAGTTTTCGCCTGGCCCGGCATCGGTTCCTTTGCCATTGAGGCATTGGTTGTTTCGGATTACGCCGCGGTGCAGGGCTTTGTGCTGTCGATGGCCGTGCTGTTTGTCGTGCTCAATCTGTTTATCGACACGCTATACACGCTGATCGATCCGCGCGTACAGGTCGACGGCTGAGGAATGAAACATCATGAATGACGCTGTTATGACCTCGCCGATCGCTGCCGCTTCGCCGCGCACGTCGGCGTGGAGCCGGGGCTTCGCCCATTTCCGTTATGTGATGACGTCCAATCCCGTCACCTTCCTTGCTTTCGTGATGCTGGCCGCGATGATCGCGGTTGCAGTGTTCGGCCCCTCGCTGGTGCCGCACGACCCGCTCGCCACCGCCGCCGACAAGGCACTCAAGCCGCCAACCTGGCAACACTGGTTTGGCACAGACCAGCTGGGCCGCGACGTGTTTTCCCGCGTCGTTGTCGCCACAAGGCTTGATCTGCTGATCTCGGTATCCGCGGTGGCGCTCTCGTTTGTCTGCGGTGCGCTGATGGGTGCCTGCGCCGGTTACTGGGGCGGCTGGTTCGACAAACTGTCGGGCCGGATGCTCGATACGATTATGGCCTTTCCGCTGTTCGTGCTGGCGATGGGTATCGTCGCCGCCGCCGGCAACACCATCCAGAACATTGTTATTGCCACCGCGATCATCAATCTACCGTTTTATGCGCGAGTGGCTCGCGCCGAAGTGTCGATCCGCCGCAATGCCGGTTATGTGCAGGCGGCGCGGCTGTCCGGCAATTCCGAGCTGCGCATCCTCATCGCGAAGATTCTGCCGAACACCCTGCCGCCGATGATGGTTCAGTTGTCGCTGAACATGGGCTGGGCCATTCTCAATGCCGCCGGCCTGTCCTTTATCGGCCTCGGCGTGCGGCCGCCGACGGCGGAGTGGGGCATCATGGTTGCCGAAGGCGCCAACTACATTGTCTCCGGTGAATGGTGGCTGGCGCTGTTCCCGGGTGCGGCGCTGATGCTCGCAGTATTCACCTTCAACTTGCTCGGCGACGGTCTGCGCGACCTCGTGGACCCGCAGAGGCGCACATGAGCACCCATTTGCACAATCCGCCGCTGCTCACCGTGCGCGACCTTTGTGTCGAATTCGCCACGCGCAAGGGCCCGGTCACTGCCGTGCGCTCGGTCAATCTGCAGGTCGCCAAGGGCGAAACCCTGGGCATTGTCGGTGAATCCGGCTCCGGAAAATCGGTGACCTCTTATGCGGTGATGCGCATCCTCGACCGCGCCGGCCGTATCGTCTCGGGGGGTATCGAGTTCGGCGGCATGCAGTTGCACGACGCGCCGGAAGACATGATGAGCGACCTGCGGGGACGCGAAATCTCGATGATTTTCCAGAATCCGCGCGCCGCGCTGAATCCGATCCGTACGGTTGGCAAGCAGATTGAGGACGTGCTGATCCGCCATGCACAGGCCACGCACGAACAGGCCAAAGCCAAGGCCATTGAGGCGCTGGAGCGTGTTCGCATCCGTGATGCTGCACGCCGTTACCATGCCTATCCTTTTGAACTCTCCGGCGGCATGTGCCAGCGCGTAGTCATTGCCATTGCGCTGGCCTGCAAGCCGCAGTTGCTGATTGCCGACGAACCGACCACCGGACTGGATGTCACCACGCAGAAGGCGGTGATGGAGCTGGTGCGCGAACTGACACGCTCCGAAGGCATGTCGACCCTGCTGATCACCCATGACCTCGGGCTCGCCGGTGAATACTGCGACCGCATTATCGTCATGGAAAAAGGCGAAGTGGTCGAGCAGCAGGACACCGCGAAACTGTTCACCGCACCGGCGCACCCGTACACGCGCCGGCTGATCCGCTCGACGCCGCATGCCGCGGCAACCATCCGCGACCTCATGCCGGATGACCAGCGCCTGCCGCTGCCGCCAACGATGATTGTTTCGGATGAACCGCTGCTCGAAGTGAAGAATCTGGTCAAACAATTCGATGCGCCGGGCGGCGTGCTGCAGCGGATCAGGAACCGCGGCAAAAAAGAAGCCGGTTACCGTGCGGTTGATAACGTCAGCTTCAGCATCGCCCGCGGCGAAAGCGTTGGTCTGGTCGGTGAGTCCGGCTGCGGCAAATCGACCACGTCGGCGATGGTGATGCGGCTGCTCGACGCCACCGCCGGCAGCATTCGCTTCAAGGGGCAGGAATTGACGGCAGTGACCGCCGCAGCATTTGCGCGCTCACCGCAGCGTCGCGAATTGCAGATGGTGTTCCAGGATCCACACGAAAGCCTCAACCCGCGTGCCACTGCGGCGCAATCGATTGCCGATCCACTGCTGCGCCTGGAGGGCATGACCAACAATGCTGAAATCCGCGCCCGCGTCGAAGCACTGGCGACCCAGGTCGGTCTCCAGCATGAACTGCTGGACCGCTTGCCGCACCAGCTGTCGGGCGGGCAGAAGGCGCGTGTCGGTATTGCGCGGGCGATTTCCACCAAGCCCGAACTGCTGATTCTGGATGAGCCGACCGCCGCGCTGGATGTGTCGGTGCAGGCCGTCGTGCTCAATTTACTGGCGGATCTGAAAGCTGAATTCGGCATGAGTTATCTGTTTGTCAGTCATGATCTTGAGGTGGTGCGTCTGCTTTGTGACCGCGTGATCGTGATGCGCGCCGGCTCGATTGTTGAATCCGGTCCGACGGCGCAGGTGTTGTCGGCGCCGCAGGCCGAATACACCCGCGAACTGCTCTCGGCGATTCCGCGGCCGGCGCATCTGCCGGCCCATGGCGCGCCGGTGACCGAGGCGGTGCGCGCATGAACGCACCGCTGACCATTGCCGACATTAACACCGCGGTTGCCACCGGCGGCTTCGATGCGGCGGAGTTCCTTCGTGCCCGCTGGCAGCAGCTGTATCGCAGCAACGAAAAGCAACACGATCCGGCGTGGATCAATCTCGCGACGGCGGCGCAACTGGAGGCCCAGCTCACCATACTGGCGCAGCGCGATCCGGCTGAATGCCCGCTCTATGGCGTGCCCTTTGCGGTGAAGGACAATATTGATGTCGCCGGCTGGACGACTACCGCGGCCTGTCCCGAATTCGCCTATATCGCCACCGAAACCGCGCATATCGTCGCGCGCCTGATGCATGCCGGGGCAGTACTACTCGGTAAAACCAATCTCGATCAGTTCGCCACCGGGCTGGTCGGTACACGTTCCCCGTACGGTGCCGTTCCCAACACCTTCAGCGCGCAGCATGTCAGCGGCGGTTCCAGTTCCGGCTCGGCGTCAGTCGTTGCGCGCGGCATGGTTGCCTTCGCACTCGGCACCGATACCGCAGGTTCGGGGCGTGTGCCGGCGGGATTCAATAATCTGGTGGGCCTGAAGCCAACGCCCGGATTGTTCAGCACCGCCGGCGTGGTGCCGGCTTGTCGCACGCTGGACTGCGTGTCCCTGCTCACCTTGACCGCGGCGGATGCGGCCAGCCTGCTCGCGGTGGTCGCCGGGCACGGCGCCTTGAGTCCTGCTGAACCGCATTTCAATCATCCGCCGCAGCCGCGTTATGCCTTTCCCGCAAAACTGAATGTCGGCATTCCGCATTCGCCGTTTTTCGTCAGTGACGATTACCGCAAGCTTTATGACAAGGCCTGCGAACATCTGGGGCGTCTGCAATGCTCACAGGGTGTTTTTGACCTGAGGCCGTTTTCCGATGTCGCCACGCTGTTGTATCAGGGGCCGTGGACGGCGGAACGTTATGCCATTGCCGGGGCGTTGATCGGGAAGGGCGGCGCCGGCATTGATCCGGTGGTGGCTGAAGTGATCAACGCCGGCCGCAATTATTCGGCAGTTGATACCTTCAATGCCATCTACCGCGTGCGCGAACTCGAAGTGGAGACGCGCCATGTCTGGGATGAGTTCGACGTGCTGATGGTGCCGACAGCGCCGAATCTGCCGACTCTGGCCGAAGTGGCGGCGGCGCCGATCGTGCGCAACAGCGAGCTCGGAACCTATACCAACTTCGTCAACCTGCTGGGATTGTCAGCGGTTGCGGTGCCCTTCGGCTTTACAGCGGAAGGCTTGCCTTTCGGCGTGACCTTCATTGCCCGCGGCGGCTGCGACTGGGCGCTCGCTGAACTTGCCTCGCGCTGGCAGCTCTCACTGGGTTTGCCGCTGGGCAAGACGCTGCGACCCTTGCAGGATGGCGATACCCGCATCGCCGCCACACCGCCGGGTGCGATTCCGCTGGCGGTGGTCGGCGCACATCTCGCCGGCATGCCACTGCATCATCAGTTGAGCGAGCGCGGTGCACGATTACGTGCGCGTACCACCACCGCGGCGCATTACTCTCTTTATGCCCTTAAAGGTACGCAGCCGCCGAAGCCGGGCCTGGTGCGCGATGCCAAAGGCGCGGCGATTGAAGTCGAGGTCTATGACATGCCCGCCGAAAGCCTGGGCACTTTCCTCGCCGGCATTCCGGCACCGCTGGGCCTTGGTGCGATCGAACTGGCCGATGGTCAATGGGTCAACGGATTCATCTGCGAACCCTGTGCGCTGGCCGGGGCCGAAGACATCACCAACTGGGGCGGCTGGCGGAATTTCCTGGGGTCAGGTACGGTGGATGCAGGTAAAGTGTCGGCAGGCAAACCCATGCAGAAGCGCGCCTGAACATGGCCGAAGTGGTGAACATCAGCAAGGGTGAAGGCAGTCTCGCCGATCAGGCCTATGCGCGGATCAAGAAGCGCATATTTGATTTCGACCTGATGCCCGGCGACCGCCTCTCTGAATCCGAACTCGCGCAGCAGATCAAAGTCAGCCGCACGCCCTTGCGTCAGGCCCTGCAACGCCTGCAGCACGAAGGCTTTGTCGAAGCCATGCCCAAGGTCGGCTGGCTGGTGCCGCCGCTGAGTTTTGAGAAATTCGACGAGCTCTATGACTTCCGGGTGCTAATCGAATGTTTCGCTGTGCGTGAACTGTGTGCTGCAGCTGAAGAACGACCCGAGCTCGCCGGACTGGCAAAAATCTGGCTGGTCGATGAGCAGCACCGTCTGCAGGACCCGCTTGAAGTCGGCCTGCTCGATGAAGCTTTCCACATGCGCATCGTCGAATCCACCGGCAACCATGAAATGCTGCGTACCTATCGTGAAATCACAGAGCGCATGCGCATCATCCGCCGGCTCGACTTCACCAAGACAGACCGTATCGCCGCCACCTATGGCGAACATGGCCAGATTCTCACCGCGATCCAGCGCCGCCGCGTCGATGAAGCCCAGCGTCTGCTGACCGCACACATCGAACAAAGCAAACTCGAAGTGCGCAAGATCACCCTCGACATGCTCTACCAGGCGCGCAACCGCAGCCGCGCCGCGCGCGAAGAAGCCCCCCGCAGCTGAGGCCCGCGTTCCCGTCGCGAAATCAGTCCAGATGCTGAGCGACGCTGCAAGACTGCTGCAGCGTGCGTGATAACATCTTTTCGACTTTTTCCCGGGAGTAATCACCATGAAGTCGCTCATTCTGGCCGGCTGCGCTGCCGCTTTTGCCGTCAGCACCGTCGCCGCTGCGCAGGACAAGGCTGCTGCCGCCTACCCCGGCAAGCCGATTCGCATGATTGTTCCGTTTGCCGCCGGGGGCGGACTCGACATCACAGCACGGCTCATCGGCCAGAAGCTGACCGACAAATGGGGCCAGAGCATCGTCGTTGATACACGACCCGGCGCCGCGACCATCGTCGGCACCGAAATTGCCTCGAAGGCGGTACCCGATGGTTATACGCTGTTGATGATCACCACGACTTTTGCGATCAACCCCAGCCTTTACGCCAAGCTGCCCTATGACCCGCTGAAGGATTTCACGCCGGTTACTCAGCTCAATTCCCAGCCCAACATCCTCGTCGTCAGTGCCGGTGCACCGGTGTCCACGGTGAAAGACCTGATTGCGCTGGCGAAGTCCAAACCGGGGGAACTGACCTTTGCCACGCCGGGTGCGGGCTCTGCGCCGCATTTGTCGGCGGAGTTGTTCAAGAAAACCGCCGGCATCGAAATGATCCATGTGCCGTATAAAGGCATTCCGCCAGCGATCACTGATGTCATCGGCGGCCGCGTTACCATGCTGTTTACGACGACTATCTCCGCTGCGCCGCATATCAAGGCCGGCAAGGTGAAGGGCCTCGCGCTGACCAGCGCTAAACGCCTCGACAACATGCCCGGCGTGCCGACCATCGGCGAAACGCTGAAGGGTTATCAGGCTGAAGCCTTCCAGGGCCTGATCGCGCCCTCAGGCGTGCCGCGCCCGATCATTGAAAAACTCAGCCGCGAAATCGCCGCCATTGTGCAGTCGCCGGAGATCGGCAAAACCTTTGAAGCCTCCGGTGCCGTTGCAGTCGGCAGTACGTCTGCCGAATTCGCCGCATTCCTGAAGACCGAAACCGCGAAGTGGGGCAAGGTCATCAAGGATGCCGGCATCAAGCTTGAACAGTAATGACCTGATTGTTTTTTTATCTACGTTATGAAAGGAAGACACCATGCCACTTGCACAGCTTTATCTCGCTGAAGGCCGCACTCCGGAACAAAAGAAAGTCCTGATCGAAAAAGTGACCCAGGCTTTTGTCGATGCTCTGGGGTCCAAACCCGAGACCGTCTCGATCATCGTGCAGGACATCCCGAAAAACGCCTGGGGTACCGGCGGCAAAACACTCGCAGAACGCGGTTAACCGTCACAGCAGCAGGAGAAGCGTCATGGCAGAAAAAAAACGCGCAGTCAAAATGGCCGTTCCGGCTCCGAGCTTCCGGCCGAATCTGGTCGGACGCAACCACGCGGCGTCGTCCGGTCATTATCTGGCCACGCTGGCGGCGATGCGCGTTCTCGATCGCGGCGGCAATGCGGTCGATGCCGGCGTCACCGCATCCATGGCGCTTTCCGTGCTGCAACCCGATATGGTCAGCTTCGCCTGTGTGGCGCCAACGCTGATCTATATGAAGGAACTCGACAAGGTCATCAGCCTGGCCGGTCTCGGTTACTGGCCGAAGAGCACTGATGTCGCAAAACTGATCGCTGCCGGCAACGGCAAGGCCGTGCCCGAGAACCTGCTGCGCACCGTGATTCCCGCAGCACCTGCCACTTATGTTGAAGCGTTGCGCCGCTTCGGCACGATATCGTTTGAAGAAGCCGGTGCGCCGGCGATGGAGCTGGCGAAAAACGGTTTTTCGGTTTATCCGCTGTTACCGACCAATATTGAATATCTCGAAAACAGTTTCCGCCGCTGGCCCGACAACGAACGCATTTTCCTGCCCAAGGGCCGTGCGCCGCGCGTCGGCGAACTGTTTTTGCAGGAAGATCTCGCCGGCACCATCGCCCGTCTGATCCAGGCCGAACGCGACGCCAAAGGCGACCGCGACAACAAGCTGCAGGCCGTTCACGATTATTTCTACCGTGGTCCGATCGCGCGTGAAATCGCCGACTACCACGCCAAAAACGGCGGCTTCATGACCTTTGAGGACATGGCCGAATTCCAGGTGCCGGTGGAGGAGAGCATCACCGTCAACTACCGCGGCTATACCGTGCACGCCTGTGACGTGTGGTGCCAGGGCATCGTGTTGCTTGAATCGCTGAAGATTCTTGAGGGCTTCGATCTCCAATCGATGAAGCACAACTCGCCGGATTATGCGCACTTGATCGCGGCGGCGCTGAATCTCTCCTTCGCGGATCGCGAGGCCTATGTCGGTGATCCGAAATTCATCAAGGTGCCGCGCGATGCGCTGATCTCCGAAGCCTATGCTGTTCGCCAGCGCGCACGCATCGACATGCAGAAGGCCTTTGACCGTCTGCCGGACCCGGGTGATCCCGAGAACACCGGTCGCGCCACCGGCGCATCGACGCCGCTGTATGCCGCACCGCATGGCCTCTCGCGGCTGTCGCAGGACACCATCTACAACTGCGTCGTTGATAAATTCGGCAACGCTTATTCAGCAACGACGTCAGACAACGCCAGCGAAACGCCGATCATTCCCGGCACCGGCCTGGCAATTTCCTCGCGCGGCTGTCAGTCGCGGCTGGAGGTGGGGCATCCGGCCGAGGTCAAGCCGGGCAAACGTCCGCGTCTGACGCCGAATCCGGCAATGGCCTTCAAGGACGGCAAACTGTTCATGACCTTCGGCACGCCCGGCGGTGACCAGCAGTCGCAGGGCATGCTGCAGGTGTTCCTGAACGTTGTGGAATTCGGCATGACCATGCAGCAGGCCGTGGAAGCGCCGCGCGTCTCTTCGCAAAGTTTCCCCAACTCCTTCGCACCGCATGCCTACTATCCGGGCCGTCTCAATGTCGAAGAAGACTTTGGTCCCGCGGTCATCGCCGAGCTGCAACGTCGCGGCCACGATGTTGAGGTCTGGCCGCGTTTCCCCGCCGCGAATGCCGCGGTGTGTGCCATCCGTGTCGATCCGGAAACCGGTCTGCGTCATGCCGGCGCCGATCCGCGCCGCGAGGGCTACGCACTGGCCTGGTAACGAGATGTGCCATGCACCGGTGCCGCATGCCGTACCGGTGCCCGGAATGGCGGCCATTTCAGGTTGACAGTTCAGTGTGCGCTACACACAATGCCCCCACTTCAGGAGGGGGGAAATCATGACCATTAAAAATATTTTCATGGCTGCCGCGCTCGCGGCTTTTGCATCCACTGTTGCCGCTCAGAGTTTTCCGGCCAAGCCTGTGCGCATCCTTGTCGGCTTTGGCGCTGGCGGTGCGACCGACATCGTCGCGCGCACGCTGGCGCAAAGTCTCACCGCTGACTGGAAGCAGAACGTACTGGTGGAGAACCGTGCGGGTGCCAGCGGCATGATCGCCGCGGAGATGACCGCCAAGGCGCCGCCTGACGGTTACACGCTGATGATCACGCCGCAAACCAGTCTTGCCGTCGCCCCCGCGCTTTACGGCAAGGCGCCGTACGACACGATGCGCGACTTCACGCCGATCACGCTGACCGGTTACACGCCGCTGCTGATGGTGGTGCACCCGTCGTTTCCGGTGAAAAACTTCAAAGAGTTCATCGCACTGGCCAAAAAGAGCAAGGAACCGATCACCTTCGGTTCCGGCGGCGTCGGCTCATCGCCGCATATGGCCGGTGAACTGATGGCTTCGCAGCTCGGCATCAAAATCACCCACGTACCGTACAAGGGCGAGAATCCCGCGCTGGCCGATACCGTCGGCGGACAGATTCCGATCATGTTCGGCAATCTGCCGGTGGCGATTCCGCATGTGCAGAGCGGACGCCTGCGCGGCATCGCCAATACCTGGAGCACGCGCTCGCCGCTGGCGCCGGAGATTGCGACGGTCGCTGAGGCCGGATTCAAGGATTACGCCATCGCCACCTGGTTCGGCCTGCTCGGCCCGGCAAACATGCCGCCGGAACTGGTCGCACGCATCCAGCGTGACACCGCGCGCATGTTCAACACGCCGGCGACCAAGGAAAAACTCACCGGCATGGGCGTCGATCTCGTGCTCAATTCGCCAGAACAGTTCCGCGATTACCTGCGCACCGAGATTGCCCGTTACACCAAGGTGATCAAGGACGCCGGCATCAAGGCGCAATAAGTGGCGAAACTTGAGGCCAGGGTTGGCGTCATCGGCCTGGGGGCGCTCGGACTGCCGATCGCCCGCCGCCTGATCAACGCCGGCTGCACCACCGCTGTTTACGATGTGCGTTTTGATCCGGTGCGTGAACTGGCTGCACTCGGCGCCAATCCCTGCAGTTCACCCGCCGATGTCGCGCGGGTCAGCGACCTGATCATCAGCCTGGTGTCGGATGCCGATCAGACCGACGCCATCGTCTCCGGCCCCGGCGGCATTCTCGAAGCGCTGCGTCCGAACGCCGTATTTGCCACCGGCAGTACACTGGGCCCGGGCCCGGTGCTGCGTGTGGCGCAGCAGATCGCCGCGAAAGGCGGTCATACCCTCGATATTCCGATTTCCGGCGGCATTCTTGCCGCGCGCGAAGGACTGCTGAGCCTGATGGTCGGCGGTGATCCGGAACTGCTGGCCTCGGTGATGCCGATACTGAAAGTGTTTGCCGATAACGTGACCCATACCGGCGATGTCGGTACCGGACAGGTTGCCAAGCTCGCGCACCAGTTGGTGTTCAGCGCCAATGTGATGGCGCTGCTCGAAGGGCTGGCGCTGGCCGAGGCGGGCGGTGTTGCACCCGACGTGATGAAACTCGTATTCAAGCAGGGCCTGGCCAACAGTTCAGTGCTGCAGATCTGGCATGAACTCGGTCCGCGTTGGAAAGGCATGCTAGAAGCCAAGGAAGCCGGTGAACCCATGCCGAATATGCGCAAGGACCTGCATCTGGTGCTCGACATGGCGCAAAAGCTTGGCGTTGAACTACCCTTTGGTAACAACGTGTCGAAGGTCGCCGATTCCGGCAAGGCCACCGGCCACAAAAACCCCGAACTCTGATTGAACATGACTGATACCCGGCCCCGCCTGCCGTCGCCCATCGGTACCTGCGACACCCACATGCATATCTTCGAGCCGGGATACCAGCAGCTTCCCGGCACCAATCTGCCGTCGATCCCCGGCACCACTGCCGAATACCGCAAGCTGCGCCAACGACTCGGCATTACCCGCACCGTCATCGTCCAGCCAGCCGCCTTCGGCAATGACAACCGCTGCACGCTGGAAGCGATGAAGGCGTTGAGTGATGAATCGCATCAGACCCGCGGCGTCGCCATCGTTCAACCCGGCGACAGCGATGAGGAAATTGCCCGTCTGACTAAGGCGGGCATCCGCGGCATCCGTTATCACCTGCTGCCCTATGGCGGCGTGAGCTGGGACACGCTCAATGAAATGGCTGCACGCGTCTCTCCGCACGGCTGGCATGTGCAGATGCAGATGGACGGCCGCGAACTTGCCGGCCGCGAAGCCATGCTCAAGGCCTTGCCCTGCGATATCGTCATCGACCACATCGGCCGTTTCATGCAGCCGGTCGCGGCTGACGATCCGGCATGGAAAGTCATGCGCAATCTGGTCGACAGCGGCCGCTGCTGGATCAAACTCTCGGCGCCGTATCACGGCTCCAAAACCGGCGCACCGCGTTACGAAGACGCCGGCGCCACCGCGATGGAACTGATTCGCGCCGCCCCCGAACGCATGCTCTATGCGACCAACTGGCCGCATCCCTCTTTAAAAAACAATCTGCCGGATGACGCTTCACTGCTCGATCTGGTCAATGAATGGTCCGGCAGCGAAGCGGTACGCCATAAAATCCTCGTCGACAATCCCGCGAAGCTCTACGGATTCTGATCCGCTTTGCTTCTTTGCCTTGGTTCCTTGCTTTACATCCTTATTAACCTGATTAATCAAACACAGACTCACCATGAATAAAGTATTTGCCTCTGCTGCCGAAGCCATTGCCGACTTGCCGGACGGCGCCACTGTTGCCCTCGGTGGCTTCAGCGTCGGCCACCGTTTTGCCCTCGGCCTGATCACCGCCTTGCGTGACAAAGGGGCGAAAAACCTGTGTCTGGTCTGTAACTCCATGGGTGCGCCCGGCGAACTGCGCGGCCAGGTGCTGGCCGAGAACAAACAGGTGCGCAAGCTGATCGCCGCTTTTTCGGTGCGCCCCGGCATGCCGACCGCCACCGAAGAGCAGATTGTCAGCGGCGAGATCGAAGTGGAATTGGTGCCGCAGGGCATTCTCGTCGAACGCTGCCGTGCCGGCGGGGCGGGAATTCCCGCCTTCTATGCGGCCGCCAGCGTCGGCACTGACCTTGCCAAGGGCCGCGAGACCCGCGAATTCGATGGCCGAACCTATGTGCTGGAAACCGCGATCAAGGTCGATTACGCATTTATCCGTGCACACCGTGCCGACCGCGCCGGCAATGTGCAGTTCCGCGGCGGCAGCCAGAACCTGAGTCCGGCATTCGCCAAGTCCGCGCGCATTACCGTGGTTGAAGTCGACGAGATCGTCGAAGTCGGTGAACTGCCACCGGAATCGGTGACGCTGCCGGGCATCTTTGTCGCCCGCGTGTTCAAAAGCGAGCGCCCCTTTGATGCCAAACAAGTGCCGCAATCCAAGCGACGTCCCGCCGATACCGCCAAGGTTTACAACGGCAAATCCGCACTCACCCGCGCCGGCATCGCCAAACGCGCCGCCGGTTTGCTGCGCGAGGGCACCTACGTCAATCTCGGCACCGGCATCCCGACGATGATCTCCAACAACCTCGACGGCCGCGACATCGTGCTGCACGCCGAGAACGGCGTGCTCGGCTACGGCAAGATGGTATCGGGCGATGCCGTCGACCCGGATTATTACAACGCCAGCGGCCAGTACATCGAACTCAAACCCGGCGCGTCCTTCTTTGATTCGGTGACCTCATTCGAAATGGCCCGGGGCGGACGTATCGACACCGTCGTCCTCGGCGCCTATGAGGTCGACCAGTCCGGCAGCGTTGCCAACTGGAGCACCAAAAACGAAAAACTCGGCGGTATCGGCGGCGCGATGGACCTGATCTCCGGCGCCTCCGAGCTGATCATCGTAATGGAGCATTGAGACAGCAAGGGCCGGCCCAAACTCAAAAAGCAATGCAGCTTCCCGCTGACCGGGCAGGGCTGCGTCAGTTATGTGGTCACCGATCTTGCGTTGCTGCAATGGCAGGACGGCCGTTTTGTGCTGCTCGAAGTGGCGCCGGGCTTTACCGCCGATGAGGTGATCGCACTGACCGATATGCGCATCGACCGTGCCGCCGATATCGGGTTCATGGCGTGAGAACTAGTGCCGTTCACTGGCTAATGTTCGTAATGTGGAGCAGGCCCTTCACCGGCCTGCCGCTTCGGCTACGATGAGCGTCCCGGGTTGCCCGGTAACCCGATTGTT
>CANHZX010000005.1 GCA_947465215.1 Betaproteobacteria bacterium | reverse complement strand
CCGAGGTCTTCGGCAGCAACTTTTTCGCCCAGCGCCATCGACACCAGACCAGGACTCGACACAGCCATGATCGCGCTCTTGTGCATGATCGCAAAATCGGACTGGCACATCAGCCAGGTCGATGAACCGAAAGAAGGCCCGAAGGCTGCGGCGGCCATCGGCACTTCACGCATACGGCGGAACTGCGTGTTGTCGTTACCAAGCAATAAACCCATCCCTCGCGAACCCATCGCATCCGGGAGACGTGCGCCGGTGGATTCACCGATCAGCACCAGCGGCATGCCACGCTCGGTGGCGGTGCGCTTCATGTGGCCGATTTTTTTGCTGTTGGTCGCCGAGGTCGACGCGCCCTTCACCGTGAAGTCATTAACCACCAGACAGACGTCGCGACCGTCGATGCGGCCGAAGCCAGCGAGTTTGCCGTCGGTCTGGGTTTCATCTTCCTGTTCGGCGTAGACACCGGAGGATCCGAACAGGCCCGATTCAATAAACGAGCCCTTGTCCATCAGGTAATCGATGCGCTGGCGGGCATTCCAGATACCCTTGGCCGTGCGCTTCGCATATTTCTCTTCGCCGCCGCCGGCCAATGCTTTGGCACGGCGGGCTTCGTATTCCTGCAGCAATACTTCGAATGCCATATTAAATATCCAATTAAATCAATTATTTATGCATCAAGGCCGGACGCCGGCGTGATACTTCGGTCCAAGTTGGCTGGCAAGTCGTCCCTGCATCGATTCAATGAACTGGCACAGATAAGGACGGGTCTCGCGCGGATCGATCAGGTCTTCAATCGCAAACGCTTCAGCGGTGCGGAACGGCGAAGCGAGCTGTTTTAATTCCGCTTCGATTTCGCGCTCCCGCGCGGCGGGGTCCGGCGCGCTTTCAATTTCACGGCGGTAAGCCGCTTTGACGCCACCCTCAACCGGCAATGAGCCCCACTCGCCCGACGGCCAGGCAATCTTGAAATTCAGGCCGGCGCGATCAATGAAGCCGCCTCCGGCAACGCCATAACACTTGCGCACGATCACCGTGAACATCGGCACTTTCGCCTGACCGAGGATATAGCGTGTGCGCACACCTTCGCGCAGGATGGCATCGGCCTCGGACTCGCGACCGACCATCAGGCCCGGTATGTCAGCAAACAGGATGATCGGGATGTTGAACATGTCGCAGAGCTCGGCGAAGTGGCCCTGCTTGCGCGCCGCCTTGAAATCCATGATGCCGCCGACCATCGGATTGCTGGCAATGATGCCGACGACTTTGCCGTTCATCCGAGCCAGCGCGGTAATGACGGCTTTGCCGAACGTCGGCTGGATTTCGAAAAACGAATCGCGGTCGACAATCATGCCGACCAGCTTTTTCATGTTGTAGGCCTGGCGATTGGAGCGCGGCACTATGCTGGCCAGAGCGTCTTCGCAGCGATCCACCGGATCGCCATTGTTTTCAACCGGCGGCAGTTCCCAGACGTTTTGCGGCATGTACGACAGGAAGCGGCGAATCTGCTCAAAACAGTCCTGCTCGTTCTCGGCGACATTGTCGATGGTGCCGGCGGTGTCGACCGCGACCTTGGTCCCGCCCAGTTCGTCCTTGTGCAGCTTTTCGCCGAAAGCCCGTTCGACCACCGGCGGTCCTGCAGCAAATATCTGACCCGTGCCTTTGACCATGATCGACCAGTGAGCGAGGATCGCGCGCATCGACGGTCCGCCGGCGGTCGTGCCCATCACCGCCGACACCACCGGCACCTGGCCCAGCAGTTCGACCGAACGCTCGATGCCGTCCTGGCCGTAACCGGGAACAACGGTGTAACCCTTGCGCTTGGCGGTGTTGACTGTGCCGCCGGTACCGTCGATCAGGTTGATCAGCGGGATCCGGTACTCAAAAGCGAGGTCTTCGATGAAACCGCCCTGCCCGCCTTTGCGGCGGTCGCTGCCGAAACCGGTGCCGGCGCGGATGGTGTAATCCTCGCCGCCGATAGCGACCGGCCGGCCGTTGATACGGCCTATGCCCATGACATAGGGCGCCGGCTCGAAGCTCTTCAGTTGTCCAGCGGAGTCATAAGTCGCCTTGCCGGCCAGTTTGCCGACCTCGCGAAACGACCCCGGATCGGCCAGGGCAGCCACGCGTTCCCTTACGGTCAGCTTGCCTTGGGCGTGGTGTTTGGCCACAGCTTCCGTGCCACCGCAGGCTTCCGCCAACTGGCGGCGCCGCTGAAGCTCGTCGATTTCAGGCTGCCAGCTCATTCCGAGGATTTAATATTTATTTATTGAATACAAATAGTTATTTGTAAGCGTGCACTTGCACTCACGACATGAGTGTTCGCTTACTTCAGGACTTACTCTTCAATGATCGCGACAACCTGGCCTTCGGAGACCGGGTCTTTTTCATTGACCAGAATTTCCTTTACCGTGCCGCCGTCTTCGGTGATGACGGGGATTTCCATCTTCATGGATTCAATGACGATCAGCACATCGCCACCTTCGACCTTGTCACCGGGCTTGGCTTTGAGCTGCCAGACGGTACCGGTGATTTCGGATTTGACTTCAATACGGGCCATGGTCGTGCTCCTCAGGTTCGGTCTGTTGAATAGCGGATGCTAGTCGGAGCCCATTTTGTTGTCAAGAAGATTGTTGACAATCTTACAAAGTGGCCGTATCTTGGAATTCATCATGACCACCATTGGCCATCCCGCACCCACCGACGTAATTACGCAGTTGCGTACGGACCCCCCGCTGACGCAATCCCTGCCGGAGCAGATTGCCACCCAGCTGTCTTCACGCATCGTCTCCGGCACCTATGCGCCGGGGCAGCGCATCATGGAGCAATCGGTAGCGGCGGAATTCGAAGTCAGCCGCGGCCCGGTACGGGAAGCACTGCGGCTGCTGGAAAAAGAAGGGCTGGTCATCATCCTCGCCCGGCGCGGTGCCCAGGTCACCAATCCGACCATTGAAGAGGTCAACGAAATCTTCGACATCCGCGCCATGCTCAACGGCCTGCGCGACCGGCTGATCGCCGAAAGCCCGCAACGCAATGCCTTGCTGCCACTGATCGAAGAAGACATCCAGCGGCTGGTCCAGGCCGCCGAACTGCCCGGCAACGGCGATGAATACATCGAAACTGTCACCCGGCTGAACCGCCTGCTGACGCAAGCCGCCGGCAACCGACGCCTGCAGACCATTCTCGGCTCACTGGCGGTGCAGACCGTGCGCTACACCCGACTGGGACTGTCGTCTGCAGACCGCCGCAGACAATCCGTCCGCCATTGGCAGGGATTGCTGCAGTCCATCCGCGACGGCGACGGTGATGCAGCAGAGCGCATTGCCCGCCAGCGCGTCATCGATTCACGCGATGCCGCGGTGGATTTGCTGCGCGCCCAGGCTGCAGCGGCACAGCCCGCCGCCTGAGGTTTGTTGTGCGGTCCATGGCCGCCGCTTAAGATACGCCAGCGTTGTTCCGGGACCCCGGAACGCCGAAGTCGACAAAATCCGATGCCTGCGCCGTTGATAAAAAACCTGTTGATCCTTGCTGGCTGTGCCGCCTTGCTTGCGCTGAGCCTTAAGGCCGGCGCAGCGACGCCCGCCGAACCCGTATTCGTACCTCGCGACGAAGCCGCCGGCGATGTTTCATGGATCCGCTTCCGCGACCGGCTGCTGACAGCCATCCAACAGCGCGACCGCAAGTTCGTGCTCGGCATTGTTGACCGCAATGTGCGCAACGGGCTGGAACAGCCGCGCGGCATCGACGAATTCAACCGGCAGTGGGAACCCGACGCCGACAACAGTCCTTTGTGGCGCGAGCTACCGCGGGCACTGCAGCTCGCCGCCGCCTGGTACCGTCATGACCATATGCCGCGCAGCCTGTGTGCGCCTTATGTTTTGCCGCAATGGCCCAAGGATCTTGATCCTCATGGCTATGGCGCTATCACCATCAAACAAGCCGAGGTGCGCAGCGGGCCTTCGGGCAGTGCTGTGGTTCAGCGCACACTGGGCCATGTCATCGTGCGGGTTGCGGATTGGGAAGTCGATGACAAGGAACCCGACAGCAAACAGAAATGGGTGCGGATCCGGGCGCAGGACCGTGATGGTTATATTCCTGAAGAACATATCCGCAGCCCCGTTGAACATCTGGCCTGTTTCCGCAAAAGCGAAAACGGCTGGCGCCTGACCTCCTTCCTCGCCGCCGGCGAGTAACATGCGCGCCACATGCACCGCATTTTCATCGCGACCGCACTGCTGATGATCACTGCTGCGGCATCGGGCCTGGATCTGCAGGGCCATCGCGGCGCACGCGGACTGCTGCCGGAAAACACCCTGCCCGCATTCGCCCACGCACTCACGCTAGGTGTCACCACGCTGGAACTCGATGTCGCGGTGACGCAGGACGGCGTGGTTGTGGTCAGCCACGACGCCACGCTGAATCCCGACATCACCCGCGGTCCGGACGGGCAATGGCTGGAACGCGACGACCTCGCGATTCATACTCTCAGCTTCGCGCAACTACAGCACTATGACGTCGGTCGCATCCGCCCCGGCACAGACTATGCGCAGCGTTTTGCGCGACAACACGCCGTCGACGGCACGCGCATGCCGCGCCTGACGGACGTGTTTGCGCTGGCCCGGCAGGCCGGCAATGACCGGGTGCGGTTCAATATTGAAACCAAGATTTCCCCGGATCATCCGCAACGCACGCTGCCACCGGCAGAATTCGCGCATGCACTGATCGCGCTGATACAAGCCGAAAAGCTTGAATCCCGGGTCACCATCCAGTCCTTGGACTGGCGCACGCTGCAAGTGGTGCAACAGGAAGCGCCGCAGATCAACACGGTTTATCTTTCCGTGCAGCAAGCCTGGCAGGACAACATTCACGCGGGCGCTTTAACATCGCCATGGACTGCAGAAAAACATGTCAGCCGGTTCGGTGGCTCGCTGCCGAAGCTGATACAGGCAGCCGGTGGCGCGGTCTGGTCGCCTTATTTTGGTGATGTGACTGCAGCTGCCATGAGTGAAGCGCGGCAGCTCGGCCTGAAAGTGGTGGTATGGACTGTCAACGAAGAGCCTGACATGGTGCGGATGTTTGAACTCGGCGTCGACGGCATCATTTCGGATTATCCCGACCGTTTGCGCCGTATCGCTGCGGCGCGGGGATTGCCACTGCCCGCGCCGACTCCGGTCAGTCCCTGAAAAATCCGGAGCCTACAAGGTTCCGTAGGAGTGCAGTCCGGAGAGGAACATATTGACCCCGATGAAGGCAAAGGTCGTTACCAGAAGACCGATGATCGCCCACCACGCCAGCACCGGGCCACGCAGGCCCTTGATCAGACGCATGTGCAGCCATGCGGCGTAATTCAGCCAGACGATCAGCGCCCAGGTTTCCTTGGGATCCCAGGACCAGTAACCGCCCCAAGCTTCGGCCGCCCACATCGCGCCGAGGATGGTGGCGATCGTGAAAAACGCAAAGCCGATGGCGATCGCTTTGTACATCACATCGTCCATCACTTCGGCCGGCGGCAGCAGACGGGTCAGTATTCCTTTTGACGCCAGCAGATAAGCCACGCCGATCATCGCGGCGATCGAAAATGCGCCATAGCCGACAAAGTTGGCGGGGACGTGAATTTTCATCCACCAAGATTGCAACGCCGGCACCAGCGGCTGGATTTCATGGGCACCGCGGTCGAAGGTGTACCAGAGGATGAATGCCACTGCGGCAAGAATGATCATCAGCACGAAGGCGCCCAGCTTGCGCGTGGCATAACGGCCTTCGTAATACAAATAAAGCAGCGCGGTGATGATGCAGAAAAGCACGAACACTTCGTAAAGATTGCTGATCGGGATATGGCCGACATCGGCACCGACGAGATAAGACTCGTACCAGCGCACCAGCAGGCCGATCAGCCCCATCGCGGTGGCGCTCCAGGTCAATCCGGTTGCGGCTTGCGTCACGCCGTCAGCACGCGCCAGCAGTCCGGCCCAGTAGGCAACACCGGCCATCGCAAACAGAAAACACATCCACATGATCGCGGTCTGGCTGGAGATCAGATACTTGAGCAGGAAGGCCTGGTCAGCGCGCGCAAGATCACCCTGGTAAACGGAAATGCTCAGCAGGCTCGTGCCCACGAGTACGGCCATCAGCACCCGCACCGCTTTCCAGTGCCAGCCGAGTCCGGCCAGCGCCATCGCAGTACCGGCGAGAATGCCTTTTTCATAGACATCCATGTAATCGCCATAGAGCTTGAGTGCATAAACTGCGCCGGCGGCCAGCGCGACGGCATACAGCCAGTCCAGCGGAGAGAGCTGGCGCAGCCAGGATTGTGATTGCGGAAGATTCCGGGTCAGTTCCATGATCAGCCTTTCACGGCGTCCGCAAGGGCCGCCTGGTGACGTTCAAATTCGCGTTCGTTTTCCAGGGTCTGGCGGTTGGTAGCCATCGCCAGCAGTACGCGCCCCTGCCCTGGTTTGACCAGCACCCAGAGGCGGCGTTCACGGATATAAAGCATCGCAAACACGCCCAGCACCAGCAGCAGAGAACCGCCGTAAACAATATTCTTGCCGGGCGAACGGGTCAGTTGCAGTCCGGATGCCTTGACCTCTTCGTATTGCAGCAGCTGCAGATAAACCGGCGCGCCGTAGAAATAACTGTCGCTGATCGAAATCAGGCTGTCGCGCACCAGCCGCAGGGTCTGCTCGTCAAATGGCGCTGGCGGTTGTTTCGCCCGCTCGCGTGACAGCTGCAACGCTTCCAGTGCCACGCCTTCCAGAACCTTGATATAGGCATCGGCCGCTTTTTCGCGATCCGCTGCCGGAATGCCTTTTTCCAGAAACTGAACCACTGAATCCAGACCGCGCACTGCAAACAGCTGCAGCACGCGTTCGGCGCTTTCAGTCAGACGTCCACGCATCTGCGTGGAGACGGCCGACCCGGCAACCGCGTTACGCGCGAATCGGCGGGCGATTTCAGGCCACACCCGCTCATCCAGCAAGAGTGCGCGCAAACGCATATGACTGTCGACGCTTCCCTCGGCATCCAACGGCAGTCGCATATAGCGAAAGCTCTCGTTGGGTGTGGCGCGCACGCCCGTCAGCAGATACCAGGCACCGTCGAGCTGAAGTGGCAGCATGTAATTGCTGAATTCACGGGCCTGGCCCTGAGCGTCGCGCAACCGGTACTGGAAACTCGGCCCGACGTTGCGCAGATCTTTTTTCGAATGGTCGGCCGCAGCGGAGCCCAGCCGATCCATGACTTTTTTGGAAACGCTGGCAGTCTCCACGCGTGAACCGCCATCGTTCGCCGCCAGGTCTTCAATATTGAACGGGCGGAAGTCGGACAGCTCAAGACGGATTTCGCTGTCGCCGCTTTTGATGCTGGTGGTTTTGTTGACCGCCCCGGCGACATCGAAAGGTTCAGAGCGCGGCGACAGCAGCGGCCACCCCTTGAGCTGCATCCGCGTACCGCCGTCGGTAAAGCTGGCCTGGTAGATTGCGACGCCCTTGTGGATGAAGGGATAGTTAACGCGCACCGTGCGTTCAAAACGTTCACCGGTTTCACGGTCGATGACCACGATATCGCTGGCGAAATCCTTGGGCTGTCCGGTCGAATAATGCTCGATATGGAACTTGTCCAGCGCAATTGTGAACGGTAGGTCCTGAACGAAATAGCCGTCGGCCATATTCATGAAAATCACGCTGGCGCTGCTGCCTTCCGTAATATTGACGTTGCCGCGGAATGACAGGTTGGACGGCGACAACCGGCTTTCCGGTGGCACCTTGCTTTGCGGAATATCGCGGGTCTCGACCACCTTCTGTCCGCTGAGCTGCAACAGTTTCAAGGGGATATTGCCATCCAGCAGTCCGCCGACGCAGATCACCACAATGCCGCAGTGCGCGAGCAGATAACCCGCGCGGTGGTAGCTGCCGGCTTTGGCCGCGATCAGCGTATCGGCGCCGGATTCACCGCGCGCGACCGTCCGGAAACGAAAACCCTGTGAATGCAGATATTGCCTTACACGCTCGATGACGGTTGCGGGCGCTGCGGTGAAGTCATATTCCGCGCGATGATGGATGTGCTGCAGCGAACGTTCGGTCGCCTGCTCGCGGAAATTGCGCATCTCGCGCAGCATCGCCGGGCCGTTGCGGAAAATGCAGAGACTGGTCGACAGCACCAGAAAACCCAGAATCGCCAGAAACCAGGCAGCGTGATAGACGTCGTAAAGACCCAGTGCCTCGAATACCGGAAACCAGAACGGCCCGAACTGGGAAATGTAATTGGCATACGGCTCGGCCTGCTTGAGTACGGTGCCGACGACGGAAGCAATGGCCAGTATCGTCAGCAGGCTGACAGCAAAACGCATTGACGACAGCAGGTCGTAAATGGCGCGGGCGGTGGAGTGCCGGGTCATGAATTACCGATAAAAAAGGGAGACTGACTCAGTCTCCCTTGGTCAACGCAAAGCGGGCTGAAGTTTCAGCGCAAGCCGGCGATATATTCGGAAACGGCCTTGATTTCCTGGTCGCTCATCTTGGCCGCGATCATGCGCATCATCTGCGCCGGGTCATTGGCGCGCTGTCCGGCACGGAATGCCGTCAGTTGGGCCGAGGTGTATTCGGCATGCTGACCGGCGACGCGGGGGAACTGGGCCGGCATGCCGGCGCCGTTCGGCGCGTGGCAGGAGGCGCAGGCAGCGACGCCTTTGGCCTGGATGCCGCCGCGGTAGATGGCTTCACCCTGTTTGGCGAGGGCGGCATCACGCGCTGCGCGCGATTTTGTTTTCTGCGACGCGAAGTAGGCGGCGAGATTTTTCATGTCTTCATCGGACAGGCTGGCCACCATGCCGGCCATGACGCCGTTGTTGCGCTCCGCGGGCTTGCCGTCCTGCGACTTGAAATTGCGCAGTTGCTTGTAGGTGTATTCGGGATGCTGGCCGGCAAGAACGGGGTTGGCCGGAATCGCACTGTTGCCGTCCGCCGCATGACAGGCCGCGCAGACCTGGGTCACGATAGTCTGGGCTTTGGACGGATCACCCTTGATGACGCCCTGTGCCAGGGCGGCCGGCGCGACGAGCGCCACTGCCACTGCGGTCCAGAACCGCAAGTTTTTCAGTTGGCGATTGATGCGGCGGTGATCCATTACGTACTCCTTAATCCCACGGTCGGAAGAAAAGGCTTGTATTCTATAGCATTTTGCCCGGCCGCCTTCCCAAGGCCATGAGGAAAACCGCTTGTCCCTGTTCTCACAACTCGAGTTTCGATACGCCGTCCACCAGATCGCTGACATGCCGCCGGATGTGGGCGCGGAAGTCGCCTTTGCCGGTCGCTCCAACGCCGGCAAATCCACGGCCATCAACGCACTGGCGAATCGCCGCAAACTGGCCTTTGTCAGTAAAACCCCCGGCCGCACCCAGGCCATCAATTTTTTCGACATGGGCAATCATTGCTCACTGGTCGATCTGCCCGGCTATGGTTATGCCAAAGTCCCAAAGCCGGAGCAGGAGCGGTGGGATGCATTAATAAGCACTTACATTACGAATCGCAATGCATTGATTTTATTGGTTATTGTTGTTGATGCACGGCATGGCCTGAAACCACTGGACTGGCAAATGCTGGATTGGCTGGCGCCGACCGGTAAGGCCGTGCACATCCTGCTGACCAAGTCGGACAAACTGACCCGCCAGGAATCCACGGTCGTGTTGCAACGGACTGAAGAGGAACTCAAACAGTATCCCGGCGAAGCCACCGCGCAGATTTTCTCCGGCGCCAACAAGACCGGCGTCAAACAGGCCCAAGCCGTGGTCGCGCGCTGGCTGAAGAAATAAAAAGCCCCCGGTAAAAGGGAGTAAACCGGGGGCGAAGAGCCTTAACTAGAATTAAGGCGCCCGCTCAGGGAGGAGAAACGGGCGACAGCCGAAGCCATCTGCAGAATCAGACGACTATAATCACGAATAGTTCCCGCCTGCGGGACGCATCAAAAATCCCCCGTATTACCAAGGTGTTAGCCCCATGTTGCCACTAGGACGATTCCCCGCTGTGCGCATGCGCCGCATGCGCAAGGATGAATTTTCCCGTCGCCTGATGCGTGAAAACCGCATCACGACGGATGATCTGATCTATCCGGTGTTCATCATCGACGGGAAAAACCGCACTGTGCCCGTGGATTCCATGCCCGGGGTCAAACGCCATACCGTTGATCAACTGCTGCGTCACGCAGAAACCGCGTTGCGCGCCGGCATTCCGGCCATCGCATTGTTTCCTGCGATTGAGCGATCGCTGAAAACCGCCGACGGCCGTGAAGCCGCAAACCCCAAAGGCCTGGTGCCGCGCGCAGTCGCTGCATTGAAAAAACGGCTGCCGGAACTGGGCGTGATTACCGACGTCGCGCTCGATCCCTACACCACACACGGTCAGGACGGCGTCATCAATGCCGCGGGTTATGTGCTGAACGACGAAACCATCACTGTGCTGCAGAAGCAATCACTGGTCTGCGCGGCAGCCGGCGTGGATATTGTTGCGCCTTCCGACATGACGGATGGTCGCATCGGCGCCATACGCATGGCGCTCGACGCGAAAAAATACATCCACACGAGAATCATGGCGTATTCCGCCAAATATGCTTCCGGCTTTTACGGACCCTTCCGCGACGCTGTCGGCTCTGGCAAGCAGCTCGGCAAAAGCGATAAGCGCAATTACCAGATGGATCCCGCGAACAGTGATGAAGCGCTGTGGGAAGTCGGTCTTGATCTGCAGGAAGGTGCCGACATGGTGATGGTCAAACCGGGCATGCCATACCTGGATATCGTCCGCCGCGTCAAAGACGAATACAAGGCGCCGACCTATGTGTATCAGGTCAGCGGCGAATATGCGATGCTCAAGGCCGCCGCAGGCAATGGCTGGCTGGATGAAAAAAAATGTGCGATGGAAGCACTGCTCGCCTTCAAGCGTGCCGGCGCCGACGGCATCCTCACTTATTACGCGCTGGATGCGGCGCGCTGGCTGGCTGAAGACCGCGGCTAGTTGCCAAGCAGTGCTTCTACTGCCGGCAACTTCGCACGCTCGATCACACGACCTTCCGCCGTCGCACGCACCGGCGCCCGCAGATCGCGGGTTTCCAGCACGGTCATTTCGATTTCAGTGCCTTCGTCTTCAATGGTGAACACGGGCAACGTCCGCAGATCTCCACCGGCATAAAGCCGGCTCTGGCCGGTGCGATAAGACTGTCCGCAGCCCAGCAGAAACAGTTCGACGGCTTTGACGCTGTCGGTATAAAGCTGCAGATGGATGGTGGCGTATGGACCGGCGATACCCGAGAGTACCGATCCGGTCAGGTGCGGGTTGAACTCGACGAGTTCGCGCATGATGTCGACCGCCTGCTCTCGCAATAATTGCGTCCGCTGGCGCTGGTCATCCGGCTGGTAAATGATCTGGTATTCACGCAGCGCGGCATCAATTTCGGCATTGTTGGGGAGACTGCGCGTATCGTGCATGCCCAACTGCCGTGCGGCCTTGCGTTTGGCCATGGCGTAATCCTCGATGCCATCCTGGGCCATAAGGCGCGCTGCCTGTACCGCGATGGCGCTGCGCGCATCGTCGCGGCCCCGCTCTCTCGACATACCGTGCTCCTTGCCGCATCGCTCCGCGGCAGACAGGACCTGCCGCGCACTGAGATGATGGCGAGAGCTTCGGGAAATCCGTCGCGATCGTCAAGCGGCCTGATTTCGGCGTACCGGGAACCGGCTAAAACAGCTGGT
This sequence comes from Betaproteobacteria bacterium, assembly GCA_947465215.1. Lineage (GTDB taxonomy): Bacteria > Pseudomonadota > Gammaproteobacteria > Burkholderiales > SG8-41. The sequence continues at coordinate 25,910 of CANHZX010000005.1, read as the reverse complement.
TTCTGGCGTCATCCGGCAGTTTTTCACTGCCGGCAGCACCATCCGTCGAAGGCGCCGGGAATTCCTGGTAGAAATATTCGCTGATGCCCGAGCTCTCCGGCGCACGCAAACCCGTTTCGGCATTGACCGACATGACGATAACGCCAGGCGGCGGCGTAAATGCCTCTTCCGGAACGTTTTTCAGCGCAACACTCATGTAATCAATCCAGATTGGCAGTGCGGCGCTGCCGCCGGTCTCGTTGCGGCCGAGCGTTTTCGGCTGATCGAATCCCATCCACGCGATGGCAACCAGCGTCGGCTGAAAGCCGGCAAACCAGGCATCGACAAATTCGTTGGTGGTACCGGTCTTGCCTGCGAGATCGTTGCGTTTCAGGCGCATCGCCTTGGTCGCCGTACCCATGCGCACCACATCACGCATCAGGCTCGACATGATGAAGGCATTACGCGCGTCAATGACACGTTCTGCGGATTCTCCGGCAACCGCGGACTGATTCGCCAGCAGCACCTTGCCCTTGTCATCTTCGATCCGTTCAATGAAGTAAGGCGCAATTTTGTAGCCGCCGTTGGCGAAGGATGAATAAGCACCCAGCATCTGCATCGGTGTGACGTTGCCCGCACCCAGCGCCATGGTCAGATAGGGCGGGTGGAGCTTGGGATCAAAACCGAAGCGCGAGATGTAGTCCTGCGCATATTGCGGCGTAATGGCCTGCAGGATGCGTACGGAAACCAGGTTCTTGGATTTGGCCAGCGCCGCACGCAGCCGCATCGGGCCTTCGAATTTGCCGTCGTAGTTCTTCGGCTCCCAGGGCTCCGAGCCGGTCTGCGCTGCGGTAAAGGTCAGCGGCGCATCGTTGATCACGGTCGCGGCAGTAAATCCTTTTTCCAGTGCTGCTGAATAAATGAACGGTTTGAAACTGGATCCGGGCTGGCGCAAGGCCTGGGTCACATGGTTGTACTGGTTGCGGTTGAAATCAAAGCCGCCGATCAGCGCACGAATGGCGCCGGTGCGCGGATCCGCCGACACCAGCGCGGATTCAACCTGGGGTAGTTGCACAATCTGCCAGCGGCCTTTTTCATCTTTGGCAATACGGATGACAGCGCCACGGCGGATGCGCTGGGTGGCCGGCACGTTGTCGCCAAGCAGCTTCGCCGCAAACTTCAGTCCGTCTTCGGCGATGGCAATGCGCTCACCGCCGGAACGGTAAACCCGCACCAACTTGGGCCCGGCTTCCAGCACCAGGGCCGCATACATGTCATCGCTGTCAGGCGCATCCTGCAGTGCGTCTTCCAGTTTTTCGTTGGTCAGTTCGCCGGTAAGTTCTACATAGGCTTCGGGACCGCGATAGCCGTGACGGCGGTCGTAATCCAGCACCCCCTTGCGCAAGGCGTCGTATGCGGCACGCTGATGCTCGGACAACAGGGTGGTATATACCTTGAAGCCGTGGGTATAGGTATCCTCGCCGTAGCGCTCAAACATCTGCACCCGCACCATTTCAGCGAAGTAATCGGCATGCACCTGGAATTCATTCGCCAGCTGCCGCGTCGTCAGTGGTTCCTTATCGGCATTGGCCAGCTGCTCGGGAGTGATCATTCCCAGCTCACGCATCCGGCGCAATACATACTGCTGACGCAATTTGGCGCGTGACGGATTCGCGATCGGATTAAAACGTGAAGGCGCCTTGGGCAGACCGGCAAGCATGGCCTGCTGGGCAACTGACAGTTCGGCCAGAGGCCTGCCGTAATAAATCTGCGCGGCAGCCGCAAAACCGTAAGCTCGCTGTCCGAGATAAATCTGGTTGATATAGAGCTCGATGATCTGCTGCTTGCTCAGATTGGATTCAATCTTGAAGGCCAGCAGCATTTCATTGAATTTACGGGTCAGCGTTTTTTCCTTGGACAGGAAAAAATTGCGTGCGACCTGCATGGTGATCGTCGACGCACCCTGCTTGACGCCACCGGAAGTGAAATTGGATAGTGCGGCCCGCGCCACACCCAGGTAATCCACGCCGCCGTGCTGATAAAAGCGTTCGTCTTCGGCTGCGACGATGGCGTTAATCAGTGTCTTCGGCACCTGCTCCAGCTTGACCACGGCACGGCGCTCTTCGCCGAACTCACCTATCAGTTTGCCGTCGGCACTGAAGACCCGGAGCGGGATTTTCGGCCGATAATCGGTCAAGACTTCGAGCGTCGGCAGAGTCGGATAGATCAGCGCGGCCGCGAATCCGACGACCAAAATGCCTGCCGCAGCAAGCAAAAACACCAGTAATAGTGGGAAAGCCCACCAACGGACTGACATCTAGTGGAAAATTAAAAATGTGAGAAAAGTCAAATTAATCTGTGGGTTACGCGCCACACCTAATGCAAAATCTTATTGCCTGTACTCCAAATTTGCTGCACAGTAACGGTAACGCGGCTGCATTATAGGCGGATCAAAGTGCAAAAGAAACGCAGCCAAAAAGCATTATTGAATAGACTCTTGCCGTTATTACCTAAAGTAAATTCTGGGAGTTGGCCCTAATATCCTATGGCTAAAGGAAAATTCAGCCTTAACTTCGACGCCTTTGAGGCTTTGTTCAAGCCCAAGATGCCGCCGTTGATTGGCGCAGATATCAGTTCCTCGGCCGTCAAGATGGTCGAGATCGTCGATGCCGGCAAAGGCGCCTACCGTCTCGAGCGGTATGCCATTGAGCCGCTGCCCTCGGAATCCGTGGTCGAAGGCAACATCAACAATCTGGATGCCGTGATCGAAGCCGTCAAACGCTGTCACAAGCGCTTGGGCAGCAACTTCAAGAACCTCGCGCTGGCGCTGCCCAATGCCGCGGTTATCAGCAAGAAAATTCTCGTTCCCGCCGGACAATCCGACGACGATCTCGGCTTGCAGGTGGAAACCGAAGCCAATCAGTACATCCCCTTTTCGCTGGATGAGGTCAACCTCGACTATCAGGTGGTCGGCCCGGCCCCGAACAGCCCGGAAGACGTGGAAGTGCTGATTGCCGCATCCCGCAAAGACAAGATCGAAGACCGCATTGCCGTCGCCGAAGGCGCCGGGCTGAAAGCCATGGTCATGGATGTGGACCTGTTTGCGGCACAGTCGGCGTTTGAGCTGATTGAAGCGACGATGCCCGAGCGCGGCCGCGATCTGAATATTGCTGTTGTCGACATCGGCGCCTCCACGATGAACGTCAATGTGTTGCGCAATGACCAGTCGGTCTATATGCGCGAACAACCGTTCGGTGGCGGCCAGTTGACCCAGGAAATCCAGAACAAGTTCGGACTTTCCTCCGAGGAAGCCGAAGCGGCGAAACGGGCCGGCGGCTTGCCTGAGAACTACGAATCTGAAGTGCTGCTGCCTTTCCTCGACACACTCGGCCTCGAGATTGCCCGCGGCATCCAGTTTTTCTTCTCTTCCACGCAATACAATAAGGTCGACCATATCGTCCTCTGCGGCGGCTGTGCGGCAATCCCCGGCATCGCAGAAGCCGTGGCAAAACGTGCGCAGGTGGAAACATCCGTTGCCAACCCGTTCGCGAACATGGGCATGTCTTCCCACATCCGCCGCAAGAGCCTTGAGCAGGATGCGCCTTCGCTGATGGTGGCCTGCGGCCTCGCGATGAGGAGATTCGACAAATGACCGCGCGCATCAATCTGCTGCCGCATCGCGAGATGCGGCGCAAGCAGCAGCAACAGCATTTCTTTGTCATGCTGGGTGTGGTCGTGGCCATCGGTGCCACGATCTGGTTCGGCGTTCATACGTATCTGGACAGCGCGCTGTCCAATCAGCAGGCCCGGAACAAATACCTTGAAGGCGAGATCGTCAAGATCGACAAGGAAATCGCCGAGATCAACAAGCTCAAGGAACAGATTGCCGCCCTGTTGAAACGCAAACAGGTGGTCGAAACGCTGCAGAGCAACCGGGCTGAAGTCGTGCACCTTCTGGATCAGCTGGTTCGTCAACTGCCGGATGGCATGTACCTGAAAACCATCAAGCAGCAAGGTGCCAAAGTTACGATTTCCGGCTACACCCAGTCTCAGGCCCGCGTATCGACGTTGATGCGAAACCTCGAAGGTTCCCAGTATCTGCAAAAAGCCAATCTGGTGGAAATCAAATCGGTTGCGGCCGGCGGCCAGCGTCTCAACGAGTTCACGATGAACATTGAGATTACCCGCGCTACCGAGCCCACCGACAAGAAAGCCGGGAAGAAGGGCTAAATCATGACTCTGGACGAACTGAAAAAACTAGACCCCAACAAGATCGGCAGCTGGCCGATCCTGCCCAAACTCGGTGTTCTGCTCCTGCTGCTGATCGCCCTGGTGGGGGCCAGCTACTGGTTTGACTGGCAAGATCAACTGGCGCAGATTGACGGCGAAAAAGCCAAAGAAGAGCAGCTACGCACGACGTTTCTCGATAAAAAGAAACAGGCCATTGACCTGCCTGCCTACCGCAAGCAGCTCGTGGATATCGAGTCGCAGTTCGGTGCACTGCTGAAACAATTGCCGGGCAAATCCGAAATGGATGCGCTGCTGACCGATATCAACCAGGCGGGCCTCGGCCGCGGGTTACAGTTCGAGCTGTTCCGGCCGGCCGCCAATGAAATCATGGGCGACTTTTATGCCGAACTGCCGATTACCGTACGGGTAAGCGGCAACTATCATGACCTGGGCGCTTTCGCCAGCGACATCGGCAGGCTCTCGCGCATCGTGACGCTGAACGATATCTCTCTGGCCGCCAACAAAGACGGCTTGACGCTGGACGCGGTAGCAAAAACCTTCCGCTACCTGGATGACGGCGAACTGGCAGCGGCACGCAAAGCCGCGACCAAGCCGGCAGCGGGAGCGAAAAAATGAACCGTAAAACTTTAATGGTTGTCGCTTTGACCTGCGCAGCAGCCTTGACGGGCTGCAGCAGCGAGGAACATTCCGATCTGCGGCAATTCGTCAAGGAATCGGACAAATTGCCGGGCGGCCGGATTCAGCCGCTGCCCGAAGTCAAACCGTATGAGCCTTTTGCCTACAACGCCTACGATCTGACCGATCCATTCAAGCCAAGAAAAATCGAACCGCCGAAATCGACGGCCAAGGGTGGTCTGCAGCCGGATTTCAACCGTCCGCGCGAAGCGCTCGAAGCCTTCCCGCTGGAAAACCTGAAAATGGTCGGCACTCTGCAGCAGAAAGATCAGGTATTTGCGCTGGTCAAGGCACCGGACAGTGCGCTTTACCGTGTGCGCTCGGGCAATTACCTGGGCCAGAACTTTGGACGCATCGTTGGCATCTCGGAAACAGATATCAAACTGAAGGAAATTGTTCAGGACAGCGGCGGCAACTGGGAAGAGAAGGAACAAGCGCTGTTGTTGCAAGAACAGGGAGGCTCTAAATGATTCAGCTTTTCAAATTCATGACTCGTGTTTCGAAACTGGCGGTAGCGGCAGGTTTTGCCATCGCCGCCGCCACGGCTTACGCTCAGAACAGCATCGAAGCCGTGAACGTTTCGGCGCAACAGGGCGGTTCGACGCTCGTGAAAATCACGCTGAAAGGCGCTCCCGCCAGCACTCCTGCCAGCTTCGTGGTGAACAACCCGCCGCGAATCGCTTTCGATTTCCCCGGCACCACCAACGGTTCAGGTAAAACCACGCATGAAATCGGCGAAGGCGATGTCCGCCGGATCAATATCGTCCAGGCCGGTGATCGTTCACGCCTGGTTCTTGAAACGTCGAAACAGCTGGGCTACGACGCCAAGATCGAAGGCAACACCATCATGGTTACCCTGGGCGGCTCCTCAACTGCAGGCAGCACGCCGGCACCGGCCGCGCAGACTTTCGCACAGGTCAAACCGGGTGACGGCAAACACAGTCTTCGTGACGTTGACTTCCGCCGCGGCAGCACCGGCGAAGGTCGTGTCATGGTTGATCTGTCCGACAACCAGGTCGGCATCGACCTGCGTACGCAAGGCCGCTCGCTGATCATCGATTTCCTCAACACTGCCGTTCCGAAAAACCTTGCACGCCGTCTTGACGTCGTTGACTTCGGCACCCCGGTTGAAAGCATCGAAACCTATGCACAGGGCAACGGTACGCGCATGGTGATCACGCCGCGTGGTGCCTGGGAACACTCGGCTTACCAGACGGATAACCGTTTCATCATCGAAGTCAAAAAAGTCGTGGATGACGGCACCCGGCTGGTCCAGCCCGGATTCACCGGCGAAAAACTGTCGCTCAATTTCCAGAACGTTGAAGTCCGCGCCGTACTGCAGGTCATCGCCGACTTTACCGGCCTCAATGTCATCACCAGCGACACCGTCGGCGGCAGCCTCACTCTGCGGCTCAAAGACGTACCCTGGGATCAGGCGCTGGACATCATCCTCCAGAGCAAAGGCCTCGACATGCGCAAGACCGGCAACGTGGTGTGGATCGCACCGCGCGACGAGTTGGCCACGCGTGAAAAATTAGCGCTGGAAGCACGCTCGCAGATCGCTGATCTGGAACCGCTGCGCACCGAGAGCATCCAGGTCAACTATCAGAAGGCTGCTGAATTTCAGACACTGCTGTCGGATCCCAAGCAGCGGATCCTGTCGAAGCGCGGCAGCGCTGTGGTCGACGTACGCACCAATACGGTGTTTGTGCAGGACACGCCGTCTCGATTGGAGGAGGTGCGTAAGCTGCTGAAACAGATTGACGTCCCCGTCCGTCAGGTGATGATCGAATCGCGCATCGTTGAAGCCAACGATACTTTCAGCCGCAACATCGGCGCACGCCTGGGCTTCAATGACACCACCGGGCAGGGTTTCCGTCTGGGCAACGGTGGCGGCACCAATGCCTTGATTGGCGGCAGCACCAATGCCACCGCGTTTACATCAGGGCAGACTACAACCGCGGGCACGTTCAACGACGCGCTGTTTGTCAACCTGCCGGCGACCGGCCTGTCCGGCGCCAATCCCGGCGTGTTTTCCTTCCTGCTCTTCAACGACAAGAGCACCAAGTTCCTGAATCTGGAGCTCTCGGCACTGCAGGCTGACGGCAAAGGCAAGATCATCTCGAGCCCGCGTGTCATCACCGCAGACAAGGTTGAAGCCACGATCGAACAGGGCACGGAGATTCCGTACCAGCAGGCTACGTCGAGCGGTGCAACCAGCGTTTCGTTCCGCAAAGCAACACTGTCGCTGAAAGTAAAACCGCAGATCACGCCGGATGACAACGTGATCATGAACCTTAAAGTAAACAAGGACAGTGTCGGCACCAACACGCTGTCGGGCCCGTCCATCGACACCAAACAGGTGGCGACGGAGGTTCTGGTCGAAAACGGCGGCACGGTGGTCATCGGCGGTATCTATACGCAGGACGAACGCTCGACGACCACCAAGGTACCGGTGCTCGGCGACCTGCCCTTTGTCGGCTTCCTGTTCAAAAACAACCAGCGTGTGGATGACCGGCGCGAACTGCTGATCTTCATCTCGCCGAAAGTCCTGAAAGACGCCGCAACGCTGCGTTAATCCGCTATCCGGATGATCCAAGGGGCGGCGCGTTGCGCCGCCCTTTTTTATTGGTATCTGCGATACGGGCATTACACGGCTTCAGCTAAAATCACCTCATGATGTCAAGCAACCCTAATCCCGGCGAAACCGCAGACGGACCCGGCAACATTTTTCTGGTCGGCCTGATGGGCGCGGGAAAAACATCGGTCGGCCGCATGCTTGCGCGCCGCCTGAACATGGAATTTTTTGATGCCGATGCCGAGATCGAACGGATCACCGGCGTAAAAATCCCGTTGATTTTCGAGATCGAGGGCGAAACCGGATTCCGGGCGCGTGAAGAAAAAATGATCGAGCAACTGAGCGCTATGAACGGCATCGTGCTGGCAACCGGCGGCGGCGCCGTGATTGCGGAGACCAACCGCCGGTTTCTCAAAAGCCGCGGCCGGGTGATTTACCTTCGTGCGGCGCCCGAAGATCTGTGGCGTCGCACCCGCAGGGATCGCAACCGCCCGCTGCTGCAGACAGCAGATCCGCTCGGCAAGCTGCGGACGCTTCACGAGCAACGTGATCCGCTGTATCGGGAAGTAGCTGATCTGATCGTCGATACCGGATCACAAAGTGTGGCACACCTGACTTCGAAGATTCAGCAACTGTTGACAGATGGCAATACCAACACGCCACAGCAGCCGGCAGAGCAAACCCAGTCATGAACAAACACAGCACACTGCACGTTGATCTTGCCGATCGCGGCTATCCGATACACATTGGACCAGGCCTTCTAAGCCATGCCGAACTGGTGGCCGCCCATTTGCCGCAACGCAAAGCCGTGATCATCACCAACACTGTGGTCGGCCCGCTGTATCTGGAAAAGCTCAAATCAGCTCTTGCCGCACAGCAGATTGACGTCGATACCATCGTGCTGCCGGACGGTGAGGAACACAAGAACTGGCAAACGCTGAATCTGGTGTTTGATGCGCTGCTGAAGCGGCACGCCGAGCGTAAGACAACATTGATTGCACTGGGTGGTGGCGTAATCGGCGATCTGGTCGGCTTCGCCGCGGCAACTTTCCAGCGCGGCGCCCCCTTCATCCAGATCCCGACAACGCTGCTGGCTCAGGTAGATTCTTCCGTCGGCGGTAAAACGGCGATCAATCATCCGCTGGGCAAAAACATGATCGGCGCTTTTTACCAGCCGCGCGCGGTGATTGCCGACACCGATACGCTCAAAACGCTGCCGCAACGGGAGTTCGCTGCAGGTCTGGCAGAAATCATCAAATACGGATTGATTGGGGATTCAGTGTTTTTCGAATGGCTGGAAACCAATATGGATCAGCTGCTGGCACGCGATGCTGCGGCACTTGCCCACGCCATCCATGTGTCCTGCCGCAACAAGGCTACCGTTGTCGCGGCAGATGAACGCGAAGAAGGTGTCAGGGCACTGCTTAACTTCGGACATACCTTCGGACACGCCATTGAATCCGGTCTGGGGTACGGCAAGTGGTTGCACGGTGAAGCCGTTGCCGCAGGCATGGCTATTGCCGCGCGGGTCTCGCAGCGGATGGGGCTGGTCGATGCAACTTGCATCTCGCGCACGGAAAAGCTGCTGCAGCGGGCCGGTTTGCCGGTTCGAGGGCCGCGTCTGGGTGTCGACCGTTACCTGGAACTGATGGGCCATGATAAAAAAGTTGAGGGCGGAAAAATCCGTTTCGTGCTGCTGAATAAAATCGGCGAAGCCTTTGTCAGCGCCGCCGTTCCTGGCGAAGCGCTGGCCATCGTTCTCGGCGGGGAGGGTGTTGATGACGCCTGAACTGGCTCCATACGCCGCCAATGCGGAATCTTCGCGCGGCCGCCGCTTCCGCGAACCTCCGCCCCGAGGGCGCAGCGAATATCAGCGGGACCGCGACCGCATCATCCATTCCACCGGATTTCGCCGCCTTGAATACAAGACCCAGGTGTTCGTGAACCATGAGGGTGATCTGTTCCGCACCCGCCTCACGCACAGCTTGGAAGTAGCGCAGATCGGCCGCTCGGTGGCGCGCCATCTGTCGCTCAGCGAAGACCTGACCGAGGCCATCACGCTGGCACATGACCTCGGCCATACTCCGTTCGGCCACAGCGGTCAGGATGCGCTCAATGATTGCATGAAGCCGTATGGCGGATTCGAGCACAACCTGCAATCACTGCGGGTGGTAGATGTGCTGGAACAACGTTACGGCGCATTCGACGGACTGAATCTGACCTTCGAAACCCGTGAAGGCATTCTCAAGCACTGCTCGCTGAAAAACGCCCGCCTGCTCGGCGATGTTGGCGAACGTTTTATTCGCCGGCAGCGCCCGAGCCTTGAAGCCCAGATCGCCAATCTCGCCGACGAAATCGCCTACAACAACCATGACGTCGACGATGGCCTGCGCTCAGGCCTGCTGGAAATGGATCAACTGGCGACCGTAGGGATTTTCCGCCGGCACATGCGGGCGGCGCTAAAGTCCTATCCAAAAATCGAAGGCCGGCGGCTGGTACACGAGACGGTGCGCCGGATGATCGACACCCTGGTGACCGACCTGATCCGCCAGAGCGCCGCGAGCATCCGCGAACATAACCCCACCTCCTTGGATGACGTCCGCAAGGCACCGGCGATGATCCGCTTTTCGCAGCGGATCCAGCAGGAACAGACTGAATTAAAACAGTTTTTGCGCACCAACCTGTACCGGCACTACCGGGTCTCCCGGATGAGCAGCAAGGCCCGCCGCATCATCACCGACCTGTTCCAGGCCTTTCTGGCCGAGCCCGGCCTGCTGCCGCCGGAATTCCAGGCCCGTGCCGAGACCAACACCCCGCGTGCCATTGCCGACTACATTGCCGGGATGACCGACCGCTACGCCATCGTCGAACATCGACGTCTGTTTTCCATCGACGTCAGCTGAGATTTTCTCGCGGACCTAAGGCCGCTACCCGTTGAGCTAACCCTTTGATAGCGGTAGACTTACCGGGTTTCACTCCGTTTTTCGCGTTTTGACAATCCCGGCTTGTGGCGATGCAACAAATATCGTTGCAAGCTGTTGATTTTCATGGTGTTTTTGACGAGGCTCACGATGTCACACCCGAATTTGCCGGAACCCCAAGGTCTTTACGATGGTGCGCATGAGCACGATGCGTGCGGTGTCGGTTTTGTTGCCCATATCAAGGGCAAGAAAAGTCACGACATCATCGAACAGGGCCTGACCATTCTTTGCAATCTGACGCACCGCGGCGCAGTGGGCGCAGATCCCAAAGCCTCGGATGGCGCCGGCATCCTGATCCAGATTCCCGACGCGTTTTTCCGAGAGGAAATGGACAAGCAGGGCGTCAAGCTGCCACCGGCGGGTGAATACGGCATCGGCATGATCTTCCTGCCACGCGAACCGGCATCACGCCTCGCCTGCGAATATGAAATCGAACGCGCCATCAAGGATGAAGGCCAGGTGCTGCTCGGCTGGCGCGATGTTCCAGTCGACAGCGAAGACCTCGGCGAGTCGGTCAAGAAAGTCGAGCCGGTCATCCGGCAGGTGTTCATCGGCCGCAGCTCCGCCATCCGTGTCACCGACGCGCTCGAGCGCAAGCTTTACGTGATCCGCAAAAGCGCCGGTCACGCAATTCGCGAATTACACCTCGCGCACAGCACTGAATTTTTCGTGCCGTCGATGTCGGCACGCACCATCGTTTACAAAGGCATGCTGCTGCCTTCACAGGTCGGCACCTATTTCAAGGATCTGCAGGATCCGCGCGTGGTGTCGGCACTGGCGTTGGTGCACCAGCGTTTCTCGACCAATACCTTCCCGACCTGGGATCTCGCCCACCCCTTCCGCATGATCGCCCACAACGGCGAAATCAACACCGTGCGCGGCAACGTCAACTGGGTACGTGCGCGCCAGGGTGCGATTTCCAGCCCGATTCTCGGCAAGGATCTCGATAAGCTGTGGCCGCTGATTTATCCGGGCCAATCCGATTCGGCATCTTTCGATAATTCGCTCGAACTGCTGGTGATGGGCGGCTATTCGATTGCGCACGCCGTGATGATGATGATCCCCGAAGCGTGGGAAGGCCACACGCTGATGGATTCCAGCCGCCGCGCTTTCTACGAATACCACGCCGCGATGATGGAGCCGTGGGATGGTCCCGCCGCTATTGCATTCAGCGACGGTCGCCAGATTGGCGCCACACTGGATCGAAATGGCCTGCGTCCCGCGCGTTACATCGTCACCGATGATGATCTGGTAATCATGGGTTCGGAATCGGGCTGCCTGCCGATTCCCGAAGAAAAGATCGTCAAGAAATGGCGCCTGCAGCCGGGCAAGATGTTCCTCGTCGACCTGGAAAAAGGCCGCATCATCGACGACAAGGAGCTGAAGGAATCACTCGCATCAGCCAAACCCTATGTGGAATGGATCGAACGCATCCGCGTCAAGCTCGACGACGTCGAAAGCCAGAAAGCTCAGCCGGAACGCAGCACTGTGCCTCTGCTCGACCGCCAGCAGGCCTTCGGCTACACCCAGGAAGACCTCAAGTTCATTCTGACGCCGATGGCGGGCAACGGCGAAGAGCCCATCGGCTCCATGGGCAACGATTCACCGCTGGCGGTGCTCTCGGCCAAGAACAAGAACCTGTACCAGTATTTCAAACAGCTGTTTGCGCAGGTGACCAATCCGCCGATCGATCCGATTCGCGAGGAGCTGGTCACTTCGCTGGTGTCGTTCATCGGTCCGAAACCCAACCTGCTCGGCATCGATGAAACCAATCCGCCGATCCGCCTCGAAGTCAGCCAGCCGGTACTGGATTTCTACGAGATGGAAAAAATCCGGAACATCGAGCGTTACACCGATGGCAAGTTCAAATCCTTTGAACTGAACATTACCTACCCCGCAGCCTGGGGCAAGGAAGCCATCGAAGCGCGTCTTGCCAGCCTGGCCGCCCAGGCCGAAGACGCGGTGCGCTCCGGCTACTCGATCATCATCATTTCCGACCGCCACATCGATCGCGACCATGTCGCGATCCCGGCGCTGCTCGCGCTGTCCACCATCCATCATCACCTCGTCGACAAAGGGCTGCGCACCAGTGCCGGCCTCGTTGTCGAAACCGGTTCGGCGCGCGAAGTGCATCACTTTGCGCTGCTGGGTGGTTATGGCGCGGAAGCCGTGCATCCCTACCTGGCGCTGGAGACCATGCTGCAGATCGCAGACAGCGGCCAGATCAACGGTGTCGACGGCCACAAAGCCATTAAGAATTTCGTCAAAGCCGTGGGCAAGGGTCTGCGCAAGGTGATGTCGAAAATGGGCATCTCTACTTACATGTCCTACACCGGCGCACAGATTTTTGAAGCGATTGGCCTGTCAAAGCCGCTGATCGACAAATATTTCACCGGCACGCCGTCCAACGTCGGCGGCATCGGCTTGTTCGAAGTTGCCGAGGAGTCAATCCGCACCCATCGCGGCGCCTTCGGCAACGATCCGGTCCTGACCGGCTCTCTGGATACCGGCGGTGAATACGCATGGCGGGTACGCGGCGAAGAGCACATGTGGACGCCGGACGCGATCGCCAAGCTGCAGCATGCAACCCGCGCCAACAGCGCATCGACTTATCGCGAATACGCGGACATCATCAACGATCAATCGAAGCGTCACATGACGTTCCGGGGTCTGTTTGATTTCCGTTTCGACCAATGCAAACCGGTAGCCATCGAAGAAGTCGAGCCGGCGGCGGAAATCGTCAAACGCTTCTCTACCGGCGCCATGTCGCTGGGATCGATTTCCACCGAAGCGCACGCCACGCTGGCGTTGGCGATGAACCGTATCGGCGGCAAGTCGAACACTGGCGAAGGCGGTGAAGACCGTCGGCGATTTGCCCCGATCAAGGCTGGCGAAACCATGGCGTCGCGCCTGGGCGCTGACCGCTTTATCAGTGATATCGAAATCAAAGCCGGTGATTCGCTGAAGTCGAAGATCAAGCAGGTTGCTTCCGGCCGTTTCGGCGTCACCGCCGAGTATCTGGCGAGCGCCGAGCAGATCCAGATCAAGATGGCGCAGGGCGCCAAGCCGGGTGAGGGTGGACAGCTGCCGGGTAAAAAGGTCTCCGAGTACATCGCCGAACTGCGCTACTCGACACCGGGCGTCGAACTGATTTCACCGCCACCGCACCACGACATCTATTCAATCGAGGATCTGGCACAACTGATCCACGACTTGAAGAACAGCAACACCGCCGCTTCGATCAGCGTCAAGCTGGTTTCCGAAGTCGGCGTCGGCACGGTCGCCGCCGGTGTGGCCAAGGCGAAAGCCGATCACGTGACGATTTCCGGCCATGACGGCGGCACCGGCGCGAGCCCGTGGTCATCGATCAAGCACGCAGGCACACCGTGGGAACTCGGTCTCGCCGAAACCCAGCAGACGCTGGTGCTGAACCGCCTGCGCAGCCGTATCGCGGTGCAGGTTGACGGCCAGTTGAAGACCGGGCGCGATGTCGTTGTCGGCGCGCTGCTCGGCGCCGACGAATTCGGCTTTGCCACGGCCCCGCTGGTCGTCCAGGGCTGCATCATGATGCGCAAATGCCATCTCAACACCTGTCCGGTCGGGGTTGCCACCCAGGATCCGGTGCTGCGCAAGAAATTCACCGGCAAGCCGGAACATGTCATCAACTACTTCTTCTTTGTTGCCGAGGAAATCCGCCAGTTGATGGCGCAGCTCGGCATCCGCAAGTTTGATGACCTGATCGGCCGCGCCGATCTGCTCGACACCCGCAAGGGCATTGAGCACTGGAAAGCCCGCGGACTCGATTTCAGCCGCATCTTCCACCTGCCGAAGATGGGCCCCGAAGTCTCGCGCTTCCACACCGAATCGCAGGATCACGGCCTCGACAAGGCACTGGATCACCGCCTGATCGAACTGGCGAAGCCGGCACTGGAACGCGGCGAAAAAGTCAGCATCGACATGCCGATCCGCAACATCAACCGCACGGTCGGCACCATGCTCTCCGGGCAGGTAGCGAAACGTTACGGCCACGACGGCCTGCCCGAGGACACCATCCGCGTGAAATTCGCCGGATCTGCCGGTCAGAGCCTGGGCGCCTTCCTGTCGCGCGGCATCACGCTGAACCTGATCGGCGACACCAATGACTACTGTGGCAAGGGCCTGTCGGGCGGACGTATCATCGTCCAGCCGTCGCCGAAGTTCCGCGGCGATGCCGGCCTCAACATCATTACCGGCAATGCCGTTCTCTACGGTGCGATCGCGGGTGAAGCCTACTTCCGCGGCGTCGCCGGCGAACGTTTTGCCGTACGTAACTCCGGCGCGCATACCGTTGTCGAGGGCACCGGTGACCATGGCTGCGAATACATGACCGGCGGCACCGTCGTCGTGCTGGGCCCCACGGGACGCAACTTCGCGGCCGGCATGTCGGGCGGCATCGCTTATGTTTACGACGAGGACGGCACCTTCGCTTCCTACTGCAACGCTTCGATGGTCAAACTTGAACCGTTGCTGACGGAAGCCGAGCAGGATGCCAAAGTACCCCGTGACGTCTGGCATATGGGGCTGGCTGATGAAGTCATCGCCAAGCGCTACATTGAGAACCACGCCAAACTGACCGGCAGCATCAGGGCGCAGGGCATCATTGCCGACTGGTCGACCGCACGTGGCAAATTCGTCAAGGTGTTCCCGAACGAATACCGTCGCGCGCTGGGCGAATTGGCGGCCAAGGGCAAAAAGATCGCCGCCTGAATTACGGGCAATTAAACCGATGAACGTTATTTGCCCGTCAAGGGCATGTTGATTCAGGGATAGACCGCAATGGGAAAAGTTACGGGTTTTATGGAATTCGAACGGCTGCATGAGGCCGCAGAAAAGCCACAGGAGCGCCTGAAGCACTGGCGCGAGTTCGTCGGCCACCTGACCGAAAAGGACGCGGCCACCCAGGGCGCACGCTGCATGGACTGCGGCACGCCCTTCTGCATGAGCGGCTGCCCGATCAACAACATCATTCCTGACTGGAACGACCTCGTATTCAAGCAGAACTGGCAACAGGCGCTGGATACGCTGCACTCGACCAACAACTTCCCCGAGTTCACCGGCCGTGTCTGTCCGGCCCCCTGTGAAGCCGCCTGCACATTGAACATTAACAATGATCCGGTCGGCATCAAGTCAATCGAACACGCGATCATCGACAAGGGCTGGGAATCGGGCTGGGTAAAGCCGCTGCCGGCCGCAGCCAAGACCGGCAAACGTGTTGCCGTGATCGGTTCGGGTCCAGCAGGGATGGCTTGCGCCCAGCAACTGGGACGTGCCGGCCATGATGTTGTGGTCTTCGAAAAATCCGATCGCATCGGCGGTCTGCTGCGTTACGGCATCCCCGACTTCAAGATGGAAAAACACCTGATCGACCGCCGTGTCGAACAGATGCGTGCCGAAGGCGTCGAGTTCCGCGTGAGCCAGCATGTCGGGGGCAACGTTCCAGCGCAGAAACTGCTTGGCGAATTCGACGCCGTGGTTGTGGCCGGCGGTGCCGAGCAGCCGCGTGACCTGCCGGTACCCGGCCGCGAACTCGCCGGCGTGCAATTCGCGATGGATTTCCTGCCGCAGCAGAACAAGGTTGTGGCCGGCGACAAGCTGCCTGCACAACTGAAAGCCACCGGTAAACACGTGATCGTCATCGGCGGTGGCGATACCGGTTCCGACTGCGTCGGCACTTCGAACCGCCATGGCGCCGCGTCGATTACCCAGTTTGAGCTGCTGCCGCAGCCGCCGGAAAAAGAAAACAAGTCGATGATCTGGCCATACTGGCCGGTCAAGCTGCGCACCTCCAGCTCGCACGAGGAAGGCTGCAAACGCGACTGGTCCGTGGCAACCAAACGGTTTGAAGGCAAGGACGGCAAGGTCGAAAAGCTGATCGCGGCCCGCGTCGAATGGAAAGACGGCAAGATGCAGGAAGTGCCGGGTTCCGAATTTGCGATGAAAGCCGACCTCGTGCTGCTGGCGATGGGTTTTGTCGGCCCGGTCGCCGGTGGCCTGCTCGAGCAGCTGGGTGTCACCAAAGACAACCGCGGCAACGTCAAGGCCGACACCGACAGCTACAAGACCTCCGTTGGCAAGGTGTTTGCAGCGGGCGATATGCGCCGCGGTCAGTCGCTGGTGGTGTGGGCAATCCGTGAAGGTCGCCAGTGCGCGCGTGCTGTCGACGAATTCCTGATGGGAAGCAGCGAGCTGCCGCGCTGATGTCAGCGCTGAAGAACGACACCTTCATCCGCGCGCTGCTGCGGCAGCCGACGGACTACACCCCCGTCTGGATCATGCGCCAGGCGGGGCGTTACCTGCCGGAATACAACGCCACCCGCAAACGCGCCGGCAGTTTCCTCGGACTCGCCAAGAATCCGGATTTTGCCACCGAAGTCACGCTGCAGCCGCTGGAACGATTTCCGCTGGATGCCGCCATCCTGTTCTCCGACATCCTGACCGTGCCCGATGCCATGGGCTTGGGTCTTTATTTCGCCGAGGGTGAAGGCCCGAAATTTGAACGCACCGTGCGCGATGAGGCTGCTGTTAAAGCCTTGAAGGTCCCTGAACCTCGGGAAACGCTGGCTTATGTGCTCGACGCGGTGAAGCAGATCCGCGGCGCCCTCGACGGCAAGGTACCGTTGATTGGTTTCTCGGGCAGCCCTTATACGCTGGCCTGCTACATGGTTGAAGGCGGCGGCAGCGACGACTTCCGCACCATCAAGACCATGCTCTACGCGCGTCCGGATTTGTTGCACCACATCCTTGACATCAATGCCCGTGCGGTCATCGCCTATCTCAATGCACAAATTGAAGCCGGCGCCCAGGCGGTAATGGTGTTCGACACCTGGGGCGGTGCGCTGTCTGATGCGGCTTACCACGAGTTCTCGCTGGAATATCTGCGCCGGGTTGTTGCCGGTTTGCATCGCAGCTGGGATGGGCAGACCATTCCCAGCATCGTCTTCACCAAGGGCGGTGGACTGTGGCTGGAAGACATCGCTGCCATCGGCAGCAATGCGGTGGGGCTCGACTGGACTATCGATATCGGCAAAGCGCGGCAACGGGTCGGCGACAAGGTCGCGTTGCAGGGCAATCTCGATCCGAACGTATTGTTCAGCCCGCCGGCCTCTATTGCGGCGCAGGTCGACCGCGTGTTGAGCCAGTTCGGTTATGGCTCGGGGCATGTGTTCAACCTGGGTCACGGCATCTCCCAATTCACGCAACCGGATCATGTCGGTGCACTGGTTGAAGCGGTGCATGCGCGTAGCCGCGCCTATCATCAGCTCCCGCGCGGCTGAAAAAGCTTATACACAGCAAGGGGTTACGGCAGTACTGTCGTCACGGAGCTTACGAGCACCCGCTGTATTTTCATAAGTATATGATTTTTTTGCTATTTTTTAGCATCTCCCGAATCCGCTGAGGTATTGGGATTGCATTTCTTGCGGCTTGAACCACCAACCGTACAAATGATCAACAGTGTTATCCACAGGCTTAAAACCGCAAAATCCCTTGTGGGTAAACGATTTGCACTTCATTTCAAGAATTGCTGCGAACTTCGCACGCTAACTTCGCCGATCCCGTGAACCGCCTGATTCGTGTCGCACTCGATGTGCCGGTGCCCCGTCTCTTCGATTACCGCTGTGATGATGTGGCAGCGGTAATCGGTGCGAGGGTGCTGGTGCCATTCGGACGCCAGCGGCTGATCGGACTGATCGTCGCGCAGCCCGAAACCAGCGATGTGCCGGAAAACAAACTGCGCCATACCCTATCGGTACTCGACCGCGAAGCGTTACTGCAGCAAGCCGATCTCAAACTGCTGGAGTTCGCTTCGGATTACTACGTGCATCCGCTGGGTGCCGTGGTCATGGCGACACTGCCAGCCGCACTGCGTCGCATCAGCATCCGCAGCAAATCTCCCGGCGCGTGGACATTGACCGAAGAAGGCAAGGCACTCCGTGAAGACGCACTACCGCCGCGTGCCCGGGCACAACGCAGACTACTGGGCCTGTTACGCGAACAAGCGGTGCTGCCGCACACGGCAATTACTGCTGCCGGCACTGCAACCGGCCAGGCGCTGAAAGTCTTCATCGCCGAAGGTTGGGTAACAGCCACTGAAGCTCCTCCAGGCGAAGTACCTGTCGCCCCGCCGCCCGGCATTGCACCGCAGCTGACGCCGGATCAGGCCAGCGCCGTCGAAGCGATTACAGCGGCGCTGGGGCGTTACCAGTCCCTGCTGCTGCTGGGCATCACCGGCAGCGGTAAAACCGAAGTCTATTTGCACGCGATGGCCATCGCACTGTCACGCGGACACCAGGTTCTGCTACTGGTGCCGGAAATCGCATTGACCCCGCAGCTGGAATCGCTGGTTATCGCGCGATTCCCGGAAGTGATGGTCTCCACTCTGCACAGCGGCCTCGCCGACGGCGAACGTGCCGAACGCTGGCAGGCAGCGCGCAGCGGCCAGGCGCGCATTGTGCTCGGCACCCGGCTGTCGGTATTCACGCCGCTGCCTGATCTGGGACTGATCATTGTCGATGAGGAACACGACAGTTCTTTCAAGCAGGGCGAGGGTTTTCGTTATTCGGCGCGCGACCTCGCCGTGGTGCGTGCCAGTCAGGCCAATGTGCCGATCGTGCTGGGTTCGGCTACGCCGGCGCTGGAAACCTACCGCAACGCGCTCGATGGCCGTTATCAGCTGCTGCCGCTGAAAAACCGAATCCAGGCCGCATTACCGGCGATTCACTGTGTCGACCTGCGGCAGCAGAAAGCCGAAGACGGCCTGTCACCCACGCTGATCGGTGCCATTAGAGAACGCATCGCCCGTCACGAACAGAGCATGGTGTTCATCAACCGCCGCGGCTATGCCCCGGTGCTGATTTGCGGCAGTTGTGGCTGGATGTCGGATTGCGAACGCTGCTCGGCAAAGTTGGTGCTGCATCTTCGCGACCGCCGGCTGCGCTGTCACCATTGCGGCCATGACAGTGCCGTGCCGACCGCCTGCCCGGATTGCGGTGATGCCGATCTCGCACCAGTGGGCCAGGGCACTCAGCGCGTGGAGGAGGCGCTGATCCGCCATTTCCCGCAGGCGCGAATCCTGCGCATCGATCGCGATACCACGCGGCCCAAAGATGCCTGGCCGGCAATGCGTGAGCGCATCCGCGAACGCGATGTCGACATTCTGGTCGGCACGCAGATCCTCGCCAAGGGCCATGATTTTCCGCACCTGAATCTGGTCGGTGTGGTCAATGCCGACAGCATGCTCTACAGCAATGACTTCCGCGCCTCGGAACGCCTTTACGCACTGCTCACCCAGGTCGCAGGCCGCGCCGGCCGCGGCAACCTGCCCGGCATGGTGCTGGTACAGACCCAGTTTCCCGACCATCCCCTGTACGCCGCGCTGCGCGACCAGGATTTCGATGCTTTCGCCCGCAGCCAGCTGACTGAGCGGCAGCAGGCTGGATTTCCACCTTATGTGCATCAGGCCCTGCTACGCGCGGAAGCCCGGGATCTCAAAACCGCCTTGGGTTTTCTGGAACAGGCTGCCCGTTCGGCGGAAGGCCTGAACAGCGGTGTCGCCGTCTTTGATCCGGTACCGGCGAACATGATGCGCCGCGCCGGCCGCGAACGCGCCCAGTTGCTGGTGCAAACGCCTTCGCGCGGCGCTCTACGGTCTTTTCTCAACGCCTGGCGTCCGCTGCTGGCCGAAGGCGAAAGCACACCGGCACGCTGGTCGCTGGATGTCGATCCGCTTGATTTCTGAGGGAAAACCGCGCATCCGCCGTGTTAAAATCAGCGCCTTTCCCGCACACAGATTTGCACCGCTGAAAGCCTGATTCCGGCACGTCACGGGCAGACACCTCATCCAGAAATGACCACCGTTTCCGCCGACGCCAGAACCCTGCTCGCCGGACTTATCCAGCGCGCGCTTGAACAGGTTGTGCCCGCCGGCACTACAGCCCGCATCCTTCTCGATCGCCCCAAACAGGCACAGCATGGCGACTTCGCCTGCAATATCGCGATGCAGTTGGCCAAAGAACTGCGCGGCAATCCGCGCGCAATCGCACAAAAAATTCTCGATGCCTTGCCGGCATCCCCGGATCTTGAAAAAGCGGAAATCGCCGGCGCCGGCTTCATCAATCTGTTTCTGACCCAGCGTTACAAACAGCAGGTCGTGAGCCGCGTGCTGGAAGCCGGCACGCGCTACGGCAACAGCAATGCCGGGCAGGGCGCGAGCATCCAGGTCGAGTTCGTCTCGGCTAATCCGACCGGCCCCTTGCATGTCGGTCATGGCCGCGGCGCCGCCTATGGCGCCAGCCTGGCCGCGATCCTGGCCGCCGCCGGCTATGACGTCCAGCGCGAGTTTTATGTCAACGACGCCGGCCGGCAAATGGACATTCTGCTGGCCTCGGTGTGGATGCGTTATCTGGAAGCCGCCGGTATTACCGTGGAATTCCCGCCCAACGGCTATCAGGGTGAATACGTAAGGCAGCGCGCTGAAGAACTGCGCGCCGTTCACGGCAAGTCCCTTGAGCGCGATGCAGCAGCAGTGCTGTGTGGTGTGCCAGTTGCGCGCGGCGATGAAACACCGGAACAGCTTGAAGCGCTGCAGGAAATCCGCATCGATGCGCTGATCGCCAACATGAAAACTCTGTTGGGCGACGCCTTCCGCAGCATGTTCGACCAGGTGCTGACACAGCAACTGGCGGAATGCCGCAGCGTGCTGGAACGTTTCGGCGTGACCTTCGACCGCTGGTATTCGGAACAGTCGCTGTACACCGAAGGCAAGGTCGCCGCGACGCTGGACAGCCTGCGTGCGGCCGGCCACCTCTACGAAAATGACGGCGCGCTATGGTTCCGCAGTACTGCTTTCGGCGATGACAAGGACCGCGTCGTCCAGCGCGATAATGGCCTGTATACCTATTTCGCGTCTGACATCGCCTATCACGCCGACAAGCTGGATCGAGGCTATACCCGCATCATCGACGTCTGGGGCGCCGATCACCACGGCTACATTCCGCGGGTGAAGGCGGCCATCACCGCGCTGGGCGGCGATGAAACCCGGCTGGTGGTCCCGCTGATCCAGCTGGTGGCGCTGTTCCGTGGCGGCGAACCGGTGCGCATGGGCAAACGCAGCGGCAATTACGTGACGCTGGAAGATTTGTATGGCGACGTCGGCGTCGATGCCGCCCGGTTTTTCTATGTGCTGCGCAAAAGCGATCAGCACTTCGATTTCGACCTCGATCTGGCCAAATCGCAAAGCAACGACAATCCGGTGTATTACATCCAGTACGCCCACGCGCGGGTGTGCAGCGTGCTGGCACAATGGGGCGGCGACGAAGCGTCGCTGCGCGATGCTGATGTCGCGCCGCTGATATCGGCGCACGAAGCCACAATGCTGAAGCAGCTGATGGAATTTCCTGAAGTTGTCGAAGGTGCGGCGCGAGATCTCGCGCCGCACAATATCGCCTTCTACCTGAAAGAATTCGCCGGCGAATTCCACAGCTATTACAACGCGGAACGTTTCCTCGTCGAGGATGCCGCGCTCACCCGCGCAAGACTCGCACTGGCCCTCGCCGTGCGTCAGGTCCTGCGCAACGGACTCGCCCTTCTGGGTGTGACCGCACCGGAAAAAATGTAAGATGGCCGTCGTGAGCAGAGACTATAAAGGCAGTGAGCGCAAATCCTCGTCCCGCGGGGGCGGCGGATCTCTGTTCATCGGCATCCTGATCGGGCTGGTGCTGGGACTCGGCATTGCTATGGGTGTTGCCTGGTATATCAACAAGATGCCCAATCCCTTCCAGCAAAAGGCGCCGGCGGCTAAACCCGAAGCCACCAAACCGGGAACGGAACCGGCCAAGGGCGCTGACAAAAACGGCAAGGCAGCGGAAACCAAACCGCGCTTCGATTTCTACAAGATCCTGCCCGGGGTTGAAGAACCCGCGACCGACCAGCAGCTGCGCGACGCCAAAACCACGCCCAGCGCTGCCAAGGAATCGTTCTACCTGCAAGCCGGTGCATTCCAGAACGCGCCGGACGCCGACAACCTGAAAGCGCGTCTGGCGCTGCTTGGGGTGCAGGCGTCGATCCAGACCACAACCCTGCCCGACCGCGGTGTCTGGCATCGGGTCCGCCTCGGACCTTACGGCAGTGTCGAGGAACTGAACCGCGCCCGCGACACTCTGAAGAATAACGGCATCGACACGACACTGATCAAAGTCCGCGACGCCGACAAATAACGCTGTCTTATGGAGATGCCATGCGATTGACCGCTATGTTCCTGAGAGCACTGACCGCCGCGAGCCTTGCCCTGTGCCTGACCGCTCCCGCCCAAGCGGCCCAACCGCCGGTTGCGGGCAAGGAATACCTGATTGTGAAGCCGCCGCAACCGACCGACAGCGGCAACAAGGTCGAGGTGCTGGAATTTTTCTGGTACGGCTGCCCGCATTGCTTCAACCTGCAGCCTTCGCTGGAAGTGTGGCTCAAGCGCAAACCGGCGGATGTTGATTTCAAGCGCGTTCCCGCGATTTTCCAGGATTCCTGGGTTCCACTGACACGCGCCTATTACACGCTCGAAGCCATGGGCCTTGTCGACAAGATGCACCTGGAATTGTTTGCAACGCTGCACAAGCAGCACGTCAACCTCAAGGATGCCAACGCCATTTTTGACTGGGCCGCCGGCAAAGGCATTGACCGCAAGAAATTCACCGACACCTTCAATTCCTTCGGCGTCAACGGCAAGACCCAGCGCTCGATCGAACTGACCCGAAAATTCGACATCCCCGGCACGCCCGCGCTGGTGATCGACGGCAAGTTCATCGCCTCACCGTCGATGACCATGAAATCGGAACGCGTCATCGACTACGACCGTTATTTCGAAGTCGTTGATGCGCTGATCGCCGAATCGCGCAAAGGCAAGGGTAAATAATCATGCGCGGCGCGCCGGCGGTATTTTTCGCCTGCGTCTTCGCCTTCCAGACCCTGCTGGCGCAACCGGCCGGTGCGCAGACTGCGGCCGGCCAGAAACCGATCCGGGCTGAAATTGATTTCCGGCCGATCAAGCAGCAGCCGGTACAAGTGCCGGCCACACAGATCGAAGTCATCGATTTTTTCTGGTACGGCTGCCCCTACTGCAACAGCCTGCAACCCATCCTTGAGCGCTGGATCAGCAATAAACCGGCGGATATCACCGTAAGGCGCATCCCGGCGATTCTGCGTGACAACTGGGCGCCGCATGCCCGTGTTTTCTACACACTGGAAGCGCTGGGTGAAGTGGAACGCCTGCACCAGCGCGCCTATTACAGTTATCACGTTGAAGAACTGGCGATGAGCCGCCCGGAAGCAATGTCTGATTGGGCGGCACGCAACGGCATCGCCCGCGAACGCTGGGACGCGGCTTACAACTCGGCGGCCGTACAGCGCAAAGTTGAAGAGGCGGCGAAGTTAACGCAGGCCTACAGTATCAACGGCACCCCGTCGCTGGTGGTCGATGGCCGATATCTCACTTCCGGCAATATGACGGAAACCCTGGAAGGCCTGATCCCGATCCTCGACGGCCTTATTTTCCGGATCCGGGCCACCCGCTGAACGCATGTCCGCAATGACTGCGGCAGCCGACCGAACTGTCGTTATTACCGGCGCTTCCGGCGGACTGGGCGCCGCCATCGCAAGCCACTACGCGGCAAACGGCGCCACCCTGGGTCTGATCGCGCGCCGCACGCATGAACTCGAGCGTTTTGCCGCAGCCTGTGCCAGCCCCTGCGCAACTTATGCCGGTGATGTCCGCGACTCGGCAAGCCTGCGTGCTGCAGCCGCCGATTTCGCCGGCAAGCACGGCACTCCCGATATCGTCATTGCCAATGCCGGTGTCAGCATCGGCACGCTGACCGAAGCGCCCGAGGACGAACAGTCTTTCCGTGATGTGTTCGACATCAATGTCATCGGTATGATGAATACCTTCCAGCCGTTTATTACGTCGATGCGCGAACGCGGCAGCGGCGTTCTGGTGGGCATTGCCAGCGTCGCGGGTTACCGGGGACTGCCGGGATCGGGGGCGTATTCCGCCTCAAAAGCCGCAGCAATCAGTTATCTGGAAAGCCTGCGGGTGGAGCTGCGGGGAACCGGCATCACGGTAATCACCATCTGCCCGGGTTATATCGTCACCGCGATGACTTCGCACAACCCTTACCGCATGCCCTTCATCATGACGGCGGATGTTGCGGCCCGAAAAATCGCCGCGCTCATCGAACGCCGCAAAACCTATGCAGTAATTCCCTGGCAGATGGCCATCGTGGCGCGGCTGATGCATGTGCTGCCGCGGTTTATCTATGATCCGCTGGCGGCAAAATCGGGACGCAAACCGCGACGTCCGCATTAAACCGGCTTGCGAATCAACGGCTTGAATCGCCAGGCAATTGAGCGGATGATAAAGCTGTGCGACATCAAAAATTAATCGCCTTTCTGGTGGGACTCTGTGTGTTGCTGGCCCCCGTGCTCAGCAGCGCAACCATGCCTTTGCCGGTTTCATCTGCGCAGGTTCAGGTGCAATTCCAAGACACGGCCCATGCACACCAGGATCACGAAGCCGACTGTCATCCCGCAAAGTCTGCTGATGATCATCATCCAATCAGCAAAGTCAGTCATGGCTGCTGTTTCAGCTTTGTCGGCAATTTTTCTGCAACGCTCCTGATCCCGCCTTATCAGAGCGCCAGCGAACTCATTCCGTTCAACCCTGCGTTCAGTCTGGCATCCCGGGTTGAAGGGTTGTTCCGCCCCCCGCGACAAAACTCCCGATCTGCGTAATTTTTTTGAGCCTGTGCGATCCCGCATAGGCTGTTATGCCTATTTGGAGGTTTGATATGAACATGACGCACTATATGGAGCTTCTGGCGACCAATCAGCCCTGGAATCTCATTATTTTCATGGCGATTCCGGTAATTCTCGCTGAAACCGTAGCCATTACCGAGCTTTACATTCTTTACACCCGGAAGATGAGCGGATGGGTGAGAAACCTGAATCGCGCTGCCGGCGTTGTTGTCGGTCTGTATTTCATCGGCATCATTACCCACCTGATGGTAAATGCCGTTATGCCGATCACCAAGGCCGGCGAGTGGCGGACGATCATCGATGTGATTGCCGTCTCCACTTACCTGATTGCTGGTGTTCCCATGGTACTGATCGCCTTTCAGGAACTGGGGATCCTTCACAAGGGGCAAAGCGAGGAGAAGAAACTCGGCTATCACGCTATCTACGTCGCGGTTTTCCTCGTATTCGCTCACCTGGCGATGATTGCCGGCATGACCGATCCGTCGCTGCTGGGCTACGAGGGGGCCGCGGCTCACGGTGCCACTTCGCAGGAGCACACGATGACCGAAAGCGATGCGACGTCCGGGCATCAGGGCGGAACGCACAAGTAAGCTGCAAACGTGCATCCG
>CANHZX010000004.1 GCA_947465215.1 Betaproteobacteria bacterium | reverse complement strand
GTATGGCCAGTGGACACGCACCTGCAGCTGCGCTGCACGCGCAGCTAACGGCACTGGAAACGGTTGCGGACTGCCGAACCCTTGCCATCGCCGCAGCCTGAAACGCGGCGAACCATAAAAATACGAGGAAACCAACATGCAAAAACTGCTGACCATCACGCTGTGCGCGCTGGCCCTGCCGGCGTTCGCTGCTTATCCGGAAAAGCCGGTACGCCTGATCGTACCGCTCGCCGCCGGCGGCGGCATGGACACCACCGCACGCTCGATCGCCACACCGCTGGGTGAACGCCTGGGACAGACCGTTGTCGTCGACAACCGCCCGGGCGGCGGCGGCAATGTCGGCGTGGACATCATGCGCGAGGCTCCGGCCGACGGCCATACGCTGTTCATGGGCAGCGCGACCTTTGTCATCCATCCGTTGCTCTACAAGGCGCGTTATGTGCCCACGCGCGACTTCCTCGCCATAACCCAGGTCACCAGCCAGCCCTATGTGCTGATCGTGCATCCGGCCGTGCCAGCTAAAACGGTCAAGGAACTGGTGGCCTACACCAAGGCCAATCCGAACAAGATCAATTACGCATCGTCCGGTCAGGGCAGCCTGATCCATCTGACCAGCGAACTGTTCAAAGTGCGTACCGGGGCCGACATGATGCATGTACCTTACAAGGGCATGGGCGCAGCCTATACCGACATGCTGTCCGGCCGCATCCAGGCGTCCTTCCCCAGCATCATCTCCGTGCTGCCGCACCTGAAGACCGGCAAGCTGCGCGCGCTCGCGGTCTCCAATGTGTCTCGCGCAGCGTCGCTGCCCGACGTGCCAAGCGTCAAGGAAGCCGGGATTCCCGACTTTGACGTCTCGAACTGGTACGGGCTGTTCGCCCCGGCCGGCTCGCCCAAAGGCGTGGTCGAGCGCATCCACCGCGAAGTGGTGGTGATCCTCAAATCAGCAGATCTGCAGAAACGCATGGCGGCCGACGGTTCCGATCCGGTGGGCAATACGCCGGCCGAGTTCACCAATCACGTCAAAGCCGAGTCTGCGCGCTGGTCTGAAGTCATCAAGAAGTCGAACATCAAGGCCGACTGACGTATCGCCCTCTGCCGCGCACGCCGCCGCGGCAGCAGGTAAAATCGCGGCGGTTTGCAAACGTCGCGCCCGCCGCGTCATCGCCGGCGGGCGTTTTTGTGTTGTAAACCGACAGGTGCAGACCCGCTTTAAGACGGTAAAAAATAATTCAATAAAATCAACTGGTTAAATATCATGCCGATCTATGCGCTGACTATTTTCGCAAGTGCCTTCCTGCTTTTTCTGGTGCAACCGATCATGGCCAAACAGATACTGCCCTGGTTCGGCGGTTCCGCCGCTGTGTGGACAACCTGCCTGATGTTTTTCCAATTGGTACTGCTGTTCGGTTATGCCTATGCCGACTGGACCATCCGTTTTCTCAAACCACGTCCACAGGTGATCCTGCACGTGGCGCTGTTGCTGGCGAGCCTGGTGTCGCTGCCGATCATCGCCGGCACCGGCTGGAAGCCTGAAGGCGCTGAAGATCCGACCTGGCTGATCCTCGGTCTGCTCGCGGCAACCATCGGTCTTCCGTATTTCCTGCTGTCGACCACCGGCCCGCTGCTGCAAGCCTGGTTCTCTCGCAGCTTCCCCGATGCCAAAAACGTGTATCGCCTCTTCGCTCTGTCCAACGGCGCCTCGCTGATCGCGCTGATCGCCTATCCCTTTGCCGTGGAACCCTGGGTCACCACACACGAGCAGTCAATCGGCTGGAGCGTCGGTTACGCGCTGTTTGCCGCGCTGTGCGCGACTTCCGCAGTGTTCAGCCTGCGACCGTCGCAAAGCACCGCAGCCACGCCGGCCAGCGGTATCGCAGCGGCTGACGGTCCCGCGCCTCGTGCAGCAGACTATGTATTGTGGCTGGCACTGGCGGCAATGGGTTCGTTCATGCTGATCGCGGTGACCAACCACATCACCCACGACGTCGCCTCGGTGCCCTTCCTGTGGATTCTGCCGTTGACGCTGTACCTGCTGTCCTTCGTTCTGTGTTTTGAAGGCCGCAACTGGTATCAGCGCACGATTTTCTTCGGACCGCTGCTGGTTATCGTCGGTGCGATGGCTTGGGCGCTGCACACTGACGGCGGCGTGATGAACATAAAGGAAGCGATTCCGCTGTTCGCCGTCGGCCTGTTCGTAATGTGCATGTTCTTCCACGGTGAGCTCGCCGCACTAAAACCGGCGCCGCGTCACCTCACGGGTTATTACCTGATGATTTCGCTGGGCGGCGCAATCGGCGGCCTGCTGGTGGGGTTTGTGGCACCCAAGCTGTTCAATACCTATTACGAGTTCGGCTTCGGCCTGGTATTCACCGCCCTGCTGGCGGCCTATGTCGCGCGGCGCGTAATGGTTCTCGTGCCGGTGCTAGCGCTGGCAGCCGCGGGTTTCACCGGTTACCACGTGCACAACTACATCAACATGCTGTCGAACGACGCAAGGGTAATGGCGCGGAATTTCTACGGCACGCTGCGCGTCAAGGATTACGGCGACGCCAACAGCACCACCGGCACGCGCCGTCTGATGCACGGAGTGATCATGCACGGCGAGCAGTTCCTGCTACCGGAAAAACAGCAGCAGCCGACCACCTATTACGGACCCGACTCCGGCATCGGCCGCATCATCAGCGTCAAACGCGAAGGTGCTGCCGCCATCAATGTCGGCGTAGTCGGCCTCGGTGCCGGCACGCTGGCGGTATACGGCCGCAAGGGCGACAGCTACCGCTTTTATGAAATCAATCCGCAGGTCATCGACGTCGCGATGAAGGAGTTCACCTACCTGACTTCGACGCCCGCAAAAATTGAAAACCTACTCGGCGATGCGCGCCTGACAATGGAACGCGAAACGCCCCAGAACTACGATGTACTCGCCATCGATGCCTTCTCCAGCGACTCCATCCCAACCCACCTGATGACGCACCAGGCGATGGGAGTCTATCTGAAGAACATGAAACAGGACGGCGTCATTGCCTTCCACGTCACCAACCGCTTCCTGCACCTAGCCCCCGTAGTGAAACGCATCGCCGATGAAAACGGCCTGCACACCGTGCTGATCAGCGACGATCCGGAAGACGGCTCGGATTTCGCCAAGACCGACTGGGTGCTGGTGTCACGCAGCGAAAAAGCACTGGCCCATGCGCGCATTGCCGATACCAAACAGCCGATCGGCGAAATCCCCGGGCTGCGGTTGTGGACGGACAGCTTCAACAACCTGTTCAAGATCCTCAAATAAGCGTGCTGCGGCCATACGCCGCGGCCGCAGCGGGATTATCATCGGCAGCTTGAAAATGACGGGCGCAGCGCCCATCTTGTAAAGCATGCCGACCATGAATCTCATCTCGTTGTTTTTAAATAACCTCCTGAAGCCGGGTGTGTTGTGGACCCTGGCCGCCGCACTGCTGCCGGTGGGAGCCCTGGCGCAGACGGCGGCACCCGATGTGCGCGGGCTGCCGACGCTGGCGCCACTAGTCAATCAGGTAACACCGGCCGTGGTCAACGTATCGGTGATGACGCGTGCGCCGATGGAAGACAACCCGCTGTTCCGCGACCCGTTCTTCCGCCGCTTTTTCAATCTGCCCGACAAACCGCAGCGCAAGGAACAGGCGGCGGGCTCCGGCGTCATCGTTGACGCCTCACGCGGTTACATCCTGACCAACAATCATGTGATCAAGGACGCCGAGCAGGTCCTGATCACACTGAAAGACCGTCGCCAGTTCCCCGCCAAACTGATCGGCACCGACCCCGGCACCGACATCGCCGTGCTGCAGATCAGCGCACCAAACCTCAGCGCACTGCGCATCGGCGACTCCGACATGCTGCAGGTCGGCGACTATGTCATGGCCATCGGCAACCCCTTCGGCATCGGCCAGACTGTGACTTCGGGCATCGTCAGCGCGCTGGGCCGAAGCGGGCTTTCGGTCGAGGGTTACGAAGATTTCATTCAGACCGACGCCTCGATCAATCCCGGCAACTCCGGCGGCGCGCTGGTCAATCTGCGCGGGGAACTGATCGGCATCAACACCGCCATCATCGGACCGGCCGGCGGCAACGTCGGTATCGGTTTTGCCGTGCCCTCGGTGATGGCACGTTCGGTGATGGAACAGATCGTCCGCTACGGCGAAGTACGCCGCGGCCGGCTGGGTATCGAAATGGCGGATGTACCGCCGGACGCGCAGCGCCGGCTGAAGCTTCCTTCGCTCGACGGTGCGCTGATTGCCAACATCGAATCGGGATCGCCGGCCGAAAAAGCAGGCTTGCGCAAAGGTGATGTGGTCACTGCGCTCAACGGGCGCACGGTGCGCGGCCCGTCGGACCTGCGTGCCCGCCTGGGACTGACGCCGGTCGGCGAAGAGGTCGACATGACAGTGGCACGCGAAGGCGGCACTCAACGCATCCGTACACGTATCGCACCGCCGCAGCCTGCAGGCAATGGCGAAATGCTGGCGATCGCACAGTTGCCGGGCATGCGCGTGGTTGAAATCGAACGCGGCAGCCCGCTGTTCGAACGC
Source organism: Betaproteobacteria bacterium (assembly GCA_947465215.1). Lineage (GTDB taxonomy): Bacteria > Pseudomonadota > Gammaproteobacteria > Burkholderiales > SG8-41. The sequence continues at coordinate 37,599 of CANHZX010000004.1, read as the reverse complement.
CTCAACGGCGGCGGTATTGTGGTGGCCGCGGTCGACGCCGGCAGCCGTGCCTTCCAAGCCGGCTTCCGCCCCGGGGACATCATCTACGCGGTGAACCGCCGGCGCACACAAACAATTGCCGAGTTCCAGAAATTGCTGAGCAGTGCCGAGCGTGGTTATGCAGTTAGTCTGCTGCGGGGGGACTTCAGCGTGACCATCATCGTCCGCTAACCGGTCGCAACTTCCGGCGCTGCTTTATCAGTCGCGACTGCGCCGCACCAGCCAGCCACCAATGCTGAGCAGCGCCGAGTTGGCCAGCCACACCGGCGCGTAACCGAAAGCGGAGCCAATGGTACCGAACAGCAGCGGAATCACCAGATGGGTGAAGTTGTTCACGGTCACCCGTACGCCGGCGGCTTCGGATGCGCGCCCCTTCGGGGCCAGCGCATAAATCAGCGACATCGACATCGGCTGACCGCAACCTACGCCCAGTCCAAGCAGGAAGGCCACCGCGCCCAGCGCGACAGGATGTGAAAAGAACGGAAACAGCGTGAAAGCGAAAGCGGCGACAAAAATCGCATAAATCAGCACCTGCACTTCGCTGGTCCGCTTGATCAGCCAGGGCAGCACGGAACGGATCACGAAAGTCGCCAGCGCAAAAGTGCCGAGGATGATGCCGATCGCCGATGCCGACAGGCCGATACCGTGGCCGTAGACCGGCATATAGAAATTGAACAGATCCCAGCCAGCGGAGATAAACCCGCTGGCGATGAAAGTGTTGCGCAGCTTCGGCGCGCGCCACAGTTCCATCGCACCGCCGCCGGGACCCCCGGAAGCTTTCGCGGCTCCGGGCAGGAAACCGGGATTGCGCAACAGCATCAGAATCGGAATCACGGTGAAGGCCGCGAGGATCATGAAGGTCTTCAAGTGCCCCAAGTAATCAATCGAAAACCCGGCGATCAGTGGTCCGATGAAACCCGCACCGGAAAACCCGAGGCTGACAATCGCGTAATTGCGCGAGCGGTTTTCCGGGCCGCCGATGCCGCCGGCGACGCCGGTAACCGTGACAAAAAAGAAATGGAATGAAGAACCGAGCAGAAAGGACGCTACATAAAGCGTGGTCAGCGTCGGCCACAACACGTTGAGCAGCAGCGCTATGCCCAGGCCTGTACTGCCGAGCAGCATCGGCAGCCGCGGCCCGACCCGGTCCGCAAGCTTTCCAATGGCAATCGCAAACAGCATCGGACAGAGCGCATACAACGCCATCAGGAAACCGACCTGCATCTGTGTCGCACCCGATTCCAGTGCGAACAGCGACACCACCACCCGGCTGCCGCCGAAAGCAATGTGATTGAGGACAATCACCACCAGCGTGAGATATATGGCCATCGGAAATTTGCGCTGCGCCGGAAAATCAACAACAGGCGTACGAGTTTAGCATTGCCCGACTTGAAACCAGCTCGACATTCCACACTGTATTCAGGCGGACAACGGGTTCCTGCAGTGAGTATTCGGGATGTAATGCTGCTTCAGACGCCGCCATTCCGCATGGTGACTATCGGTCGTGCTCAGGTTTCCAGCAGATGCACTGCAAAATACTGCTGCGGATCACTCCAGACCTGGCGTGCGCGGAATCCTGCCGACTGCGCCAGCTGCCGGAATTCATCGACCGAATATTTGCAGGAGTTTTCGGTATGCAGGCGTTCGCCGGCAGCAAATGCAAACCTGCGCCCGCTCACCGAAACCGACTGTGCGCACTGGCTCTCCAGATGCATTTCAATGCGCCCGGCGACTGCGTCATAAAAAGCGATGTGACGAAACTTCGCCACTTCAAAATCAGCACCCAGTTCGCGATTGATGCGCTCGAGCAGGTTCACATTGAATGCGGCCGTGACGCCCTGCGCATCGTTATAGGCGGCATGCAGCACCGCCGGATCTTTTTTGAGATCAACGCCGATCAGCATCGCGCCACCCGGACCGGCCAGTCGGCGTGCGTCACGCAGAAAACCCCGCGCCTCGTCCAGAGTCAGATTGCCAATGGTAGAGCCGGGAAAATAAATCACGCGGCGTGATGCCGAGAACGCCGAGAGCCCCGGAATCTCCAGCGGCTGCATATAGTCCGCGCAGACGGCAATCATGGGTATGCCGGGAAAAATTGCAGCGTGGCGGTCGGCGGCCGCACGCAGCGCAGCGGACGAGATGTCTACCGCGACATAAGCTGCGGGTTGCATTGCCTGCAGTAATACTTCGGTTTTGATGCCCGCGCCGCTGCCGAACTCAATCAACAGACTGCTTGACCCGAGACTGGCAGCCATCGCGACCACATGCTCACGCATCAGCGCGAGTTCAGTACGCGTCGGGTAATACTCGGGAAGCCCGCAGATTGCCTCGAACAGCGCGGAGCCGCGGTCATCGTAGAAATATTTCGGGGACAGCGACTTGGGGGTGCGCGCCAGCCCGGACTGTACATCGTCGAGAAAACGGTCCGTTGCCGGATGCAGATCCACAAACGTCGGAGATTGGCTGATACCCATGTCAGGACATGGCCTAAGCGGCGCCGTAGGCCTCAGCCCGCGGTATGTCCGGGAGAGCGGGTTTCCATCCAGCGTTTGATGCGGTTGGCGTCGCCAATGCGGGTCATTTTCCCCCAGGAATCGAGCAGCACGATGATCACGGGCTTATTGGCGATCTTCGCCTGCATCACCAGACAACGACCGGCCTCGGAAATGTAGCCGGTCTTCGACAGGCCGATGTCCCACTGCGGACTGCCGACCAGCCGGTTGGAGTTGTGATAATTCACACTGCGGCCGCGCGTGCTCTGGACGATAAGTCCGGTATCGGTGGAGAAATCGCGGATCAGCGGATATTTGTAGGCCGCAGCCACCATCTTGGTGAGGTCCTGCGCCGTCGATACATTGTCGCTGGACAGGCCGGTGCCGTCGACAAAGCGTGTTCGCCACATGCCCAGCTCCACAGCTTTCTGGTTCATCGCGGCGACAAAGGACCGGTTGCCGCCAGGATAGACGCGACTCAGTGCCTCAGCAGCACGGTTCTCGGAAGCCATCAGCGCAAGCTGCAGCAGTTCGCGGCGGGTGAGCACGGTGCCGATATTGAGGCGCGATCGGGTGCCCTTGATCGTGTCTTTATCCGCTTCACTGATAGCGATGCGCTCGTCCATCGGCAGACCGGCATCGAGCACCACCATGGCATTCATCAGCTTGGTGATGGATGCGATGGGCACCACGTTGTCGATGTTCTTGGCAAACAACGGCCGGCCGTCGGTCTGGTCAATCACCAGTGCGGCGGAAGACTTCAGTTCCGGGGCGTGATCGCGACCGGCAACGGCAGATTTGACCTTGCGCGCCGTGCGTTCCGGGGACTCCGCAAATACCGGAGCCACCGCCATCAAGGCCACCAGGACCGCCACAAGCCAACGCGCCATAAAATCCCTGAAAGAGTCTTTGTTAAAAACCCTTGGAAAATACAGCCTTACGTCATTATTTTCAACCCGTTTATCGCATCGGGTGCCGGCGGCACCAGCCAAAAAAAACTCCGCTGGGACCGCTTGAGCGGTCCGGGCGGAGCTTAAAGAGGCCTTGCAATCACCCGCTCAGCACAGGTCACCGCAGTTAACAGGCCTCCGAGGAGGAAAAAAACAACACTGCAAATGAATCGCAACACTGCTCTTCATTACGCCGTGCCGTAAAACACGGTAGCCGCCCGCCCTTACAGCAAACTTACATATCACCGGGACTAACCATCGCAGCAGGGCCTGCGCGCCAGTATCATGGGGGTCCTGCAGATCACCCACCGGCCCCGCCATGCGTTTGCTTGTCATTGAAGACCACCCGATTCTTGCTGACGGCCTGATCAAGGCTCTGAAAGCGGCCGATTACGCCGTCGATCACGCCGAAACCGGGGAACAGGCCGACCACATGCTGGCTACCCAGGAATATGACGCCGTCATCCTCGATATCGGCCTGCCCAAGGTTGACGGTTACGAAGTGCTGCGGCGGATGCGCCGCAAGGGATCCAAAACCCCCGTGCTGATGCTCACTGCCCGAGACGCCCTGGAAGACCGCGTCAAGGGGCTGGACCTCGGAGCCGACGACTATCTGACCAAGCCCTATGACTTACCGGAGCTGGAAGCCCGCGTGCGTGCGTTGATCCGCCGCGGCCAGTCCGGCGGCGGGGCGGAACTGATTCACGGTGACCTCAGTCTGGACACTGCGGGACGGCGCGCCACCATCAAAGGCACGCCGCTAGATCTGTCGGCGCGTGAACTTGGTGTTCTGGAAGTGCTGATGCTGCGTGTTGGCCGCGTGGTCAGCAAGGAACAGCTGGCGGAGCAGCTTTACGGCTGGGGTGAGGAAGTTGGCGCCAATGCCATCGAGGTCTATGTGCATCGCCTGCGAAAGAAGCTGGAACCCGCGGGCGTCAGTGTTCGCACAATCCGCGGCCTGGGCTATCTGCTGGAAAAGGCCGCCAATGACTAAGCTGCGCACGCTGCGCAGCCGGCTGTTGCTGTGGGTCAGCGCACCGTTACTGGCGCTGTGGATCATGAGCACGATGATCGACCACGATGTCGCCAGCGGCTTCGTCAATCTCAACTACGACCGCGCGCTGCTCGATACTGCACTGGACCTCGGCCGCAACGTACGCGAAGCCAACAACCAGCTCTACCTCGACCTGCCACAATCGGTCATCGAAATGCTGATCTCCGGCGAACAGGGCCGATTCTATTACCGCGCCAACGGCCCCGTCGGCGAATACATTACCGGTGACCCCGATCTGCCGGATCCGCCGGAGGAAGCCAAGGAAGACCGCGTCACTTACTACGACGCGATGTATCGCAACGAGCCGATTCGCGCAGTGGCCTTGCGCGTTCCCGTGCGCCCCGGCTCAGGCAAAGGCTCCATCATCGTCCAAGTCGCGGAAAAAACCAGTCTGCGCGACGACTTTGCCCGGCAGATCATGCTGCGGATGATGGTGCCCCAAGCGGTCCTGGTGATCCTCGCGGCGATGGCGGTCTGGCTGGGCGTGGGTTTGGGTCTGCGTGCATTGACCTCGGTGCGCAGCGAAATAGAAAACCGATCCCACGTCGATCTCAGCCCCATCCGCGACAGCAACACGCCGTATGAAGTGCGTCCGCTGGTGCATGCGATGAACGATCTGCTGTCGCGACTCAGTGCCGGGCTCGCCGCCCAGCAGCGCTTCATCGCCGATGCCGCGCACCAGCTGCGCACACCGGTGGCGGCGCTGAAGACGCAAACCGAGTTGGCGTTGCGGCAGGTCAATGACGGCGAGGCCAAAGCGTCACTGCAGCAGGTGCACGCCGCGGCAGATCATGCGGCACGGCTGGTCAATCAATTACTTACGCTGGCACGTGCCGAACCGGGATCACACCGCAGCGTGATGCGTGAGCGCATCAATCTGGCCGCACTGGCCCGCGAGACCACCATAGAATGGGTACCGCGAGCATTGAACCGCGCAATTGATCTCGGCTTTGACGACACCTCGGTGGATGCTGACATCAGCGGCGATCCCTTCCTGGTGCGGGAACTGCTCAATAACCTGATCGACAACGCACTCAATTACACCCCTTCGGGTGGTCACGTCACAGTGCGCGTATTGAAAGAAGACAGTCTCGCAACCCTCGAAGTCGAAGACGATGGCTGCGGCATTCCGGAAGAGGAACGCGAACGGGTTTTCGAGCGTTTCTACCGCAGCGCCGGTGGCTCGCCGGCGGGCTGCGGCCTGGGTCTGGCCATCGTCCGCGAAATCGCGCAGGGCCACGGCGCCACCGCCACAATCTGCAACGGCACCCACAGCCGCGGTACGCGCATCGTTATCGCGTTTCCGGCACTGGGCTGATCTCGCCCTCTCGCGCCGCCTCCTGCTGCTGCAGGGCCCACATTTGCGCGTAAGCACCACCCCGTAACAGCAAGTCGGCATGGCGACCGCGCTCGATGATCCGACCCTGCTCGAGAACCAGTATCTCGTCCGCATCCATCACCGTCGACAGGCGGTGGGCAATCACCAGCGTCGTGCGGCCTTGTGCGATCGCATTCAACTCGCGCTGAATCGCCTGCTCAGTACGCGAATCCAGCGCTGAGGTGGCTTCATCAAAAATCATGATCCGCGGGTTTTTCAAGATGGCACGCGCAATCGCGACCCGCTGCTTTTCCCCACCGGAAAGCTTGAGCCCACGTTCACCGACCATGGCGTTGTAACCGTCGGGCAGGCTGACAATGAAGTCATGAATATGCGCCGCTTTGGCGGCAGCAATAACCTCTTCCTCGTTCGCCGCCGGGCGTCCGTACTGGATGTTGTAGTGAATCGTGTCGTTAAACAGCACGGTGTCCTGCGGCACGATGGCAATCGCGCCGCGCAGACTGGTCTGCTTGATCTTTCGCAGATCAATCCCGCTGATACGGACTGCACCGCCGGTGACATCGTAAAAGCGGTACAGCAAACGGGCCAGCGTCGATTTGCCGGCGCCGCTGGAGCCGACTACCGCCACTTTTGCCGCGGGCGGGATTTCGAATGACATACCGTGGAGGATCTGCCGCCGCGGGTCGTAGCCGAAATCGACGGATTCAAAACGCACTGCCGCCGGCCCTTCAGGCAATTCAGCCGCATCAGGCGCGTCGTCCACCTCGCGATTCTGCTCCAGCAGACCGAACATGCGCTCCATATCGACCAGCGCCTGCTTGATCTCGCGATAGGCCATCCCGAGAAAATTGAGAGGGATGTACAACTGGATCAGCAGGCCGTTAACCAGCACCAGATCACCGATGGAAAGTTCGCGCCCGACAACCCCTTGTGCACACAACACCATCAGCGCTGTGGCTGCCACGGCGATGATCGCCGCTTGGCCGACGTTGAGCAGGCCAAGCGAGGCCTCGTTGCGCACTGCCATCACTTCGTAGCGCTGCAGGCTGTCGTCGTAACGGCGCGCCTCGAAATCTTCGTTGTTGAAATACTTGACCGTCTCGTAATTGAGCAGGCTGTCGATGGCGCGGGTATTTGCTTTCGAGTCGAGCTCGTTGGCGCGCTTGCGGATCGCGGTACGCCATTCAGTAATGCCGATAGTAAAAGCAATATAGACAATCACCGCGGCAAATGTGACCGCAACAAAACGCCAGTCGAATTTCGCAAACAGTACGGCGGCAACCAGCACGAACTCGAGGATCACCGGAATGATCGAGAACAGCATGAACGACAGCAGCGTCGAGATGCCGCGTGTGCCGCGTTCGATGTCGCGGGACATGCCGCCGGTCTGGCGGTCGAGATGGAAACGCAGTGACAAGGCGTGCAGATGACGGAATACGGCCAGCGCGATCCGACGCGCCGCACGCTGCGTCACCGGCATGAACACCACGTCGCGCAGTTCCGCAAACAGCACCGTCGACATGCGCAGCGTACCGTAAGCCACCAGCAGCGCCAGCGGCAACACCAGCACCGCCTTCGATGAATCCAGTCCATCGACGATGTCCTTCAGCACCAGCGGCACACCGACGTTAGCGAGTTTGGCGGCGACCAGAAACACCAGCGCAATCACGACGCGCCATTTGTATTCCCACAGATAGGGCAACAGCATCGGCACCACACGCCAGTCGCGGCCGGTACCGGCCGGCGGCTTCGGAGCCTGCGCTGCAGCCGCGCGTGCGTGTTCAGCGGTCATCGTTGCTTCCGGTAAGAAACATATTCATATTTATCAATAAATTCAGATACTTAAAAACATTCAGGAAGGCCGCTGATCATTAAAAAGCAACGTTGTAAATATCTGTAACGGTTACTGCGACGGCGCAAGGCCTGCGTTTTAATTATCGCATCCGGAACCGGCATTACCGCCGCCGGCTGATGAATATAAACAGGAGCATCAACATGTTGAGCATCCGACTGTCCCGTCTACCCCTCGTTGCAGCTGTCCTCGCCGCATTGCCGGCGCAGGCTGCGGATTACACCGACACCGCCCGCGTGGTTTCGGCGACACCGATCATCGAACGCGTACGTGAGCCGCGCCAGGAATGCACAACCGAAGCACCTCCGCCACGAGCGCCGCAGGCCGAACGTAGTGTCATGGGGCCGATCATCGGCGGCGTTGCCGGAGCCCTGCTCGGCAGCACCGTAGGTCGCGGTAGCGGACGTGATGCTGCCACGGCGGCCGGTGCAATCGCAGGCGCGATCGTCGGCGACCGCGTGTCGAATCCCGACAGCGACCGCTCAATGGCCGGTTCGGTGGTCGGCGGCGCCGCCGGCGGTCTGCTCGGCGCCCAGGTGGGCCAGGGCAACGGCCGCACCGCCGCAGCTGCAGCCGGTGCCATCGTCGGCGCCGTTGCCGGTGATCGCGTCGACAACCGCATGATTGCCGAGACGTCTGTCCAGCGTTGTCGCACGGTGGAAACCGTTCGCGAAACCACGCGCGGATATACCGTGGTGTATCACTACAACGGCCGCGACGTCAGCACGACCCTGCCCTACGATCCGGGACCCACGGTACGCATCGGTGTCGGCGTGATAGGCAGCGACAATGTTGCCGTGGCACCGGTCTATTCAGTTCCTGCACCGGCGCCGCGCCATCCGGGTCCGGGACGTTATGCCCCGCCGCCGGGATACGACTACCGCTACTGATCAGTCCGGCAGTCGTTCCAGTTGTGCCGTCAGAGGGGCGTGATCGGAAACACGCCCCCACTGCCTGCCATGATGAACGCGTGCTTCGCGCACACTGAAACCACGCACATAAATCCGGTCCAGCCGCAGCAGCGGCAACATGGCGGGGAAACTGCGCGCCGGTGAACCGCCGGACAATTCGAACACTTCATGCATATTCAGCGGATGCGCCAGTTCGTGGGTTGCCCGATGACGCCAGTACCAGTCGTTGAAATCGCCGGCAACAATCAGCGGCGCATTAGCCGGCACAAGCCGCTCGATGCGCTGGCGCAGCAGTTCAAGCTGGCGACCGCGACCACGCGCGGTCAGCGCCAGATGAACGCAGACGCAATGCAGCTTCTGCTTCCATTCCGGAATGTCGATTTCACAGTGCAACAGGCCTCTGCGCTCAAAACGGTGTGTCGAGACGTCTTCGTTATCCCAGCGGGTGATCGGGTACCGAGAAAGCAGCGCATTGCCATGATGACCTGCATCGTAGACGGCATTTTTGCCGTAGGCATGGCTTTGCCACAGCTGGTCCGCCAGATATTCGTACTGCGATTCCGCGGGCCAGTCGGCATGACGGGCTGCATGCCCGGTGTGTACGCCGACAACCTCCTGCAGAAACACGATATCGGTGTTCAGGGCCTGGAGCTGTTCGCGCAGGGCATGCAAAGCCGGACGCCGCGCGAACAGCGGCGTTGCAGGAAAACCCTTGTGGATGTTGTAGGTCGCGACGCTCAGTTGCAGCGGCGCGATGGCGGTCATACCCGGCTCAAGAAATGGCAAGCATGCGATCCAGCGCAATGCGCGCCAGTTCGGCTTCGTAGGCAGGCACTTTGATCTGGTTCACCACTTTGCCGGCAACCAAGTTTTCCAACGACCAGGCGAGGTGTTGCGGATCAATACGCTGCATCGTCGAACACATGCAAACCGTCGGTGCCATGAACTGCACCGATTTCCCTTGGGAACTGAATTCGGCCGCCATGCGGTTGACCAGATTGAGCTCGGTGCCGACCAGCCAGCGCGAACCCGGCGCGCTCGCGGCGATGGTCTTGATGATGTAATCGGTCGAGCCGACGTAATCCGACAGCTTGCAGACCTCGAAATTGCACTCTGGATGGCTGATCACCATGCCGCTCGGATGCTGCTGCCTCCATCGCAGGATGTGCTGCGCCTGGAACATCTGGTGCACCGAGCAGTGCCCCTTCCACAGCAGCACCTTGGCCATCTTGATCTGTTGCGGAGTCAGCCCGCCCATCGGCAGATCCGGATCCCAAACCAGCATTTCCGACAGAGGAATGTCCATCAGATAACCGGTCCAGCGGCCCAGATGCTGGTCGGGGAAAAACAGTACTTTTTCGCGGCGGCCGAAAGCCCAGCTGAGGATCTGCCGCGCGTTCGACGAGGTGCAGACGATGCCGCCGTGTTCTCCGCAGAAGGCCTTCAGGTCAGCGGCGGAGTTGATATAGGTGATCGGGGTGATGGTTTCATCGGGATTCAGCACTTCCGACAGTTCACGCCAGGCCCTCTCGACCTTGCTCAGGCTGGCCATATCCGCCATCGAACAACCGGCATTGAGGTCGGGCAGGATCACTTTCTGTGTCGGCCGCGAAAGAATATCGGCGACTTCAGCCATGAAATGCACACCGCAGAACACGATGTATTCGGCTTCTGTCTTCGATGCCAGCTTGGCGAGCTGCAGCGAATCGCCAGTCAGTTCGGCATGTTTGTAAACGTCGGCACGCTGGTAATGATGGCCGAGCAGCACGGCGCGGTCGCCCAGTTTGCGGCGCGCGGCAACAATGCGCTCTTCACAGGCAGCATCATCCAGCGGTTTGAAACCTTCGAACGTGATCGTTTGCGCTTCCATCATCCGGCCCTTTTCCAGATCATCATGCTGCGGGGAAAACACCAATTATTACCGTATTTTGACAGAAAAACCCGACTCAAATTCCCCTGCCAAACCCGGTTTATTCATCACGCAGTGCAACACGCTGCGGCAACTGGCGAATCGCCTCGGCATTGCTCAATGAAAACACGCGATCCGCCGCTTCGCGCCACGGAAGCCACTGCCAGGCCAGGTGTTCGCGTGGAGCGAGCACCACATCCCGCACTGCAGGAAGGGTCAACGCATAAACATGTTCCGTATTGTGGGTAACACCCGGTGCATAACGATGGCGCCAGTGCAGGTAAATTTCATATTGATTCTGCAGCTTCCAGTCGACCAGCCCCTCAGGGTCGACCTGGATACCGGTCTCCTCCGCCAGTTCGCGCCGCGCCGTTTCGGCGAGCGTCTCTCCGGGATCCTGACTGCCGGTCACTGATTGCCAGAAACCGGGACGGTCTGCGCGCTCCAGTAGCAGCACCTGTAAATCAGCCGTATGCACCAGCACCAGCACGGAAACTGGCTGCTTGTAATTCATGACTGCGGCCACGCCGGCCAGCCCGCATCTTCAGACGCCAACACGATAAACAAGCGTTTGCGGCCCCTCCAGTACAGCGCCGTCGCCGACAGTATTTCGTGCAGCATGGCCTGATCATCCGGTGCCGCTGAAGCAAACGCATCCAGTCCGCGCAGCAAGACAATACGCCCCGGCTCCGTACGCCAAGACAGGTCCTGCAGCGCATCAGCCAGCGCATCCCAGTTCCCGCCAAAAGTCGTCGGGAAAGAAAATTCGCGCGCAAATGCCGTGAACAGCGCGCGCTTACCCCGTGCACGCTGCAGATCGACGACATGCCAGCACAGGCCGGCATCACGCACGGCACGGCGCAGCGGCGCGGCATCCGCAGGCGCCTGATACAGCCCGTTGTGTTCTGTGGATGGAAGGATGGATTTCATTCGGTGATCCGCCGGAAGGAACGGTAATGATCCGCGGTGTAATAGAAGCTGCCCCCGTCACGGCATTGCGGCAACGACAACAGGCTGGACGATCTGATCAGCGTCTGTTGCCGTTCGCAACCGACGACGATGCGGCGCGCGCCGCGGTGATTGATACCCGGCGTGATCACGGTGTATTCGCGGTAATGGCCGCGCGGCGCTACAGGCAACTGTTTTTCATAATTGCCGAAAGTAATGCCGTCGCGCTCGTGGGGATAGGGGCCGCCGCGCTGGATCAACTGCATGGTCTGCTGCGCCTCATCAGGCAGCTCCTGCAGACGGATACCCTGCGAAGACCAGTCCCCGCGTGCCAGCGCCGGAGACGCGATGAGCAACGCCGCCAGCAATAACAGCGACTTCAGCGACTTGCGCATGCCTGAGGCCGCAGCGTATGCGAAAACCGGCGCCGTTCAGGCCGCCGGATTGGCGGCGCGCAGGCGGATATGCAACTCGCGCAGCTGTTTTTCGGTGACCGGGCTCGGCGCTTCCACCATCAGATCCTGGCCGCGCTGCGTTTTCGGGAAAGCGATCACTTCGCGGATCGATTCGGCACCGGTCATCAGCGTGACCAAACGGTCGAGACCGAAAGCAATGCCGCCGTGCGGCGGCGCGCCGTAGGACAGTGCATCAAGCAGGAAGCCGAACTTGGCACGCGCATCTTCCGGGGAAATGCCCAGCGCTGCGAACACCTGCGACTGTACTTCGGCACGATGGATACGCACCGAACCGCCACCGATTTCCCATCCGTTCAGCGCAACGTCATAGGCCTTGGCCAGCACCTTGCCCGGGTCGGTCTGCAGCAGGCCGAGGTGATCGTCCTTGGGCGCAGTAAAGGGATGATGCGCGGCGACCCAGCGCTGTTCTTCTTCGTTGTAATCGAATGCCGGGAAATCAATGACCCAGCACGGACGCCAGCCGGCTTGGGCATGGCCTTTTTCATGACCAACCTTGACGCGCAATGCACCCAGCGCGTCGCATACCACCTTGCGGCGATCAGCGCCGAAGAAAATCAGGTCGCCGTTGGCAGCGTTGGTGCGCTTGAGGATTTCTGCGAGCACAGGCTGCGGCAGGAACTTTACGATCGGCGACTGCAGCCCCTCTTCATTGAGCTTGGTCACATCGTTGACTTTGATATAGGCCAGACCCTTGGCACCGTAAATAGCAACAAAGGCTGTGTATTCGTCAATTTCCTTTCGTGACAGCGCAGCGCCGCCGGGCACCCGCAGCGCAGTAATGCAGCCGTCCTTCAGCGCCAGCGCCTGCTTGAACACCTTGAATTCAACCTGCGCCATCAGGTCGCTCAGTTCGGTCAGCTCCAGTTTCACGCGCAGGTCGGGTTTGTCCGAACCGTATTTAGACATCGCTTCGGCATAGGTCAGCCGCGGGAAATCGCCGAGCTCGACATCGAGCACCGACTTGAACAGTTTGCGGATCAGGCCCTCCATCAGGTCCTGGATTTCACGCTCGCCGAGGAAAGACGTTTCAATATCGATCTGGGTGAATTCGGGCTGGCGGTCGGCGCGCAGATCTTCGTCGCGGAAACACTTCACGATCTGGTAATAACGGTCGTAACCGGCCACCATCAGCAGCTGCTTGAACAGCTGAGGCGACTGCGGCAGCGCATAGAACTGACCATCATGCATGCGCGAAGGCACCAGGAATTCGCGTGCGCCTTCGGGCGTGGACTTGTAAAGCATCGGGGTTTCGATGTCGATGAAACCGTTATCGTCGAGATAATTGCGGACGGCGCGCGCCGCCTGGTGACGCAGGCGCATGTTTTTCTGCATCTGCGGGCGACGCAGATCGAGGAAGCGGTACTGCAGACGGACGTTTTCCGACAACTGCTCATCGTCCATCATGAACGGCGGCGTCTGCGACGCATTCAGCACTTCCATTCCCGTCGCCAGCACTTCGATTTCGCCGCTGACCAGATTGCTGTTCACCGTGCCTGCCGGCCGCTCACGGACCTGGCCTTCTATGCGGACCACGAATTCATTGCGCAGGCTGTTGGCAACCTGGAAGGTCTCGGCGCGATCGGGATCACAAACAACCTGCACCAGGCCTTCACGGTCGCGAAGGTCAATAAAAATCACCCCGCCGTGATCGCGGCGACGGTGCACCCAGCCGCAAATCGAAACGCTCTGGCCGAGGTATTTGCGGTCAATCAGACCGCAGTAGTTGGTGCGCATGGACATGGTTTTGTGGTTTCAGTGGATTATCTGGATTTCGCCGGGTTAACTGTGGTTGCGACCACACCCATCGATACGATGTACTTGAAGGCGACATCAACGGGAATATCAACCTCGATGACATCTTCGCGCCGTACGTAAAAATAAAAGCCGTTCACCGGACTCGGGGTCGTCGGAATGAACACGGCGACATGATCCTCTGGTAGCCGGCTGGCAATCTCGGGCGGCACATTGGTCTGGAACGCCAGTGACCAGGCCTGCGGATGCGGGTAGCGCACCAGCAGTACCTTGCGGAAGGCATGGCCGGTTCCAGAAAACAGCGTATCACTGACCTGCTTGACGCTGTTGTAGATCGAGCTGACCACGGGGATGCGCGCGAGAATGCCTTCCCACAGGCGCACCAACCGCTGTCCGAGCATATTCGCCGTGATCATGCCGGTGATCAGCACGATCAGCACCGTCAGGATGACTCCCAGGCCGGGCACATGCACGCCAAGCCAGCTTTCCGTCAGGAACGACTGCGGCAGCAACTGCAGCGTCTGATCGAGAGTGCCGACCAGCAGATTGAGCACCCATAGCGTGATCACCAGCGGCACCCAGATCAGCAGGCCGGTAATGATGTAGCTCTTGATGGAAGATTTTTTGAACATGAAGGGAGCCGTGGCGCAATTAGGGAATCCGCGCGCTTGCGGCGAAGATCAGCGCGGCGGCGCTTGCTGACACCGCCTGCGGCCGCTTATTGCATCAATTAATTAGAGGCAGGACAGGCGCCGGTGCCGCAGGCAGGCTGTTCTGATTTGGTTTCTTCTTTTTTCGCCGACTCGGTCGGCTTGGTGCCGCCCTTGTTCTTGAAGTCGGTCGCATACCAACCGCTGCCCTTCAACTGGAAACCGGCTGCAGTCACCATTTTGGCAAGACTGCTTTTGCCGCATTCCGGACAGTCCTTCAGCGGCGCATCGCTGATGCGTTGGAGGAATTCTTTCTGGAAACCGCAGGCTTCGCAACGGTATTCGTAAATTGGCATGACGCACCCCAAAAGCTAAAAAAGCATTATACCTTAGACGGTTACACTGACTTTCCGGGGATGTGGGGGTGCTCCATGGCCCTTTTCAAGCCCCCCCCGGCCACGCTTGGCGCAACGCAACACTCGCGGCACAATCAGGGGTCACGTAGCTCATTGAAGAAAAAGAATTTTTCCGGAAATTCCGCCATGTCCAGCCAGATTCTCGTACTCAACGCCGGTTCATCCAGCATCAAATTTGCCGTTTTCAACACCGGCCAACCGCTCCAACGCACGGTCCTTGGCACGGTGTCAGGCATCGGCTCCACCCCAGCCTTCTCCGCACGGAACGACCGTGCCCCCCTGCCGGGTGTCCTGCCGCCGGGCGAGCTGGACCATGAAGGCGCTCTGAGCTGGCTATTCGCCTGGCTGGAAGACGGTGGCTACGCAAGTCAGCTGCTCGGCGCCGGACATCGAGTGGTGCACGGTGGAGAACACCACGACGCCCCCATCCTCATTGATGAGGCCAGTCTCAGCGGGTTGCAAGCCCTCGCGCCGCTGGCTCCGCTCCACCAACCCCACAACCTGGCGGCGATCCTGGCGCTGCGCAAACTGCGCCCCGATCTTCCTCAGGTCGCCTGCTTCGACACGGCCTTCCACCGCACCCAGCCTGCGGTCGCCCAGTCTTTCGCCTTGCCCCGCGCCGTCACCGAACAGGGGCTGCGCCGTTACGGATTTCACGGACTGTCTTACGAACACATCGCCGGCGCGCTGCCGGCGGCATTGGGTACACGCGCCGACGGCCGGGTCATCGTTGCCCATCTTGGCAACGGCGCCAGCCTCTGCGCCATGCACCAGCGGCGCAGCATCGCCACCACCATGGGCTTCAGCACGCTGAATGGACTGGTGATGGGCACGCGCTGCGGCTCGATTGATCCGGGCGTAATTTTTTACCTGATGCATGAACGCAAAATGTCGTCGGCAGCCGTCGAAGACCTGCTTTACCGGCAATCCGGACTACTGGGGGTTTCCGGCATCAGCAACGATATGCGTGCGCTGCTCGACAGCAGCGATCCGCGCGCGACAGAAGCCGTGGACCAATTCGTCTATCGCGCAGTGTTGGAAACCGGCGCGCTCGCCGCGGCGCTGGAAGGACTGGATGCATTGGTCTTCACCGGCGGCATCGGTGAACACGCCGTTGCCGTGCGTGCGCAGATTTGCGCGAAACTCAGCTGGTTGGGCATCGAAATTGATCCCGCGGCTAACGCCGGCAATGCCCTGCGCATTTCAACTGCCGCCAGCCGGGTTGCCGTCTGCGTGATCCCGACCGATGAGGAGGCGGTGATTGCCGCTCACACCCGCCGTCTATTGGATGCTCCGGGCTGATGTCATAAAAAACCGGGCTGAGCCCGGTTTTTACAAACTTACATGACGGCTTAAAACGGAATGTCGTCATCCATGTCGTCGAAACTGCCGCCGCTTTTCTTCGCCGGCGCCTTCGAGGAACTGCCACCACTCGGCGCCGCGGCAGGTTCACGCATGCCACCGCCTCCACCGCCGCCTTCACCACCACCCCGGCTGCCCAGCATTCGCATCTGATCCGCCCGGACTTCGGTCGTATAACGATCCTGGCCTTCTTTGTCCTGCCACTTCCGGGTGCGCAAAGATCCCTCGATGTAGACCTGCGAACCTTTACGCAGATACTCCCCGCAGATCTCGGCCAACTTGCCAAACGCGCTGATGCGGTGCCACTCAGTCGCTTCTTTTTTCTCGCCGCTGGTCTTGTCCTTCCAGGTCTCCGATGTAGCGATACTGAAACTTGTCAATGCTTCACCGCTCGGCAGATACCGCGTTTCCGGATCCTTGCCGAGGTTGCCAATCAAAATCACTTTGTTGACGGATGCCATATCGGTTTTCCTTTTGATTTGAACGCATCAATTAGTGTCAGTAACGCGCCCGCCGTCCGGGGCGTTTACGCGTTTTTTACAGGCGGCACGCGCATGCCGAGGGCGAGTATAAGCCAGATCGCCAGCAGCACGACGTCGAAGCCGATCACCGCACCCGCCCCCCAGTTCTTGTAGAGCACGCCGCCCGCAGAAGCGCCGAGGAAGGTGCCGAAAAACTGGATCGTGCTGTAAAGGCCGATCGCCGTGCCCTTAGCATGGGCCGGCGCCAAACGTGTCGTCAACGTCGGCAACATGGCTTCCAGCGCGTTGAAGGGCGAAAAAAATGCCAGCAAAAACAATGATAAAAGCCAGACGCTGCCCTGCAGCCAGGGCAATGCCAAATGGGCAATCAGCAATATGGCGATCGACACAATGAACCAGCGCCGTAGCAACACCGGATTTCCCGCCTGCAATACTGCAGGCATCATCAGCACAAACGATCCCAGCATCACCGGAAGATAGACCTGCCAGTGCGAACCGACCGGCAGCCCGACATCTCGCAGCCCGAAGGGCACGACGATGAATAGCGCCATCAATACGGCATGCAAGGCGAAGATACCCCAGTTCAGCCGTGCCAGCTGCGGATCGGTCAGCACATGCCAGAAATCCTTCAGTGCGCGACCGGGCGCCGGCGGCACCTGCGGCGCGTCCGGGATGACACGCCACATCACCAGCATCGCCCCCAAAGCGAGAACGCCGGTCAATGCAAAAATGCCCGGCACGCCGATCAGACTGTTGAGCCAGGGACTGGCCACCAGCGACAGCGCAAACGCCACACCGATGGTCGAACCGATCATCGCCATGGCTTTCGCGCGCTGGTCTTCACGGGTCAGGTCGGCAGTCATTGCGATGACCGCGGCGGAAATCGCGCCTGCACCCTGCAGCATGCGGCCGAAGATGACCATATAGATATTCGGCGCCAGTGCGGCGACAAAACTGCCGACCGCGAATATCACCAGCCCGATATAGACCACCGGCTTGCGGCCATAGCGGTCAGACCACCAACCAAAGGGAATTTGCAGCAGCGCCTGGGTCAGGCCGTAGGCGCCGATGGCGAGCCCGACCAGCGTCAGGTTATCGCCGCCGGGCAGGTGTTCCGCATAAATCGCGAACACCGGCAGGATCACGAACATGCCCAGCAGCCGCAGTCCGAAAATGCCGGACAGACCGATGCTGGCCCGCAATTCGAGCGGGGTCATTTTGCTGCGCGACGACATGGACGGGCGGGGGGCGGAAAAAGGAAATCTGGGGGCGAAAACCGGGGAACAGTTGGGAGTAACTGCTTATGCGCGTATATTAACAGGTTTACCTTTGGTCTCTGACATGACAGCGCGCTCAACGCCGCCGAAACTGGTCGCCCTGCCGGCCAAACCGCAAACCGATATGCCTTTGCCGCCAGTCGGCGCCGGGCAGATCCGCGTACGCGGCGCACGCACGCACAACCTGAAAAACATCAGTCTTGATCTGCCACGCAACAGGCTGGTGGTGATCACCGGACTGTCCGGTTCGGGCAAATCTTCACTGGCCTTCGACACACTCTACGCGGAAGGCCAGCGCCGCTACGTCGAGTCGCTGTCGGCCTACGCCCGGCAGTTTCTGCAGCTGATGGAAAAGCCCGACGTCGACATGATTGAAGGCTTGTCTCCTGCAATTGCCATCGAGCAGAAAGCCTCCAGCCACAACCCGCGCTCGACGGTGGGAACCGTCACAGAGATTCATGATTACCTGCGCCTGCTTTACGCGCGTATCGGAGAACCACACTGTCCCGAACATGATGTACTGCTTGCCGCACAGTCGGTCGCACAGATGGTCGATCACGTGCTGCAGATGCCCGAGGACACCAAGCTGATGATCCTCGCCCCGGTAGTCAATGACCGCAAGGGTGAACAGTCGGCGCTGATCGATGAACTGCGCGCGCAGGGTTTCGTGCGTGTACGCCTCGACGGCAAGGTACACGACATTGATGCCATGCCGGCGCTGAAAAAGAACACCAAACACACCATCGATGTTGTCGTTGACCGCGTCAAGGTTCGCGAAGAACTGCGGCAGCGTCTTGCTGAATCGTTTGAAACCGCTCTGCGTCATGGCGACGGTCGCGCCGTAGCTGTCGATATGGACAGCGGCCAGGAACATTCATTCTCGGCGCGCCTTGCCTGCCCGCAATGCGGCTTTGCGTCGCCCGAACTCGAACCCCGGCTGTTTTCGTTCAACAATCCGGCCGGCGCCTGCCAGCGCTGCGACGGGCTGGGCTCGATCACCTTCTTCGATCCTAAACGCATCGCGGCTTTTCCTGAAATGTCGCTCGCCGCAGGCGCGATCAAAGGCTGGGATCGTCGCAACCAGTTCTATTTCCAGATGCTGCAGGGCCTGGCCGCCCATTACGGCTTTGACATCGAAGCGCCGTTCAACGAACTGCCCGAAGAAGCGCGTCAGGCAGTGCTCTACGGTTCCGGCAAAACCGCGATTCGCTTCACCTACGTCGGCGAACGTGGCAAATCCTATGTCAAGGAACATGCCTTTGAAGGCGTTGTGCCCAACCTCGAACGGCGGCACAAGGAAACCGACTCGCCGGTGGTCAAGGAAGAGCTCGCCAAGTATCTGAACACCCAGCAGTGCCCCGACTGCCAGGGCACACGCCTGCGGCGCGAAGCGCGGCATGTGCTGGTAGCACGTCAGCCGATCTACGCACTGTCCGCGCTGCAACTCGGCGACGCGATGCGTTTCTTCGACAATCTGAAACTGACCGGTGCCCGACAGGCCATCGCCGAAAAAATTGCCGGTGAAATCAGCAACCGCCTGCGTTTTCTGGTGGATGTCGGCCTGGATTATCTGTCGCTCGACCGCTCGGCCGACACACTTTCCGGCGGTGAATCGCAGCGCATACGTCTCGCCAGCCAGATTGGTTCCGGCCTGACCGGCGTGATGTATGTGCTCGATGAACCATCGATCGGCCTGCACCAGCGCGACAATACGCGGCTGCTCGACATGCTCAAGCGGTTGCGCGACATCGGCAACTCGGTAATCGTCGTCGAGCACGATCACGATGCGATCATGCATGCCGATCACGTGGTCGATATGGGTCTCGGTGCAGGTGAACACGGCGGCTGCGTCATCGCCGAAGGTACGCCGGCAGAAATCATCGCTCACCCCGAATCGCTGACGGGCCAGTACCTGTCCGGACGCCGGCGCATCGACGTGCCGGCGCTGCGACACCGCATTAACCCGCAACGTCAGCTGGTCATCAAGGGTGCACACGGCAACAATCTCAAGGACGTTACGGTGGGCATCCCAATCGGACTGCTGACCTGTGTCACCGGCGTCTCCGGCTCCGGCAAGTCGACCCTGGTCAACGACACGCTCTATCTGTCGGCTGCGCGCGATCTTTACGGCAGCAATGTCGAACCCGCGCCATGCGCCTCCATCGAAGGTATGGAATTCTTCGACAAGGTCGTCAATGTCGACCAGAGCCCGATCGGCCGGACACCCCGCTCCAATCCCGCAACCTACACCGGCCTGTTCACGCCGATCCGCGAGCTGTATGCCGGCGTGCCGGAATCCCGTGCGCGCGGCTACGGCGCCGGACGCTTTTCGTTCAACGTTAAAGGCGGCCGCTGTGAAGCCTGTCAGGGTGATGGTGTATTAAAAGTCGAGATGCACTTCCTGCCGGACATCTATGTCCCGTGCGACACCTGCCACGGCAAACGCTACAACCGCGAAACGCTGGACATCCGTTACAAGGGCAAGACCATCCACGAAGTACTGGAGATGACGGTTGAACACGCGCTGGAGTTTTTCAGCGCGGTGCCAACACTGGCGCGCAAGCTGCAGACGCTGATGGATGTAGGTCTCGGCTACATCACGCTGGGCCAGAGTGCGACCACCCTCTCCGGCGGCGAGGCGCAGCGCGTCAAGCTGGCGTTGGAGCTGTCCAAACGCGACACCGGCCGCACACTGTACATCCTCGATGAACCGACAACGGGCCTGCATTTCCACGACACCGACCTGCTGCTGCGCGTGCTGCACCGACTGCGCGACCACGGCAATACCATTGTAGTCATCGAACACAATCTCGACGTCATCAAGACTGCCGACTGGGTCATTGACCTCGGTCCCGAGGGCGGCGGCGGTGGCGGCAGGATCATTGCCGAAGGCCCGCCGGAAACCATCGCAGCAAACCCGGGCAGCCATACCGGCGTTCATCTGAAAACGGTGCTGGTGTGAAATCCGAGGCCGCGCGCGAACTGCTCACCGGCAGTTTTGCCGCGGCAGTCGCTGCGGCCGATCCGCAGCGCATTCTCCCTGCGCACCTGCCGCCGCCACCCAAAGGCCGTACGCTGGTGATCGGTGCGGGCAAGGCGGCAGCATCGATGGCACTAGCCGTCGAACAATCCTGGCCGGCCGCGGCGCCGCTCGACGGTCTGGTTATCACGCGTTATCGCCACGGACTGCTGACCAACCGTATCACCGTGATTGAAGCCGGCCATCCAGTGCCGGACTCGGCCGGCGAGCAGGCTGCCGCGGAAATTCTCAAGAAGGTCAAAACACTGACGCCGCAGGACCTGCTGCTGGTACTGGTCTCCGGAGGCGGATCGAGCCTGTTGTCACTGCCTGCGGATGGCGTTTCGATGGCGGATCTGAAACAGGTCACCAAACAGCTGCTGTATTCGGGTGCACCGATCCAGGCGATGAACACCGTGCGCAAACACCTGTCGCAAATTCAGGGCGGCAGGCTGGCTGCGGCATCACGCGCACCGGTTCTGGCCCTGGTCATCTCGGATGTCACAGGAGATGATCCGACGCATATCGCTTCCGGGCCCTGTGCACCGGATCCGACGACTTACGCGGACGCGATCGCCATCCTGGAACGTTACGGCGTACAGCCTCCGCCTGCGATCGCCGCGCATCTGGCGCGTGGTGAACGCGGCGAAATCGCCGAAACGCCCAAGGCCGGAGATCGTGCGTTTGCCAAGACCCAGAACAAGGTCATTGCAACGGCATGGCAATCGCTGCAGGCGGCTGCCGATTACTTCCGCTCGAAGGGTGTTACACCGGCGATTCTCGGCGACTCGGTCACCGGTGAGGCGCGCGAAGTCGCCAAGGTTTACGGTGCCTTGTCCCGCGCTGTTCGTGAACATAATGCCCCGTGGCAGCCACCGGTTGCGTTGATTTCCGGGGGCGAGTGTACGGTCACCGTTCGCGGCAAAGGCCGCGGCGGACGTTGCGCCGAATTCCTGCTCTCCCTGGCACTGGATCTGTATGGTGCGCCCAACATCCATGCTCTGGCCGGCGACACCGACGGCATCGACGGCTCTGAAGACAATGCCGGCGCCCTGCTGACACCGGATTCACTGCAGCGTGCTGCGCGCAAACATATCAACGCCGCGGCATTACTGGACGGCAATGATGCCTACAGCTTTTTTGAAGCCACCGGAGACCTTGTCGTCACCGGCGCGACGCGTACCAACGTCAATGATTATCGGGTGATTCTGATTACCTGAAACAGTCGCCGGCAATAACCGGAATAAATATAAGCATTTGTTTTTAAACGGTTTTATACAAATTTCCGACGTAAAAAAACCGGGGTTTACCCGGTTTTTTTACGTGCGGCCGGTGATCAGGCAGCTGCCGTTTCCGTCTTGGCTTCAGCAGCCTCTTCCGGACGATCCATCAGTTCGACATACGCCATCGGCGCGTTGTCGCCTTTGCGGAAGCCGAATTTAAGGATGCGCAGGTAGCCGCCGTTACGTTTGGCGTAACGCGGTCCCAGCAGTTCGAACAGCTTTACCACGTTCTCGCGGTCGCGCAGACGATCGAATGCCAGGCGGCGATTGGCCAGAGTCGGCTTCTTGCCCAGAGTTATGATCGGCTCGACCACGCGGCGCAGTTCCTTGGCCTTGGGCAATGTGGTTTTGATCGCTTCGTGACGCAGCAGCGAGTTGGCCATATTGCGCAGCATTGCCAGACGATGGCTACTGGTGCGATTGAGTTTCCGTAAACCGTGACGATGACGCATGATGCCCTCTTAAACCTTTTCGAGGCCGGCAGGCGGCCAGTTTTCCAGCTTCATCCCCAGCGTAAGACCGCGGGAGGCCAGCACTTCCTTGATTTCGTTCAGCGATTTGCGACCCAGATTCGGGGTTTTCAGCAACTCCGTTTCGGTGCGCTGGATCAGATCGCCGATGTAGTAAATGTTTTCAGCTTTGAGGCAGTTGGCCGAACGAACGGTCAGCTCCAGATCATCGACCGGACGCAGCAGCACCGGATCAATCTGTGTGGCTTTCTTCTCTTCGATCAGCGCCGGAGTGCCTTTGAGATCGGCAAACACAGACAGCTGTTCGACCAGAACCCGGGCCGCATACCGCACGGCTTCTTCCGGATCGATCGCACCGTTAGTTTCGATGTCGATCACCAGCTTGTCGAGGTCGGTACGCTGTTCAACGCGCGCAGATTCCACCGCATAGCTGACGCGACGCACGGGACCGAACGAGGCATCCAGCATCAGACCGCCGACGCTGCGAGCTTCTTCGTCGCCGCGTCGGGTGACAGCGGCAACATAGCCACGGCCTTTTTCGACCTTGATCTGCACGTCGAGCTTGCCACCCGCCGTCAGATGAGCAATCACGTGATCGGGATTGATGATTTCGACATCGTGCATCGGCTCAATGTCAGCCGCGGTCACGACGCCTTCACCGGACTTCTTCAGGGTCAGAATGGCTTCGTCGCGGTTGTGCAGACGCAGAACGATGCCTTTCAGGTTCAGAAGAATATCAACCACGTCCTCCTGGACGCCGTCGATGGTGGAGTACTCGTGCAGCACGCCTGCAATCTTGACTTCCGTAGCCGCGTAACCCGGCATGGAAGACAGCAGCGTGCGGCGCAGTGCATTGCCGAGCGTGTGGCCGTAGCCGCGCTCGAACGGTTCCATCGTAACCTTGGCGTGGAACGGTGACACACCCTGTACATCGATGATCCGAGGCTTGAGGAAGGCGCTGCTGGACATGACGGATCTACCTCTCGGGAATTATTTCGAGTAAAGCTCGACGATGAGCGACTCATTGATCGTGGACGGCAGTTCGGAGCGCTGCGGCCGGGCCTTGAAGGTGCCTTTCAGCGCCTTCGAGTCAACCTCGATCCACTCCGGATAACCGCGCGATTCGGCAGCTTCTGACGCACCCTTGATGCGCAGTTGCGCTTTCGCCGGCTGCGCCACTTCAACCACATCACCCGGACGGCACTGGAACGACGGGATGTTGACCCGTTTGCCGTTGACGAGGATGCCGTTGTGGCGGACCACCTGACGTGCTTCCGTGCGCGAGGCACCGAAACCCATGCGGTAGACAACGGTGTCGAGCCGGCTTTCCAGGCTCTGCAGCAGTGCTTCGCCGGTCACGCCCTTGCTGGCTGCCGCTTCTTTGTAGGTCTTGCGGAATTGCCGCTCGAGAATGCCGTAAATCCTGCGCACTTTTTGTTTCTCGCGCAGCTGAACGCCATAACCCGAAAGACGGGAATTCTTCTGGCCGTGCTGACCCGGGGGGTAAGCACGACGCTCCATCGCACATTTGTCGGTGAAACACTTCTCCCCTTTCAGGAAGAGTTTTTCGCCTTCGCGCCGGCACTGCCGGCATTTTGCATCGAGATTCCTGGCCACTTGTGGGATCTCCCTTAAATTCTGCGTTTCTTCGGCGGACGACAGCCGTTATGCGGCACGGGCGTCACATCGGAGATGCTAGTGATCTTGAAACCTACGGCGTTCAGCGCGCGCACTGCGGACTCGCGTCCGGGTCCGGGTCCCTTGATGAGGACTTCGATGTTCTTCACACCGCATTCCTGTGCAAGACGACCGGCCTTTTCGGCAGCGATCTGAGCGGCAAAAGGGGTCGACTTCCGTGAGCCCTTGAAACCATTACTGCCCGAAGTCGCCCACGCCAGGGCATTGCCCTGACGGTCGGTGATCGTGACGATCGTGTTGTTGAAGGAAGCGTGAACGTGGGCGACGCCTTCCGCCACATTCTTCTTGACCTTCTTGCGAACCCTGGTGCTTGCCTTAGCCATATATAGTCACTCTCAATTAAGCGGCCGGACGCTGGATTTTCACTGCGGCCTTGCGCGGACCCTTGCGGGTGCGTGCATTGGTACGGGTGCGCTGACCACGAACCGGCAGACCGGCGCGATGACGCTTGCCGCGCCAGGTGCCGAGGTCCATCAGTCGCTTGATATTCATGGAAATTTCGCGGCGCAGATCACCTTCAGTGGTGAACTTCGCCACCTGCTCGCGCAGTTTCTCCATGTCCGTATCGGACAGATCCTTGATCTTGGTCGCAGTATTAATGCCTGCCGCCGTGCAGATCAGGCGGGCACGGCTCCGGCCAATGCCGTAGATTGCCGTCAGCGCGACTTCTGCGTGCTGATGGTTTGCTATGTTGACGCCACCTATGCGGGCCATTTACTCACCCCACCAATGGAAAACTGGAAATTATAACTTTTGACTGGTTCATATTCAATGAACCGATCAACCCTGACGCTGCTTGTGGCGCGGATCTTTGCAGATCACCCGAACCACACCGTTGCGCTTCACAACCTTGCAGTTGCGGCACATGCGCTTAACCGATGCCTGTACTTTCATGTCATACCTCTTTCGCTCGCAGCCTATTTCGCCCGGAAAACAATGCGCCCTTTGGTCAAATCGTAGGGCGTCAGTTCAACGGTCACCTTGTCCCCGGGCAGAATCCGGATGTAATGCATCCGCATTTTTCCCGAGATATGGCCAAGTACCATATGGCCATTCTCCAGCTTTACCCGAAACGTCGCATTAGGCAGGGTCTCCACGATCTCGCCCTGCATCTGTATCGTGTCTTCTTTCGCCATTTACCGCGTCGGGAACACACCGCCTTTAAAGTTTGCTTTCTTAAGCAGACTTTCATATTGATGCGACATCACATAAGCCTGCACCTGTGCCATGAAATCCAGGGTCACCACCACGATGATCAGCAGTGATGTTCCGCCGAAGTAAAACGGCACATTCTTCCAGACGATCAGCAATTCGGGCACCAGGCAGACCAGCGTCACATAGATCGCGCCGCCCAGCGTCAAACGCATCGTCACTTTCTCGATGTAGCGGGCGGTCTGGTCGCCGGGACGGATCCCGGGCACAAACGCACCGCTCTTCTTCAGGTTCTCAGCCGTTTCTTTCGGGTTGAACACCAGAGCCGTATAGAAAAAGCAGAAAAATATAATCGCCGTGGCATAAAAAAGCGTGTAAATCGGCTGTCCCGGATGCAACACTGCCGCCACGTTCTTCAACCAAACCATGCCTTCGTTTTCACCCAGCCATCCAGCCACAGTGCCCGGAAACAGGATGATGCTTGAAGCAAAAATCGGAGGGATCACACCCGACATGTTCAGCTTCAACGGCAGGTGCGAAGACTGCCCGCCGTAAACCTTGCGTCCGACCTGCCGCTTTGCGTAATTCACCAGAATCTTTCGCTGGCCCTTTTCTACGAAGCAGACAAACGCCG
The DNA here is from genome assembly GCA_947465215.1 of Betaproteobacteria bacterium. Lineage (GTDB taxonomy): Bacteria > Pseudomonadota > Gammaproteobacteria > Burkholderiales > SG8-41. The sequence continues at coordinate 11,434 of CANHZX010000004.1, read as the reverse complement.
TTACCGCCACCACCAGCACGAAAATGAACAACACGAACGGAATCGAGAATGCCCCGGTGCGTGCCAGTTCCAGCGTGCCGCCAACAGCCTGCGGAAAACCTGCCGCAATACCGGCAAAAATGATCAGCGAGATGCCGTTGCCGATGCCGCGCTCGGTAATCTGCTCACCAAGCCACATCAGAAACATCGTGCCTGTCACCAGCGTGACCATCGCCGTCAGCCGAAACATCAGGCCTGGATCAACCGCCACTTTCTGCTGCTCGAATGCAATCGCGATTGCCATGCCCTGCACAATCGCCAGAGCCGCCGTTCCGTAACGCGTGTATTGCGTAATCTTGCGCCGACCAGACTCGCCTTCCTTCTTCAGCGCCTCCAGCGTCGGCGATACCACAGTCATCAACTGCATGATGATCGACGCCGAGATGTAAGGCATGATGCCCAGCGTGAAAATCGAAAAACGTGACAGCGAACCGCCCGAAAACATGTTGAACATGTCCAGGATACCGCCGCGCTGAGACTTGAACAGCTCGGCAAGCTGGGCTTGGTCGATGCCCGGAACCGGAATATACGAACCGATGCGAAAGACGATCAGCGCGCCGATGAGAAACAGCAGGCGACGCTTGAGGTCGCCAAACTTTCCTGCTCCCGACAGTGCAGCGCCTACGGCCAAAGCTTAGCTCCCGGCCTTTTCTGCAGGCAGTTCGATGGTGCCGCCGGCCTTTTCGATCGCAGCCTTGGCACCCTTGCTCGCCAACAGACCCTTCAGCACGACTTTGCGCTTGATTTCTCCGGCCAGAATAACCTTGGCACCCTTGGCAAGACGCGAAACTACGCCGGCCTTTTTCAGCGCGTCAAGATCGATGGCTTCGGCAGTCATTTTCTGTAGCGTATCCAGCCGCACTTCTGCGGTATCACCTGCCGTCAGCGACTGAAAGCCGCGTTTCGGCAGTCGGCGATGCAGGGGCATCTGACCACCCTCAAAGCCAACCTTGTGAAAACCGCCTGCGCGAGCCTTCTGACCTTTATGACCACGGCCAGCAGTCTTACCGGTGCCCGAACCAATACCGCGACCTACACGCTTCTTGCTGTGTTTGGCGCCGCTGGCGGGTTTGATGTTATTCAGTTCCATTTATCCCTCGCAACGAACGAGATAGGCGACTTTTTTGATCATGCCGCGCACTGCCGGGGTATCCACCAGCTCCACGGTATGACGGATGCGGCGCAAACCCAGACCACGCACACAGGCGCGATGTTCGGGACGCGTGCCGATCAGGCCGCGAACCAGGGTGACCTTGATTGTCTTGCCTTGCGGTTTCTTCGCCATGATTGATTACCCTTGAATCTCTTCGACCGACTTGCCGCGTTTGGCGGCGATTTCAGCCGGCGTGTTCATCGCAGTCAGGCCATTGATGGTGGCGCGGACGATGTTGTAGGGGTTGGTCGAGCCGATGCACTTAGCCAGGATGTTGGCAACACCCATCACTTCAAGCACCGCACGGACCGGACCGCCGGCGATGATTCCCGTGCCTTCCGATGCAGGCTGCATGTAAACCTTGGAGGCGCCGTGACGACCCATCACTGCGTGTTGCAGCGTGCCGTTCTTGAGCTGAACCTTGACCATTTTGCGGCGCGCTTCTTCCATGGCTTTCTGTACGGCAACAGGCACTTCACGCGCCTTGCCCTTGCCCATGCCGATGCTGCCATCGCCGTCGCCGACCACGGTCAGTGCGGCAAAACCCATCACCCGGCCACCCTTGACGACCTTGGTGACACGGTTGATCGCGACCATTTTTTCACGAAGGCCGTCACCGCGCTCTTCGCCGGTCTGCATTTTCGCTGCCTGCATTTTTGCCATGCGCTGCTCCGTTAGAACTTGAGACCGGCTTCACGCGCGGCTTCCGCCAACGCCTTCACCCGACCGTGATATTGGTAGCCGGCGCGGTCAAACGCGACCTTCTCGACGCCGGCTTTCTTTGCGCGCTCGGCAATGCGCTTACCGATTGCAACTGCCGCAGCAACATTGCCGCCATTGGGCATCGCAGCGCGAACTTCCTTTTCGGCGGTCGATGCACTTGCAAGGACCTTCGAACCGGTAGCGTCGATAACCTGTGCGTAAATATGACCGTTCGAACGGTAAACGGTGAGACGCACCGCTTTAAGCTCAGCGATCTTGGCCCGGGTGCTACGTGCGCGCCGCAGGCGCGCTGTGTTTTTTTCAACCATGTTCTATCCGCCTTACTTCTTCTTCGTTTCCTTGAGCACAATCTGCTCATCGGCATAACGCACGCCCTTGCCCTTGTAAGGCTCCGGCGGCCGGTAATTGCGAACATCGGCGGCGACCTGCCCGACTTTCTGCTTGTCGGCGCCTTTGATGATGATTTCAGTCTGCGTGGGCGTCTCGACCTTGACGCCCACCGGCAACTGGTGAACAACAGGATGCGAAAAACCGAGCGTCAGGTTGAGCTTGTCGCCCTGCGCCTGTGCGCGGTAACCGACGCCGACCAGCATCAGCTTGCGTTCGAAACCCTTGCTGACACCCTGAACCATATTGGCGATCAGCGCGCGCAGCGTTCCGCTGATCGCATTCGCCTGACGCGAATTCTCGTTCAGCTTGATTTCGAGGCGATTGTCGATTTTCTCGACTTTCACGTTCGGGGTGATCGCCTGCGACAACGTTCCCAGCGGGCCTTTGACCGAGATCAGATCAGCAGCGATCGTAACCTCGACTTTTTCCGGCAGCATGACCGGGGATTTACCGACTCTAGACATCGTCTCTCTCCCTTAGGCCACGATGCAGAGAACTTCCCCGCCGATGCCCATGCCGCGTGCCTTGCGATCAGTCATCACACCCTTGGAGGTGGAGACGATGGCAACGCCGAGGCCGTTCATCACATTGGGAATGTCACGGCTGGGTTTGTAAATGCGCAGGCCGGGACGGCTTACGCGCTCGATTTTTTCGATCACCGGCGAACCGGCGTAGTACTTGAGAGCGACCTCAAGCACCGGCTTTGCCACTTCGCCACGAACCGCGAAGTCGTCAATATAGCCTTCGTCCTTCAGCACCTTGGCAATCGCCACCTTGAGCTTGCTCGAAGGCATCGACACGGACTCTTTTTCCGCCTGCTGTGCATTGCGGATGCGAGTCAGCATGTCGGAAATCGGATCATTCATGCTCATGCAAAATTCTCCTGCGGCCTGTCTTACCAGCTAGCCTTGATTACGCCCGGGATTTCGCCGCGCATTGCAATCTCGCGCAACTTGCCCCGAGCCAGCCCGAACTTGCGATAAACACCGCGGGGACGGCCGGTCAGCGCGCAACGGTTGCGCAACCGGACGGGACTCGCGTTCCGCGGCAGCTTCTGCAGCTTCAGACGCGCCTCATATCGATCTTCAGGAGACAGCTTCTGATCGTCGACAAGCGCCTGGAGCTCCGCGCGCTTGGCCGCGAATTTCTTCACGGTCTTGCGACGCTTCTGCTCACGGTTTATCAGTGCAAGCTTAGACATACGTTTTCCTCAATTACGGAAAGGAAATTTAAAAGCGGAAAGCAGAGCCCGGCCTTCTTCATCGGACTTTGCCGTCGTTGAAATCGTGATGTTCATCCCGCGCAGGGCATCAATCTTGTCGTACTCGATTTCGGGAAAAATGATCTGCTCTTTGACGCCCATGTTGTAATTGCCACGACCATCAAAGCTTTTGCCGGAAATGCCGCGGAAGTCGCGAACACGGGGCAATGCGATGCTCACCAGACGATCAAGGAATTCATACATGCGTGCGCCGCGGAGTGTGACCTTGCAACCGACCGGATAACCTTCACGGATCTTGAAGTTCGCGATCGCCTTGCGGGACTTGGTAACAAGCGGTTTCTGACCGGCAATCTTGGTCATGTCGCCGACGGCGTTGTCCATGATTTTCTTGTCGGCAACCGCTTCGCCCACGCCCATGTTGAGGACGATCTTCTCAATACGCGGCACCTGCATCGGGCTGCTGTAACCGAATTTCTCGGTCAGCTCCTTGGCCACGGTTTCTTTGTAATAGGTGCTCAGACGCGCGGGTGCGGTCGGCCGTGCAGGTTTACCCTGCTTAGCGGATGCACCGGCGGCAGCCTTGGGCTCCTTGGCGGCCTTCTTGGCCGGCTCTGCCTTGGCTTCCTTGGCAGGCTTCGCTTTTTTGGTTTCTTTGTCAGCGCTCATACATCAACCACTTCGCCATTGGACTTGAAAAACCGGACGCGGCTGCCGTCTTCCAGCTGACGGATACCGATACGATCGGCTTTCTTGGTCGCGGGATTGAACAGCGCCACATTCGAAATATGAATGGGCATTTCCTTGTCGATGATGCCGCCGGTCTCACCCTTGGCCGGATTGGGCCGCTGGTGCTTCTTGACACGGTTAATGCCTTCAACAAGCAGATGGTCTGCATCGACAACGCGCAGCACCGTTCCGCGTTTACTGCGGTCGCGGCCGGTCAGCACTACTACGTCGTCGCCTTTTCTGATCTTGCGCATATGCGTAACGTCCTTTACAGCACTTCCGGTGCGAGAGAAACGATCTTCATGAATCGTTCAGTCCGCAACTCGCGCGTCACCGGTCCGAAAATCCGCGTGCCGATCGGCTCAAGTTTCTGATTGAGCAGAACCGCAGCGTTACCGTCAAACTTCAGGAGCGAACCGTCATTGCGGCGCACGCCTTTGGCGGTGCGAACGACAACGGCGTTGTAAACCTCGCCCTTTTTGACACGCCCGCGGGGCGCAGCGTCCTTGATGCTGACCTTAATGACATCGCCAATGCCTGCATAACGACGCTTTGAGCCACCAAGCACCTTGATGCACATGACGGTACGCGCACCGGTGTTGTCAGCAACATCCAGTTTGGATTGCATCTGAATCATGTTTTTTCCTGCTTTTCTTTCTCCAACTTGACCCACCAAACAGCGGAAGGTCAGTCTTGGAGCCCGTTCGGGCTAGGTCACCGCCTGCGGTAGCAGGTCGGAAAATTACAGCCGCAAATTATATACCGCTGCGCCCAAACAGCGCAAGCGGTAATTTCAATCAAACGCCCCGCGACTTCTCCACCAGCTTGATCACCTTCCAGGCCTTGGTCTTGGCCAGGGGACGGCATTCTTCGATCAGCACGGTGTCGCCTTCCTTGTACTCATCGTTGGCATCGTGGGCGTGGTATTTCTTCGAACGGGTGACCACCTTGCCGAGCAGGGGATGCTTGACCCGGCGTTCGACCAGAACGGTCACCGTTTTGTCCATTTTGTCGCTGACCACACGTCCGGTCAGGGTTCGCTTGTTTGCTTCGCTCATATCCGCATCCCGCCCTTAAGCCTTGGTTGCCAGCACCGTGCGCACGCGCGCGATGTCGCGGCGCACCTTGCGCAGCTGGCTGGTGTTGGTCAGTTGCTGCGTCGCCTTCTGCATGCGCATGGAAAACTGCGCTTTCAACAGCGATTCCAATTCCTTGCGCAGCTCGTCGGCGCCTTTGCCCTGCAGTTCGCTTGCCTTCATATCAACCTCCGACCAGACGGTGCACAAAAGCCGTCGCGATCGGCAGCTTGGCCGCAGCGAGGCGGAAAGCTTCCTTGGCGATAACTTCATTCACGCCGTCCATTTCATACAGAACCTTGCCCGGCTGGATCTCGGCGACCCAATACTCCGGATTCCCTTTACCGTTACCCATACGGACTTCCGCCGGCTTACGCGAAATCGGCTTGTCCGGGAAAATGCGGATCCAGATCCGGCCGCCGCGCTTGATATGACGCGTCATTGCACGACGCGCAGCCTCTATCTGGCGGGCCGTCAGGCGACCGCGACCGATCGCCTTCAGGCCGTATTCGCCGAAGCTGACCTTGTTTCCGCGAGTCGCAACGCCGGTATTCCGGCCCTTCTGCTCCTTGCGGTATTTACGCCTGGCTGGCTGTAGCACGTTTTGCTCCTGTCTTTGCAGTTGTCCTTCTCGGCTTGCGCGCCGGTGCCGGCGCGGGCTCCTCGACCGGTGCGGCCGACGGAGTCAGTGCAGAATGACCGTTCTTGCCGATCACCTCACCCTTGAACACCCAGACCTTCACGCCGATGACGCCGTAGGTGGTCTTAGCTTCCGAAAATCCGTAGTCAATGTCGGCGCGCAGCGTATGCAGCGGCACCCGACCTTCGCGGTACCACTCGGTACGTGCAATCTCGATACCGTTGAGCCGGCCAGCGCTCATGATCTTGATACCCTGCGCACCGAGACGCATAGCATTGGTGATCGCACGCTTCATCGCGCGGCGGAACATGATGCGCTTCTGCAACTGCTGCACGATAGAATCGGCAATCAGCTGTGCATCGAGTTCAGGCTTGCGCACTTCCTCGATGTTGACGTGAACCGGCACGCCAAGCATTTTCTGCAGATCGGCCTTCAGGCGTTCGATGTCCTCGCCTTTTTTGCCGATAACCATGCCCGGACGTGCGCTGTACACCGTAATACGCGCATTCTTGGCGGGCCGTTCGATAACGACGCGGGAAACGGCAGCCTGGGAAAGGCGCTCTTTCAGGTATTCGCGAACCTTGATGTCTTCGAGGAGCATCCCGGCGAAGTTCTTGTTGTTCGCGTACCAGCGGGAAGCCCAATTGCGGTTGAACGCAAGACGGAACCCGATCGGGTGGATTTTTTGGCCCATGCTTTACTTCCTTCCGTCGCCGACCGTGACATAAACATGGCACGTCGGTTTCAAGATTTGTACGCCCCGGCCTTTGGCGCGCGCGGAGAAGCGCTTCATCACCGGACCTTTTTCGACGTAAATCCGGGTGACCTTCAGTTCGTCGATATCAGCGCCGTCATTGTGCTCGGCGTTGGCGATTGCCGACTCCAGCACTTTGCGGATGATGACCGCGCCCTTTTTCGGGGAGAAACCCAGAATGTTGAGCGCATTTTCCACCGTCTTGCCGCGGATCAGATCCGCAACAAGCCGGCCCTTTTGCGGCGAAAGCCTGACGCCGATCAGTTTAGCTGTGGTATCCATATCGATAACCCTTATTTCGCCGCCGGTGTCGGGGACGATTTCTTGTCAGCCGGCGATGAACCGCCTGCCTTCGAATGGCCCTTGAACGTGCGGGTGTGGGCAAATTCGCCAAGCTTGTGGCCAACCATGTTTTCCGTGACATAAACCGGCACATGCTGCTTGCCGTTATGCACAGCGATGGTAAGGCCGACGAAGTCGGGCAGAACCGTAGAACGCCGGGACCAGGTTTTGATCGGGCGCTTGTCAGAACCGGCGCGAGCCGTCTCCACCTTCTGCATCAGGTGATGATCGACGAACGGGCCTTTTTTGATGGAACGTGACATGTTTATCCCTTACGCCGTAGCTTTCGCATTGCGGCGACGAACGATCATGCCGCTGGTGCGTTTGTTCTTGCGCGTCTTGTAACCCTTACACATGACGCCCCAGGGACTGACCGGCGCCTGAGCGGCCGCCGTACGTCCTTCACCACCACCGTGCGGGTGATCGATCGGGTTCATTGCAACACCCCGAACCGTCGGGCGGATACCGCGCCAACGGACACGACCGGCCTTGCCGATGGATTCCAGCTGATGTTCTTCGTTACCCACCTCGCCGATGGTGGCGCGGCAGTTGACATGCACTTTGCGGATTTCACCCGAGCGCAGACGCAGCTGGGCGTATTCGCCTTCACGGGCCAGAAGCTGCACCGAGGTGCCTGCAGCACGCGACAGCTGTGCGCCTTTACCCGGCAGCATTTCCACGCAGCAGATCGTCGAGCCGACCGGAATGTTGCGCAGCGGCAGGGCGTTACCCGTTTTGATCGGGGCTTCGGGTCCGGAAATCAGCTGCATGCCGGCGGTGACGCCACGGGTGGCGATCACATAACGGCGCTCGCCGTCGGCGTAGCACAGCAGCGCCAGATGCGCGCTACGGTTCGGATCGTATTCAATCCGCTCAACCTTGGCCGGAATGCCATCCTTGTTGCGCTTGAAGTCGACCATGCGGTAGTGCTGCTTGTGTCCGCCGCCCTGATGACGCATCGTGACGCGACCATGAACGTTGCGACCGGCCTTTTTCGACTGGCTCGTCACCAGTTTAGCGACCGGCTTGCCTTTGTGCAGACCCGGGGTGACTACCTTGACCAGGCCGCGACGGCCCGGAGACGTCGGTTTGACTTTGACTAACATTATTTCACCTCCCCTTCAGCAAAGGTGATTTCCTGGCCCGCCTTGAGGCAGACGTAGGCTTTTTTCCATGAGCTGCGACGGCCGGTAAACTTGCCGAAGCGCTTTTCCTTGCCGCGGACGTTAACGATACGGACCTGCTCGACTTCGAGCTTCTCGTCCTTCTTGCTCAACATCGTTTCGACAGCAGCCTTGATTTCCGGCTTGGTCGCATCACGGGCAACGCGGAACACCACCTGGTTGTTCTTTTCGCCGACGAGCGTGCTCTTCTCGGAGATCACGGGGGCGAGCAGAATTTGCGCGAGACGTTCTGTGCTGAATGCGCTCATGCCAGCAGCTCCTCGATTTTGCCCACGGCGCCTTTGGTGATCAGCACATTGCTGTGCCGGATCAGGCTAACCGGGTCGGCATGGCTGACATCAACCACCATGACGTTGGGAAGGTTGCGCGACGACAGCCGCAGATTCTCGTCCATGCTGTCGGTAATGATGAGCACGTCTTCCATGCCCATACCCTTCAGCTTGCTGGCGAGCAGTTTGGTTTTTGGCGCTTCGATGGTGAACGAATCCACCACCGACAGCCGGTCTTCGCGGGCCAGCTGCGAGAGAATCGACATCAGGCCGGCGCGGTACATCTTGCGGTTCAGCTTATGCGAGTAATTCTCGTCGGGCGAGTTCGGGAAAGTCCGGCCGCCGCCACGCCACAGCGGGCTGGAGGTCATACCGGCACGGGCGCGGCCCGTGCCTTTTTGCCGCCAGGGCTTCTTGGTCGTGTGGGTAACCGTGCCGCGGTCTTTCTGGGCACGCGTGGCCAGCCGGGCATTGGCGAGGTAAGCAGTGACCACCTGGTGCACCAGCGCCTCGTTGTACTCACGGCCGAACGCAGCATCCGATGCCGCCAGTTTCGCGGTCGGTTTGCCTTGATCGTTAATGACGTTAAGTTCCATTTAGCGTCGCCTCACTTCTTCGCCGGGGCGGCTTTGCCGCCCTGTTTGACTGCCGGGGGACGCCGCGTGCGAACCGCAGGACGAACCATCACATCACCGCCGCGTGAACCGGGAACGGCACCGCGGATCAGCAGCAGATTGCGCTCGACATCAATGCGCACGATCTGCAGGGACTGCTGGGTCCGGGTTACCGCGCCCATGTGGCCAGGCATCCGTTTGCCGGGGAATACACGGCCGGGATCCTGCGCCATACCGATCGAGCCGGGTTTGTTGTGCGAAACCGAGTTACCGTGGCTGGCGCGGTTCGAAGAGAAGTTGTGACGTTTGATGACGCCGGCAAAACCCTTGCCCTGCGACACGCCGGTCACATCAACGTATTGTCCGACTTCGAAAATGGTCGCTGCGAGTGCGGCGCCGGCCTTCAGATCAGCCAGCTTCTCGGGGGTAACCGTGAATTCGCGCATGACACGGCCGGCCTCGACACCCGCTTTCGCGAAATGTCCGGCAGCTGCCTTGACCACACGTGTTGCACGACGCTTGCCGAATGCAACCTGAACAGCCGAATAGCCGTCCGTCTCGGGCGTTTTGACCTGGGAGACGCGGTTGTTCGACACGTCAACGACTGTCACCGGAATGGTGTCGCCGTCATCGGTGAATACCCGCGTCATGCCGACTTTGCGGCCGACGAGTCCTAAGCTCATGTTCTAATTACCTTTTTTAAAAAGGCGCCGACTTCAATTGGCCGGCACTTCTGTTTAACAACCGGGCGTCGTAGCGCCCGTTACCACCGTTTTACAGCTTGCGTTCTACAGCTTAATTTCTACGTCCACGCCAGCGGGCAGATCCAGCTTCATCAGCGCATCGACCGTTTTATCGGTCGGGTCGATGATGTCCATCAGGCGCAGGTGACTGCGAATTTCCAGCTGCTCGCGCGACGTCTTGTTGACGTGCGGCGAACGCAGCAGATCGAAACGTTGTTTGCGGGTCGGCAGCGGAATCGGGCCTTTGACCACGGCACCGGTGCGTTTCGCGGTATCGACGATTTCCAGGGCGGACTGATCGATTAAACGATAGTCAAACGCCTTCAGGCGGATACGGATTTTCTGACTTTTAAGGGCGGCCATGTCGGTTACTCAATGATTTTCGCGACGACGCCGGCGCCGACGGTCCGGCCACCCTCGCGGATGGCGAAACGCAGACCCTCTTCCATCGCGATCGGCTGAATCAGCGCAACCGTGATCGAAATGTTGTCACCAGGCATCACCATCTCCGTGCCCTGCGGCAGCTCGATCGAGCCCGTCACGTCCGTCGTCCGGAAGTAGAACTGCGGACGGTAACCGTTGAAGAACGGCGTATGACGACCACCCTCATCCTTCGACAGCACGTAAATCTCAGCAGCAAACTTCGTGTGCGGCGTGATCGAGCCCGGCTTCGCCAGCACCTGACCACGCTCCACCTCTTCGCGCTTCGTGCCGCGCAGCAGGATACCCACGTTGTCGCCCGCCTGGCCCTGATCCAGCAGCTTGCGGAACATCTCAACGCCCGTGCACACCGTCTTCAGCGTCGGCTTCAGACCGACGATTTCGATCTCTTCACCAACCTTGACGATTCCGCGCTCGACACGACCCGTAACCACGGTGCCGCGACCCGAGATCGAGAACACGTCTTCCACCGGCATCAGGAACGTGCCGTCCAGCGCACGCTTCGGCTCCGGAATGTAGCTGTCCAGCGCTTCCGCCAGTTTCAGGATCGCGCCCTCACCCATCTCGCCCTTGTCGCCTTCCAGCGCCTTCAGGGCCGAACCGATGATGATCGGGGTGTCGTCACCCGGGAACTCATACTTGGAGAGCAGCTCGCGAACTTCCATCTCCACCAGCTCCAGCAGCTCTTTGTCATCAACCATGTCCGCTTTGTTCATGAACACGATGATGTAAGGCACGCCCACCTGGCGAGCCAGCAGAATGTGCTCGCGCGTCTGCGGCATCGGGCCGTCAGCAGCTGACACCACCAGGATCGCGCCGTCCATCTGCGCAGCACCCGTGATCATGTTCTTCACATAGTCAGCGTGTCCCGGGCAGTCAACGTGGGCGTAGTGACGGTTCGCCGTCTCATATTCCACGTGCGCCGTGTTGATCGTGATGCCGCGCGCTTTCTCTTCCGGCGCCGCGTCAATCTGGTCGTAGGCTTTCGCCTCGCCACCAAACTTCGTCGACAGCACCGTCGTGATCGCCGCCGTCAGTGTCGTCTTGCCGTGATCCACGTGTCCGATCGTACCCACGTTTACGTGCGGCTTCGTACGCTCAAATTTGCCTTTGGCCAT
>CANHZX010000003.1 GCA_947465215.1 Betaproteobacteria bacterium | reverse complement strand
CCTCGCGCAGATTGGCTTCCGCAGCCTGGGCGATACGCGCGATCTGCGCTTCGTCCTTCTGAGGTGCGGTCCAGTTCCATTCCGGAACACCGATCTCGTCGACCATTTCATTGATCGCGTTGATCACAGTCTGCATCTGGTCATGGCCGAATACCACGGCGCCGAGCATTACGTCTTCGGGCAGTTGTTGCGCTTCGGATTCGACCATCAGCACGGCCTGCTGCGTGCCGGCAACAACCAGGTCGAGCTGTGAAGTTTTCAGCTCGGTCTGAGTCGGGTTGAGGATGTACTGGCCATTGGCGTAACCCACGCGGGCCGCGCCGATCGGGCCGCCGAAGGGCATGCCGGACAGCGCCAGTGCGGCAGACGCGCCGACCATTGCGGGAATATCGGAGTCGATTTCATTGTTGGACGACATCACCGTGGCGACGATCTGCACTTCGCTGTTGTAACCCTCGGGGAACAGCGGGCGAATCGGACGGTCGATCAGGCGCGACGTCAGGATTTCCTTTTCTGACGGACGGCCTTCGCGGCGGAAGAAACCACCGGGGATCTTGCCTGCAGCGTAAGTACGTTCCTGATAGTCGACGGTCAGCGGGAAGAAATCCTGTCCCGGTTTGGCATTACGGGCACCAACGACGGTCACCAGGACCACCGTATCTTCCATCGTCACCATGACTGCGCCAGAAGCCTGGCGCGCGATTTCGCCGGTTTCCAGCGTCAGCTGGTGGCGGCCCCACATCAATGTTTTCTTTACCGGGTTCAAAATGTTTTTCCTTTTCTCAAAAACAAAAAAGACCGCACACGCGGTCTTCGGGAGGATCAATGCAGACTAGAAACCGACGCCCTCCAGCGTCGGCAGCCGACCGGACCGCCCAGCGGACCGGTCAAAAAAACGGGCGAACCGTACTTGCATGCGCTGCAGATTACTTGCGCAGGCCCAGACGCTCGATCAGCGTCTTGTACTGCTCAACTTTGGTTCTTTTCAGATAATCCAGCAGTTTGCGGCGCGTGCTCACCATGCGCAGCAGGCCGCGACGGGAGTGGTGATCTTTGGAGTGGGCCTTGAAATGCTCGGTAAGGTCCGTGATGCGCGCGGTCAGCAATGCGACCTGCACTTCGGGCGACCCAGTGTCGCCTTTCATACGCTGGAAATCCTGCAATACTTGCGCCTTTTGGGCGGTGCTAACAGCCATTATTCTGTCTCCGACGAAAAATCACGCAATTTTACCCCGTAACTGCCGGATTACTCAAGCAGTTTTCCATTTGTTCCTTTCCCTGCAACTGGGTGGTCAGACGGCGAGCCTTCAATAGCCCCTCCTCCACTTCCCCGACGCCCAGAAACCCCTCCAGGGCGGCATATACCCGGTATAACCCGTCCTGAACCTCCGGCAGAGGCACCGTTAGCCCGGTAACAATCCGGCGCGCCTGCGCCGGATCCAGCACCATGCGGTCGAGGCTGGTCGCAAAGGCATCAATCGGCAGCAGCGCAGCCATGCGATCCTCCAGGGAGAGTGTTTCCAGAGTGTCGAAGGACACCGCTTCGGAAAGCGTAAATCCCCCGGCGCTTTCCCGGCTCAACGCCGCCAAATGGGCACCGCAACCCAGTGCGGCGCCAATATCTTCCGCCAGGACCCGGATATAGGTGCCCTTGCTGCATCGCACCCGGATGTCCAATATATTTTCATTAAAATCAATTACTTGTATATCTTCGATGACAATGGATCTGGCCTGACGCTCAATAGTGACACCTTCCCGTGCGTAGCTATACAAGGGCTTGCCAGCAACCTTGAGTGCGGAATGCATCGGCGGAATCTGGGTCTGGGCGCCGAAAAAACTCGGCAAAACTCTGGCGATATCTTCAGCCGTCACCGTTACAGGTCGCCGCTCGAGAATTTCGCCTTCGGAGTCACCGGTATTGGTTGTCGCACCCAGACGCAACGAGGCCCGATAGCCTTTTTCGGCATCGAGCAGAAACTGGGAAAATTTGGTTGCCTCACCCAGGCCGATCGGGAGCAAACCGCTGGCCATCGGATCAAGGGTACCGGTGTGGCCTGCTTTTCGCGCCGAAAACAGCCATTTCACCTTCGATACCGCCTGCTGCGAAGTCAGGCCCAAGGGCTTGTCCAGCAGCAGAACGCCGTTGACGTCTCTGCGCACGGCGCGAGGCTTGTTCACTGCGGGGATTTATTGCCTGGCTTGCTGGCCACGGCTTCGTCGATGAGATTTGACAGACGCACGCCGCGTTCGACGGAAACATCGTAATTGAAGCGCAGCTGCGGCACCGTCCGCAGCTTCATCACCTTGGCCAGCGAACTGCGCAGAAAACCCGAAGCGTGGTTCAGCGCGCGTTCAGCGGCTTCCTGCTGAACCGGCTCCCCCAACGCGGTAAAAAACACTTTCGCGTGTTCATTATCCTGCGTCACCTCGACATCAGTGATCGTAATCAGGCCGACGCGCGGATCCTTGAGCTCCATGCGAATGATCTCGGAGAGTTCACGCTGGATCTGGTCGGCAATCCGCCGACCGCGGGGATAATCTTTAGGCATGCGGCAACTGCTCCGGAAAACCAGCCGGGCACGCCGGAAGGCGCACCCGCAAAACGCGACGGTTACAGAGACCTCGCCACTTCAACAACTTCGTATATCTCCAGCTGGTCGCCTTCCTTGATGTCATTGTAGTTCTTCAGCGACAGGCCGCATTCAAAGCCGGCCTTGACCTCGCGCACGTCGTCCTTGAAACGCTTCAGCGAATCCAGCTCGCCTTCGTGGATGACGACGTTGTCGCGCAACAGACGAAGCTTCGAACTGCGGCGGATAAGGCCCTCAAGCACATAACAACCGGCAACGGCACCAACCTTGGAGATGCGGAAGACCTGGCGGATTTCCACCAGACCCAACGTGCTTTCCTTGCGTTCCGGCGACAGCATGCCTGTTAGCGCGGCTTTGATCTCATCGACTGCGTCGTAAATGATGTTGTAGTAACGGATGTCGACGCCACTGCTCTCTGCGAGCTTGCGTGCAGCCGCATCGGCGCGGGCATTAAAGCCGATAACAACGGCTTTGGAGGCCAGCGCCAGATTGATATCGGACTCGGTAATGCCGCCGATGGCCGCATGCACGATGTTGACTTTAACCTCTGCCGTCGACAGCTTGCCCAGCGCGTGGGTCAGGCCCTCGTAAGAGCCCTGCACGTCGGCCTTGATGATCAGCGACAGCGTTTTGACTTCGCCTTCGCCCATCTGCTCGAACATGTTCTCGAGTTTTGCAGCCTGCTGCTTGGCCAGCTTCACATCGCGGTATTTGCCCTGACGGAACAGCGCGATTTCGCGCGCTTTGCGTTCGTCACCCAGCACCATCACTTCAGCACCGGCGGCCGGCACATCGGACAGACCGAGAATTTCAACAGGTATCGAGGGGCCTGCGGAATCAATGGCATCGCCTGCTTCGTTGAGCATGGCGCGAACACGACCGAACACGGCGCCGGCAAGAACGATATCGCCGCGCTTCAGCGTGCCGGATTGAACCAGAATCGTCGCCACCGGACCGCGTCCCTTATCGAGCCGCGACTCAACAACGATGCCTTTAGCGGGTGCATCTTTCGGTGCACGCAATTCCAGAACTTCGGCCTGCAGCAGAATGCGCTCGAGCAGGCTGTCGATGCCCTGCCCGGTGCGTGCGGAAACCTCGACGAACATGGTGTCGCCGCCCCACTCTTCAGGCACGACTTCCTGCGCGGCCAGATCCTGCTTGACGCGCTCGGAATTGGCTTCCGGCTTGTCGATTTTGTTCAGCGCCACGATCAGCGGCACTTTGGCTGCCTTGGCATGGTGAATCGCTTCAGCCGTCTGCGGCATCACGCCGTCATCGGCAGCCACCACCAGAATCACCAGATCGGTGACTTTTGCACCGCGGGCACGCATTGCCGTAAAAGCTTCGTGGCCGGGGGTGTCGAGGAACGTGATCATGCCGCGCGGCGTTTCGACGTGATAAGCGCCGATATGCTGGGTAATGCCGCCAGCTTCCCCGCTCGCCACTTTGGTGCGGCGGATGTAATCGAGTAGCGAGGTTTTGCCATGGTCGACGTGCCCCATGACCGTCACTACCGGAGCACGCGGCTCGGCTATGACTTCAACCTTTGCGCTGGATTCCTCAAGGTAGGCGTCCGGCTCATCGAGCTTGGCACGCTTACCGACGTGTCCCATTTCCTCGACGAGGATGATCGCCGTGTCCTGATCCAGAACCTGGTTGATCGTAGCCATCGTGCCCAGCTTCATCAGGGTCTTGATGACTTCAGCTGCCTTGACCGACATCTTGTGCGCCAGATCGGCAACGGTGATCGTTTCAGGGATCAGAACATCTTTCACCAGAGGTTCGGTCGGCGCAGTGAAGCCGTGCTGCTGATCGCCATCCTGCTTGTGCGACGTGCGGTGAACCTTGCGGTCGCGCCAGCCCAGCCCGCCGGTCGCATCGCCACGAGTCTTGATCGTGCGCTTGCGGGCCGTCGGATCCTGCCAGACCACCTGCTTTGCCGGTTTCTTGGCGCCTTTTTTGGCCTTATCCCCAGCGTCGCCTGTGGGCGCCGCGGGTTTATGAATCGTTCCTTCAACAACGATTGACGGATCAACTACTGCAGCTGCTGCCGCTGTCGCTGCCGCTGCTGCAGCAGGCGGTTCCGCAGCAACAGCACCAGCGGCCTTGGCGGCCACTTCGGCATCCGCCTCTTTTTTGCGTTTTTTGGCGACGTCTTCAGCCTGACGGGCAGCCAGTTCAGCCTGCTTGCGGGCTTCTTCTTCGCGAATCGCCAGTTCAGCTGCATCGATAATAGGCTTCGGTGCTTCCTCGACCTTTTCCGGTTCGGGCGTATCACGCTTGATCAACACGCGCTTCTTGCGCACCTCAACCTGAATCGTGCGCGCCTTACCGGTCGTCGCATCCGCCTTCTTAATTTCGGTGGTCTGACGGCGGGTCAGCGTGATTTTCTGCTTGGCTTCCTTGCCGCCATGCGCTTCACGCAGGTGATCGAGCAGCTGGGTCTTGTCCATTTCGGTAAGGCCTGCATCTTCGGTCAGCGCTTTTTTCACGCCGGCGGCCTGCAACTGCTCGAGGAGCAGTTCAGGCTGTACGCCAAGTTCCTTGGCAAATTCTTTGACTTTGATCTGGGCCATAGCCGGTTACTTTTCTTTTCTGCGATATCAGGCGTTGGTTTCGGCGAACCACGGCGCACGGGCGGCCATGATCAGGGCTTTGGCGCGCTCCGCTTCGATTTCGGTCAGCTCGATGAGATCGTCAGTTGCAAAATCGGCGAGATCTTCCTGGGTCGCGATGCCCTTCGATGCCAGCAGGCGTGCGGTATCGTGATCCATGCCTTCGACCTTCATCAGGTCCTCGATGTCGTGCTCGACTTTTTCTTCGCTGGCAATGGCTTGGGTCAGCAGCGCATTACGCGCGCGGCTGCGCAGTTCGTTGACAGTTGCCTCATCGAACGATTCGATTTCCAGCATTTCAGTCAACGGCACATAGGCCACTTCCTCAAGCGTGGCAAAACCTTCCTGAACGAGGATGTCCGCAACCTCTTCATCGACGTCCAGTTTTTCCATGAACTCGGCGCGCGTCTTCGAGGTTTCTTCCTCGCTCTTCTTCTGCGCGTCGGTTTCGGTCATCAGGTTGAGTTCCCAGCCGGTCAGCTCCGCAGCCAGTCGCACGTTTTGGCCGTTGCGGCCGATCGCCTGGGCGAGATTTTCCTCGTCAACGACGATGTCCATGCTGTGTTTTTCTTCGTCAACAACGATGCTGCTGACTTCAGCGGGCGCCAGTGCATTAATGACAAACTGCGCGGGGTCCGTATTCCACAGCACGATGTCGACACGTTCCTGGGCCAACTCGGCAGTTACGGCCTGCACGCGAGAGCCGCGCATGCCGACGCAGGTTCCGATCGGATCGATGCGCGCATCCTTGGAATGCACGGCGATTTTGGCGCGCGAACCCGGATCACGGGCGGCACCCTTGATCTCGAGCAGGCCTTCCTCGATCTCGGGAACTTCGAGTTCGAACAGCTTGGCGATGAATTCGGGCGCGGTGCGCGACAGCATCAGGTGCGGGCCGCGAGCCATGCGATCGACTTTCCAGACATAAGCACGCACGCGGTCGCCGAGACGCAGATTCTCTTTCGGGATCATCTGGTCGCGAGGCAGCATGGCTTCAAGGCGACCGGATTCGACGATGGCATTCCCGCGCTCCATGCGCTTGATGACACCGGTGACCAGGTGTTCCTTGCGGGCCAGGAAGTCATTAAGGATCTGCTCGCGCTCGGCGTCGCGGATCTTTTGCACGATGACCTGCTTAGCGGTCTGGGCGCCGATACGGCCGACTTCCATGCCTTCCAGCGGTTCTTCGATGAATTCGCCGACCTGGGCTTCGGGGTCTTCTTCCTGCGCTTCGTGCAGTTTGTACTGACGCGAAGGCACTTCGATTTCCTCGTTCTTCACCACTTCCCAGCGGCGGAAGAAGGAGAATTCGCCGGTCGCACGATCCACCGAGGCGCGAACTTCGACGTCCTCGGTGAACTTCTTTTTGGCTGCAGAAGCAAGAGCGAGTTCGAGCGCGCCGAACACAATTTCCTTGTCGACGTTCTTTTCGCGCGCCAGCGCATCAACCAACAACAGAATTTCACGACCCATGATCCGTCTCCCGCTTAAAACGCCGGCATCAGCCGCGCTTTATCCAGATTGCCCAAGTCGACCGACAACACACGTCCGTCAACCTCGATACCTACCTTGCCTGCTTCGCACCCGAGTATCACGCCGACAAAATTACGCTGGCCTTCCAGCGCCACGCGCAACTTCAGCTTCGCCTTCTGACCGGAGAAACGCACAAAATCCTCCGCCTTGCGCAGCGGCCGGTCCAGACCCGGAGATGACACTTCCAGGCGGTCGTAGGCCACGTTTTCTACCGTAAACACGCGGCTCAGGTGATTGCTGACCAAAGCGCAGTCTTCAACCATGATGCCACCGGGTTTGTCGATAAAAATACGTAATAGGGCGCCTTTGGGGGATCGTTCCAGATCCACCAGTTCGTAGCCCAGTCCTGCCAGCGTGTTCTCGAGTAAACCTTGCAAATCCATGCCAAAACGGCGCCACAAACAAAAAATGGGCGATCCGCCCATACCTGTGTGACACCCAACTGTTTTACAGAACTTTGAACTATAACAAAATTTTGCCTTTCAATCAATGTAGTTACGTGATGACTACTTGCCTAGGCAATACGAAATAATATTAAAAATCAACAATTTAATAAAACAACAAGCGCTTGCCCCGCACCAACACTGCAATACCGACTTGCAGCGCCTCAAAGACTGTATATAATTACAGTCATGAGCGATGACAACCACAAGCCGCTAACCGCCCGCCAGGTCGAAATCCTGCGGATGATTGAAACCCACGTCGAGGAATCCGGTTTTCCGCCGACCCGCGCCGAGATCTGCACCGCCATGGGCTTCAGTTCCCCGAATGCTGCAGAAACCCATTTGCGTGCACTGGAACGCAAAGGTGCTATCGAAATGACCTCAGGCGCTTCGCGCGGCATCCGGCTGACCCAGCAGGAAGCACCTTCCACCCTGCCCGTCATCGGTCGCGTCGCTGCCGGCAGCCCCATGCTGGCTGAAGAAAATGTTGAGCAGCAATGCCGCGTCGATCCGGCGCTGTTTGACCCACCGGCGGATTATCTGCTGCGGGTTCGCGGCATGAGCATGCGCGATGTTGGCATTCTCGAAGGCGATTTGCTGGCCGTGCACCGCACGTCAGAGTTCCGTTCCGGCCAGATCGTGGTGGCCAGGCTGCATGACGAAGTGACCGTCAAACGCATTCAGCGCAACCGCAACGTCGTGGAACTCCTCCCAGAGAATCCCGATTTCGAACCGATCGTCATTGACCTCAAACGGGATCCGTTGGAAATCGAAGGGATCGCCGTCGGCGTCATCCGCAACGGCAAGTGGTCCTGAACTGCGCCCGCTGAGCGGGCGCACCCGACTTACAGCGAGTAATCCAGCCCCATGACCTCGCGAACATCGCGCAGGGTTTCCTGTGCCATTTTGCGCGCTTTTTCGCAGCCATCCGCAATGATGTTGCGAACCAGTGTCGGATCATCCAGATAACGCTCCGCGCGCTCACGCATTGGTTTCTGCTCGGCAACGATCGCGTCAATAACGGGTTGTTTGCACTCGATGCAACCGATACCGGCGCTGCGACAGCCCTCCTGCACCCATTTTTTGGTGTCGTCACCGGAGTAAATCTGGTGCAACTGCCAGACCGGGCATTTTGCGGGATCGCCTGGATCGGTGCGTTTGATGCGCGCCGGATCAGTCGGCATGGTTTTGACTTTTTTGGCAACGTTCTCCGGCGTCTCGCGAAGCCCGATGGTGTTGTTGTAGGACTTGGACATTTTCTGCCCGTCGAGACCGGGCATTTTCGAGGCTTCGGTCAGCAGCGCCTTGGGCTCGGTCAGAATGACCTTGCCGCCACCTTCGATATATCCGAACAGGCGTTCGCGGTCGCCCAGCGGCAGGTTCTGCGTTTCTTCCAGCAGTGCCCGGGCTGAAGCCAGCGCTTCGCCATCACCCTTTTCAAGATAATCCGTGCGCAGCTTGCGATACAGCTTGCCGCGCTTGGCTCCCAGCTTCTTGATCGCGATCTCGGCCTTTTCCTCAAAACCCGGTTCACGACCGAAGACATGGTTAAAGCGCCGCGCGATTTCGCGGGTGATTTCGACATGCGGCACCTGATCCTCGCCAACCGGAACCAGATTGGCGCGGTAAATCAGGATGTCGGCACTTTGCAGCAGTGGATAGCCTAGAAAACCGTAAGTCGCGAGATCCTTCTCTGAGAGTTTTTCCTGCTGATCCTTGTAGGTCGGGACGCGTTCCAGCCAGGACAGCGGCGTGATCATCGACAGCAGCAGATGCAGTTCGGCGTGTTCCGGAACCTTGGACTGGATGAACAGCGTGGCCTGGGCCGGATCAACGCCGGCAGCCAGCCAGTCCACTACCATGTCCCAGGCGTGATTCTCGATGGTGGCTGGATCATCGTAATGCGTTGTCAGCGCATGCCAGTCGGCGACGAAAAACAAACATTGGTGCTCGTGCTGCAGCTTGACCCAGTTTTTCAGCACGCCGTGGTAATGGCCAAAATGCAATGCGCCGGTCGGTCGCATGCCGGAGAGAACACGGTTATCAAACATTGAGGAAGGGTTCCGGGGTAAGAGTCGAATCACGCATGGAGTCGCGATTCATAAAATTCAATAAAAACAATAAGATATGGCTGTTATTTGCGCTCAAGACTAATACGCATGATGACTGATTTTAACGCAGCCCGTCTGCGAGCTGATGCTGAACGCGATCAAAGGCCAAACGGAGTCAGACTGCCCTTGCCTTCTCGGGTCACCACCGGCGTTGGCCCGGTCAGATCAACTACCGTGCTGGGCTCAATGCCACAGGAACCGCCGTCCAGTATCAAATCGACCATATGCTCCAGCCGTTCGCGGATTTCGTGAGCATCAGTCAATGGCAGTTCATCGTCAGGTAGCAACAAGGTTGAAGACAAAATCGGTTCGCCAAGCTCAGCAAGCAGCGAATTCACCACGGGATGATCGGGGATACGCAGTCCGATGGTTCGCCGCTTCGGATGCTGCAGCCGCTTCGGCAACTCCCTTGTCGCCTCAAGAATGAACACATAGCTGCCCGGTGTAGCAGCCTTCAGCAAACGAAACTGCTGGTTATCAACCCTTGCATAAGAGGCGAGTTCCGAGAGATCGCGGCAAACCAGCGTCAGATGGTGGCGGTCATCAATGCCGCGGATCCGCCGGATGCGCTCCATCGCCGCCTTGTCGCCGATATGACAGCCAAGGGCATAGCAGGAATCCGTCGGGTAGACGACGATGCCGCCGGCGCGAATGATCTCCGCAGCCTGCTTGATCAGCCGAAGCTGCGGATTCTCGGGATGGATGGAAAAGAACTGCGACATGCGGAGGTGATGCGCTAAAAAATGCGCTCAGAAACGTTCCCAAACTGGATCGCAGCCGGAAGGCAAGGCCGGCACATTGCCGATATCGCGATAGCCCTCTCCCGGGCCGTGAAAATCCGAACCCGCAGACGCCAGCAATTTGAAATTTTTCGCATGCCGCGCCCAGGTCACAAACTCTGAAGGCGCATGCGAACCGGTCACCACTTCAACCGCGGTGCCGCCCAGCGAAATGAATTCTCCGAGCAGACGCTCGCACTTGGCCTCGCCAAGATCATAACGGCCCGGATGCGCCAGCACGGCCGTTCCGCCGCCGCCGTTGATCCATTGCAGGGCATCGGCCAGCGTGGCCCACTGATGCGGCACATAACCGGGCTTGCCAGGAGTCAGGAAATGGCGGAACACCGCATTGGTATCCCGCGCATGACCGGCTTCAACGAGGTAACGCGCAAAATGCGAACGGCTCACCAATTCGGGATTTTTGGCGTAACGCCGTGCGCCTTCCAGCGAACCGTCAATACCTGCAGCGGCCAGACTTTCAGCCATGCGCCGGGCGCGCTGCTCCCGCCCGTTGCGTATGGATGCCAGTCCTTCCACCAGCGGGGCGTGACCGGTATCGATATTCAATCCGACGATATGCAGGGTTACCTCTTCCCACAGCACCGAAATCTCCACGCCATCGATGAGTCGCAGACCCCAGTGCTCTGCCGCTACACGTGCGTCAGCGAGCCCCTTGATTTCATCATGGTCAGTCAGTGCAAGAACATTCACGCCGCGCTGAACGGCGCGCTCTACCAACTCGGCGGGGCTCAATAATCCGTCGGAGCAGGTCGAATGACTGTGCAGATCAAAACGCATTAAAATTTTAATAAAATCAAAGTATTAACTCAATCAAGCCGAGCATGATACCAAAATCGGCTGACGCGGCCGGTATTGTTGCAGTGTCAGGACACACCATCTTTTACAAGATCGAGAATTGCGGCTGCGATACAAAGGAACGAAGAAACCATTCGGCTATACTTACACTTCAAAACAGAACAGGAATCGAGCGGGTATGAATCGCACCCAAAGCATTGCGCTCGCCATCGCAGTCGCCAACCTGCTGCTGATCACCCTCTTTCCGCCCATCGACCAGTATTCGGTGGCCTCTTCCAGCATCCCGGTATTCGCCGGGTTCTACTTCATCCTGTCCAAACCGCCGCTGAGCGAAATCAACGGCCCGCTTCTGGCTCTCGAAATTGTTGTCGTGCTGGTTAATCTGGCCATTGCCTGGCTGCTGCTGGCTGACAAACCCGATAGTAAAAAACGCGGACTGGGACTGCAGAATGCTTCACTGCTGTTCACCGGCGTGAATCTGGTGTTGATGCTGCTGTTTCCGCCAATGGAATCCGTATTTGCGCTGACCAAAGCCACGATCCCCACTTTCGAGGGTTTCTTTTTTATCTTCGCGCAAAAGCCCGCGCATGTGATCGTGGAAACCCTGCTCTACCTGGAAATCTCGTTCATTCTGGTGAACGGCGCATTTCTTTGGCTGATCTTCAGGGAACGCAAGCCCCCGACCGCGGAAGAAATCCGTGCCGCCATGCTGGAAATAAACCGGAAATAGCCGGATAACTTACCTCGGCTGATGCAGCCGGCTTTGGGCCGGCACATGCTGAGCAAGAAATTCCATCTGGTCGGCGAGGATGCGCCGGTTGGTCAGGATGAGATACTCCGCGCGGTTCGGCACATAGGGCAAATACACCAGCTCCATGCCGGCGCCCTCGGGCGTGCGATCGCTCTTGCGCTCATTGCAGGATCGGCAGGCCGTGACCACATTCATCCAGGTATCACGGCCGCCTTTGGAAAACGGCACGATGTGATCGCGGGTCAGTTTCACACCGGAGAAACTGGTCGCGCAGTAGGCGCAGATCTGACGGTCACGGTGAAACAGCTCGCGGTTGTTCAGCGGCGGTACCTGGTTGAACGACTTCATCGCCATCGCCTTGCCCTTGATGGCGATGATGCTGGAACCGCTGATCGTGGATCGTTCCCCGGTGATTCGGTTCAGGCCGCCATGAACGGTAAAAGCGCGCTCACCGAGGCTCCAGGCCACCTGATTCTTAGAATAGTAGTAGCAGGCATGCTGCCAGGTAATCCAGCGGTGCGGGATACCGTGGGTATCCAACGTCAGGATCAGCGGAAACAGGTTAACTGTTGCCGGCTCACTCAGAATCGGAAGATCGCCATCCATTGAGGGCAGTTTTCATCCAAAAAGCGAGATTAGGGTCAAAGATAAGTCAAAAATTCGTCAGCGCTGCAATTACGATTTCAATTTACCAGATTTTTGAATATTTGGAACAATTTACCCTTGTAGCTG
Organism: Betaproteobacteria bacterium; assembly: GCA_947465215.1. Classification (GTDB taxonomy): domain Bacteria; phylum Pseudomonadota; class Gammaproteobacteria; order Burkholderiales; family SG8-41. The sequence goes on along the minus strand of CANHZX010000003.1, from coordinate 32,486 downwards.
GCCGTGGGGCCGCGGTCAGGCTATACTAATGCGGCGTGATTTACCCCCAAAGCCATTCAATGAATCCGGCATCACTGCCGATCCCTCTCTTCTGCGCCGCGCCTCTGCGCCGTGCTACGCGAGTGTGACGTCCGCGTTACCTCTGCGCCACTCCAGTTAGCCCCATGTCGTTTGCCGATCTGAACCTGATACCCGAGCTGCAGCGAGCCGTCGCCGACGAAGGCTACAGCGAACCCACACCCATCCAAGCCAAAGCCATACCGGCTGTTCTGGAGCGCCGTGACATCATGGGCTGCGCCCAGACCGGAACCGGCAAGACCGCTGGATTTACGCTGCCGATGCTGCAGTTGCTCGCTCCTTACGCGAACAGCAGCCCATCACCGGCACGCCATCCGGTGCGTGCCCTGGTACTCACGCCAACGCGTGAACTCGCCGCGCAGGTCAGCGACAGCGTCAAGGCCTACGGTAAATTCCTCAAGCTGCGCTCAACCGTGGTTTATGGTGGCGTCGACATGCCGCCGCAGACCAAGATCCTGCGGGAAGGCGTGGATATCCTTGTCGCCACGCCGGGCCGCCTGCTTGATCACGTCCAGCAGAAAAGCGTGTCGCTTGGCCAGGTCGAAATCGTGGTCATGGATGAAGCCGACCGCATGCTCGACATGGGATTCCTGCCCGACATCAGGCGCATTCTGGCGCTGCTGCCAACCCAGCGCCAAAGCCTGCTGTTTTCGGCCACGTTTTCCGAAGAGATCAAGAAACTCGCCAACCAGATGCTGCGCAGTCCGACGCTGATCGAGGTCGCACGTCGCAACGCACCTGCGGATCTGGTCAAGCATCAGGTTTTCGAAACGCCGGCATCGCGTAAACACGCTGTACTGGCCAACCTGATCCGCAGCCGGGAAATGAAGCAGGTGCTGGTGTTCCTGCGCATGAAACGCGACTGCAACAAGCTGGCGCGTGACCTAATGCGAGATGGCATCAATGCCACCGCAATCCACAGCGACCGCACTCAGGCCGAACGCGAACAGGCACTCACCGATTTCAAGGAAGGCCGCTCCACCGTGCTGGTAGCTACTGACATCGCGGCACGCGGCATCGACATTGAAGAACTGCCGTTCGTTATCAACTACGAACTGCCTTACACGCCTGAAGATTATGTGCACCGCATCGGCCGCACCGGTCGAGCCGGAATGCCGGGCGAAGCCATTTCACTGGTCTGTCCAGATGAAATGCGTCTTCTCGCTGACATTGAAAAGCTGCTCAAGCGCGCCATTCCGCGCCAATCCGTCGAGGAAGGCGCTGCTGATCTTGAGGCCGAACGTGAATATGAGCGTAGTCGTGAAAGCCGACCACGCCGCGAGGATCGCGAAAAAGAACCCCGCCGCTCAACAGCGCCGGCAACGGCCGCTGCTATTCCGGCAACCAAACCCCGCCCGCAAGTGGCCGCAGATGGATTTGACTTCAGCAAGCCTTACGAGCCTGCATCGGGCACCACGAGCGCGACAACCACATCATCTCCGCCTCAGCGCTCCCGGGTAAACCGTCCCCAGGCTGCCCTGCTCGGCGGATTTGTCTCCCGAGACAAGAAGTAAACCCGGAAGGGATCCGGCGCCACTTCCCGGCGCCGGCCATCGCAGCCACTGCATCTTCGCGACACTTGCGCGCAGCTATAATCAGCGCTCTTTTCCGCTCACGGAGCCTTTATGGCCAACTCCAAGATGATTACACCCGCCGCACTGCAGGCGGCCTTGCACGACGGCGCTGAAATCGCGCTGCTGGATGTGCGCGAAGACGGCGAATTCGGTGAGGATCATCTGCTGTTCGCGACCCCGCTGCCGTACAGCAGGCTGGAGCTGGGTATCGTGACACTGGTACCGCGCAAGGACGTTCGTATCGTATTTTGCGACGACGGTCGCTCCGGCATCGCAAAGCGTGCGGCCGCCCGCCTTGCAGCTCTCGGCTACACCGATCTCGCCGTCCTTGAAGGCGGCACCGAGGGCTGGAAAGCCGCAGGTTATGTGCTGTTCAAAGGTGTCAACGTGCCCAGCAAGCTCTTCGGTGAGATGGTCGAACATGCCTACAACACGCCGCGCATCACCGCAAAAGATCTGGTGAACCTGCGTGAATCCGGAGAAGACTTCGTGCTGTTTGACGGCAGGCCGGTGCACGAACATCACAAGATGACCATCCCCGGCAGCACCTGCTGCCCGAACGCGGAACTGCCGTACCGTGTCGCCAGCATGGTGAAAAATTCCAAAACCAAAATCATCGTTAATTGTGCAGGCCGCACGCGCTCCATCCTTGGTGCGCAGACCCTGATCAATTTCGGCGTGCAGAATCCCGTCTACGCTCTGGAGAACGGCACGCAAGGCTGGTATCTGTCCGATCTGCAACTGGAATACGGATCGGCGCGCCAGTACCCGGAAACCATCGACGCCGCCCAGCTACCCGCACAGCAGGAAGCCGCACGCGCGCTGATGAAGCGATTCAATGTACGTATTGCCGGCGCATCTGAAGTGGCTGCATGGCTCAAGGAACCGGGACGCACAACCTATCTCTGTGACGTACGAACCCCGGAGGAATTCGCCAAAGGCAGCATCACCGGTGCACAGCACACTCCCGGTGGCCAGCTGATTCAGGCGACCGACCAGTGGGTGGGTGTGCGCAATGCCCGTATCGTGCTGATCGACGGCGGCGACATGGTGCGCGCGCCGGTGGTAGCCAGCTGGCTGCTGCAACTGGGCTGCGATGCCTGCGTGCTGGATGGCGGTACCCAGTCCGGATTTGAAGGCATCAAGCCTGCAACGCCTTCTCTGCCTTCTCTCCCGGCTATCACTGCCGATGAATTGAAAAAACTGCTCGAGCACAAAGCCTGCACGGTTTTTGATGTCGGCCCGAGCATGGCTTACCGCAAGGCGCATGTGCCCGGCAGCCGCTGGACCATCCGCTCGCGAATACTAAAAGACGCCAAAGAAGCGAAACTACCGGTCGTTCTCGTCGCCGCAGAGTCCGATGTTGCTCGGCTGGCGGCGAGCGAACTGAACGAAGCAGGCATCAAGGACGTTCGTCTGCTGGACGGCGGCGTTGCGGCCTGGACCAAGGCCGGACATTCAGCAGCGTCCTCCGCGGACATCCCGGCTGATCGCGAATGCATCGATTACCTGTTCTTCGTACACGACCGTCACGCCGGCAATCGCGAAGCCATGAAGCAGTATCTGGCCTGGGAAACCGGACTGATGGCGCAGCTCGGCGAGCAGGACAAATCGGTATTCCGCTTCCCCGCACACTGAGCGCAACTTTTCCTGATGACGATATGGGTGGATGCCGACGCCTGCCCAAGCGTCATCAAGGACATTCTTTTCCGGGCGGCACAGCGCACATCGATTCAGCTGACGCTGGTGGCGAACCGTGGCCTGCAAGTACCTCGATCACCATGGATCCGCATGATTCAGGTGCCCAGCGGTTTTGATGTCGCCGACAACCACATCGTTGAAATGGCAGTTGCCGGGGATCTGGTGATTACTGCAGATATCCCTCTTGCGGCTGCCGCCGTCGCCAAAGGCGCCAGCGCACTGAATCCCCGCGGCGAGCTCTACACCAAGGACAATGTTCAGGGCCTGCTCGACATGCGCAACTTCATGGATACACTGCGCAGCAGCGGTGTCGAGACCGGCGGTCCGCCGTCCTTGAGCAACAGCGACCGCCAGAGTTTTGCTGCGCAACTGGACCGCTGGATTGCCCGCCAGCCAAAGCCTGATAATTAATTTATTTAAATCAAATATTTACAGTAATTTTCTGCTCCACCCTACTGTGCCTTGCGCAAGCCCAAGGTGCTGACCAAGCCCTCAACATCGCTCGCATATTCATTCACTGCCGCAACCGTCTTTGCGGCATCGAGAAAATTCCACGCCCACAGATTTTCTTCGAGGTCTTTTTTCCATTCTTCCTGTGCCGCCAGCTGCGCGTAACGGCTTTCCCAGAATTTGACAGCGGCAGCATCGGTTCCTTTCGGCGCCATGACTGCGCGGAAGTTGGTCATCGTGCCGCGGATCCCCTGCTCGCTCCAGGTCGGCACCGTCGCCAGCACGCCGCCCAGGCGTTTGGGCGATGACACGGCGATAGTCCGCAACTGACCGTTGCGGATATAAGGCACTGTGGTCGACACCGCTGTTGAAATCGCTTCAACGTGACCACCGAGAAGCGCCGTCACCGATTCACCGCTGCCTTTGAACGCGACAAAACGTACGCGACGCGGATCAATGCCTGCCCGCTGCAACATCAGCGCCGCCGACAGATGATTGGCGCCGCCGATGGACGTCGACACGCCGATGACCGCAGACGTCGGATCCTTCTGCAGACGGGCTATCAGATCCCGCCCTGTCGCCATATTCGAATCGGCACGTACCGATAATGCAAAATATTCATCAAACAGCGTGGCAATCCAGGTGTAATCGGTGTGCGCGTAGGGGCTCAACCCCAGGGAACGGCTGATCAGCACATTAAGATTGCCGATCATCTGGTAATGCGCGTTGCCGGCCTGTTGATTCAGATAGGTCCATGCAATGACATTACCCCCACCCGGCTTGTTCATGATCGTCACCGGGCCTTCGTAAATGCGCTGGGACTGCCACAGCCGCTGGATCAGCCGTGCCGTTTTGTCCGGTGCCGCACCCGGAGCCGTGCCGACAATGATTTCAACATTGCGCTCCGGTTTCCATGCGCCCTGCTGACCCGCCGCGAGCAAAGGGCAAATTAAACCCAGCAGCAAGAACACCCGTTGCACCAGTTTCAATTTGTACATCCTGCCTCCTCCGGCAATGTTGAGCTGCAATCCGCTTTTACGCAGTCTATCGCAAGATCAGGGCATCGCGCCCTGCATGGACCGATGTTAGGATTGCGCCTTTTGCAGACGGCCATGACCCGAAAAACACATATCGACGAAAACGCTGCCCGCGCCGCGTTTGAAAATGCACTTGCCACCTACGAACAGGATTTCGGTAAATTTTTTCTGGCCCGGCTGTTCGGACTCGAACTGGCCTATACCGCCGATGAATGCGTGATTACCTTCGACCTGAAGGACTTCATGTTCAATCCGCAAGGCGGCCTGCACGGAGGCATTTCGGCCTTCGTGCTCGACATCTCCATGGGACACCTGTTGCGCCAAACCAGCGGCCCTGGTGCCACCATCGAAATGAAAGTGCAATATCTGAAAGCCGCTCGTTCCGGACGGCTGACCTGCACGGCACGGTTCATCCGCCATGGCGGCAGCATTTCCTTCCTGCGCTCCGAGCTGGTCGATGAAAATGGCGAAATGATTGCTTATGCCACTTCAACCTGGAAATCGCTGAAGCAGCACCCCCACCCTGTCGCAAAACCCGCCTGATTCCATGCCGCTACAGCTGGTGCTGGATACCAACGTCTGGCTCGACTGGCTGGTGTTCAATGATGCCGGACTGGCGCCGGTGCAGTCGCTGGTGAATGACGGCAAAGCCGAAATCATCATTGATGCGGACTGCGATGCCGAACTGGTTCGCGTTCTGGATTACCCGCTACAGAAATGGACGCTGGACGCTGCAGCACAGGCCGCCTGCATCCAGCGCTTTCGCAGGATCGCCCGACTTGTCAGCACACCGTCAGTCGGAGCCCTGCCGCAGTGCCGCGACCCCGATGATCAGAAATTTCTCGCGCTTGCCGCTGGTGCCAATGCCTGGTGCCTGCTCACCAAGGATCGCGCACTACTCAAGCTCGCCAAGGCGCGTTATCGCCTGCCGTTCCATATCGTGACCCCCGCGAATTTCCCCACGCTGCAAAGCGTAGAATTCAAGACATAAGACGCAACCAGCGTCAGTTGAGGAGCAGACCAATGGACGTGATACCTCTGGGGCCGGGATTCGCCGCAGAAATTCGTGGCGCCGGCATGGCCGAAGTCGCTGCCGACAATGGTGTTTATGCCGCTGTGCGTGCGGCATTCGAAGAACACTCTGTGCTGGTATTCCGCAACCAGCCGATCACTGATGAATTGCAGGTTGCCTTCTCACGCCGCTTCGGTCCGCTGGAAACCGCCAAAGCGGCTTCTCGCGGCGAAGGTACGCCGTTCAGCATCCTGACCAATATCGAACCCGACGGCACGCTGGTGCCGCCGGATCACAAGGAAGCCCTGCGCGCCCGTGCCAACCAGCTTTGGCATACCGACAGCTGCTTCAAGATACCGCCTGCACTGGCCTCCGTACTGTCTGCACGCGTGGTGGCCACCACCGGCGGTGAAACCGAATTCGTGTCCATGCGCCAGGCATGGGACAGTCTCGATGACAGTCTGCGTGCAAAACTCGACAACGCGTTCGCCAGCCATGACTATGCCCATTCCCGCGGAAAAATCGCTGAGCATCTCGCCTCGGAACGCGAACGTTCGACGATGCCGCCGGTATCCTGGCGTATCCGCTGGCGCAATCCGGTCAACGGCCGGGACGCCTTGTATATCGCGTCGCACACCTGCGGCATCGACGGCATGACACATGAAGATGCACTGAAACTGATTGATGAACTGGCGGCCATGGCGACGCGGCCTGAACGCATTTTCCAGCACCGCTGGCGCCCGGGTGACGTAGTGATGTGGGATAACCGCGCCACCATGCATCGTGGACGGCCCTGGCCGGACGACCAGCCACGCAACATGATGCGCACGACGATTTCGGCAACCGATGCAGACGGTCTTGCGGCCATGTGGCCGCAGCGCAGCGCCGCCTGACCCGAAGCCCCATAAAAAACGCCGCCCGAGAGGCGGCGTTTTTTTTAATCCAACGGCAACGCGATCAGTTGATCTCGGCGCCGCTGGCCTTGACGATCTTGGCCCACTTGTCGGCCTCAACCTTGAGGAAGTCGAAGAATTTCTCCGGCGTATCCTGCCAGGCCGGTTCCTGACCGGCGGCCTGCAGGCTCTTGCTCATTTCCGGCGTCTTCAGCACTTTGAGCAATTCGCCATGGAGCTTCATCTGGATGTCGCGCGGCAACCCCTTGGGACCTGACACGCCGAACCAAGCCACCATTTCATAACCCTTGACCCCGGCTTCAGCGATGGTCGGTACATCCGGCAGCTCGGGAGAGCGTTTGCTACCGGTCACACCCAGCGGACGCAGTTTGCCGGTCTTGATATGAGGCAGCATGCCAGCAATGCCGGGAAATGCCAGTTGCACCTGACCGCCAAGAAGATCGGCCGTCACCGGACCGCTGCCGCGGTAGGGAATATGCGTGATCTTGATGCCGGCCATATTGGCAAACAAAGCGCCGGACAGATGCTGCGTGCTGCCGTTACCCGAAGACGCGTAGTCAATCTGGCCCGGCTTGGCTTTGGCCAGCGCGATCAGTTCTTTCACCGATTTTGCCGGAAGTGAGGGATGTACAACCATCACATTGGGTGCACTGGTGATCTGTGTCACCGGGGTGAAATCATTCAGCGAGTCATAGCCGAGTTTTTTGTAAAGGGCTGCGCTGACGAAATGCGTATTGCTGATCATGAATACCGTGTAGCCGTCGGGTGCCGCTTTGGCAGCCGCATCCGCGCCGATGGTCGATCCGGCGCCTGGCCGGTTATCCACCAGTACCTGCTGTTTCAGCGATTCGGTAAGCCGCTGCGTCACAATCCGGCCCGGCACATCAGCGGCACCGCCAGCGGAAAACGGGATGATCATGCGGATTGGCTTCGACGGGTAGGACTGAGCAGCCAGCGGCAACGAGAGAGCTGCCACAAAAATCCCAAGCACTGTTCTCGGAATATTATAAGCATTTGTTTTCATTGAAATTTATCCTTTGTTGCGGTCTATTTCAAAAACTCGAGCAATCATACCACTGCGTGTTGAGAGTCCGGATGGTATCAATTGGTTTCAAACGATTAAAGCGGCGTCCATGACAAGCCTTCGGGCCCGCACGGATCGGACGACGCCGTGCCCCATAATGCGTCTGCCATGCTGAGCCTGTCCCATCTCCACAAAACCTATCCCGGCCCCGCGCCACGCTCCATTCTTCAGGACATCAATCTCGAGCTGTCACCGGGCGACTATATAGCGATCGTTGGTGATTCCGGCTGCGGTAAATCGACACTGTTGAACCTCATCGCCGGACTGGACCTGCCCGACAGCGGTAGCGTCAAACTGCACAACCGTGAAATTACCGGTCTGGATGACAACACCCGGACACGCATGCGCCGACGTGACATCGGCTTTGTTTTCCAGGCCTTCCTGCTGCTGCCTTACCTCACGGTTCTCGATAACGCAGCACTGACTCTGAAACTCAATGGCGTCACCCATCGCGAGGCCCAGAGTAAAGCCTATGCAGAACTGTCGGCCGTTGGACTCACCGAAGCCATTCACCGTTTCCCCGGCACCCTATCCGGCGGTGAATCGCAGAGGGTAGCCGTGGCCAGAGCGCTGGCCCACGAACCCAAGCTGGTGCTGGCGGATGAGCCCACCGGAAATCTCGATGCTGACAGCGCCGATGTCGTGCTGCGCTTGCTGCGAGAACGCGTTAAGGCACAGCGCAGCATCGGCATTCTCGTTACCCACTCCAGTGCCGCAGCAGCAACCGCCGACCGCATCTACCGGCTGCATCACGGCGCATTGCACGCGGCATGAACGCCGCCGTCTGGCATGCTCTGGTCAGCGGCCCCCTGCGCGCTGCGCCGGGACGCTCGCTGCTGGCAGTCGTCGCCATTGCCATCGGCGTGGCGCTCGGTCTTGCCGTTCACCTGATTAATGCCAGTGCTGCCGGAGAGTTCGGCCGCGCTGCACGCCAGTTGGCCGGCGAAGCCGATCTTGTTGTGCAGGGTGGCCGCACCGGCTTTGATGAACAGCTCTATCCGACGATCGCAAAAATGGCCGGTGTGGTCGCAGCCAGCCCCGTTCTTGAAATGGAGGCCGCACTCCACGGCCGCCGCGATACGCTGAAAATCATCGGCATCGATGCCCTCAGGGCCTATGCACTGCAACCGCAACTGGCCGGCGCAGACAATGGCGCACGCAACGCGCTGTTTGATACGGATGCCATACGCCTGTCCACGAGTGCAGCCCGAGCACTGGATGCAGCCGTCGGCAGCACGGTCACCTTCAAGGTCGGCATGAAGCCTTTACCTTTGCGCGTCGTCGAGATTATTCCCGACGCCAGCTATCGCCAGCACCTCGGGCTGATGGACATTGCAGGCATGCAATGGCGATTCGAACGTACCGGCCTCATCAGCCGTATCGATCTGCGGCTCGCTTCAGGCATTGATGCCGAGACCTTCCGCAGGCAATTGCAAACGCAATTGCCACCGGGTGTTCATGCTGTCACGCCGCAGACCGACAGCGAGCGCGGTCTCGCAATCACCCGCGCCTACCGCCTCAACCTCGACATGCTGGCGTTGATCGCCCTGTTCACCGGCACGTTCATGGTGTTCTCCTCGCAGGTTCTGGCGCTGCTGCGCCGGCGCACGCAGATCGCATTGCTGCGCGCACTCGGCGTTACGCGTGGCACCGTGCTGGGCTGGCTGGTAGCAGAAGGCGCGCTGCTCGGATTGATCGGCGGATTGATCGGCCTCGGCGGCGGCTATCTTCTGGCCGTGCAGGCCATGGCCTTGGCCGGCGCCGATCTGGGCGCCGACTATTTCCGCAACCTCAATGCCGAGCTGATTGTCGAGCCGTTGACGCTGCTCGCCTTTCTCGGACTGGGTATGGCTTTCGCCATCATCGGTGCCACAGTTCCTGCTTGGGATGCGGCGCGACGCCAACCCGCCAGCGAACTGCATGCCCACGATGACGATGACACGCTGCATCGTCCGAAGTGGATTGCGGCCGGTCTGGCCACCATGCTTACCGGCGCACTGCTGTCCCTGCTTCCGCCGCTTGGCGGCCTGCCTCTGGCAGGCTATGGCGCGATCGCGCTGCTGCTGATCGGCGCAGTGCTTTTAATGCCGGCACTGACCGGCATTCTGCTGTCCCCGGCAAAGCTGACGTCAGTTCCGGCGCTTGAACTGGGGCTGGCCCAGCTGAAAGCAACGCCACGACATGTCGCCATCAGCGTGGCCGCCATCCTGGTCAGCTTCAGCCTGGTGGTCGCAATGCTGATCATGGTGCTTTCATTCCGTCAGTCACTGGACAGCTGGCTGGATCAGGTTCTGCCGGCGGATTTGTATCTGAGGGCTGCCGTCGCGGGAGAAACCGCGGTGCTTTCACCGGCTGAGCAACAACACATTGCAGCCACTGCTGGAGTGGCATCAGTTGCATTTACGCGCTTCCAGAGCCTGCTGATCCATGCCGATCAGCCTGCGCTGACGCTGATCGCTCGCGATCTGCCGGGAGAGGACGTGTCCCGCACACTCCCCCTGATCAGTCCGCCGGCAACACTGCTGCCTGACTCGCCGCCGGCGTTATGGATCAGTGAAATCGCCGCCGCCCTCATGGACTGGAAAACCGGACAGACCGTCACCCTTCCCGTTGGCGGAACTGCTCGCACATTCACCGTTGCCGGCATCTGGCGCGATTATTCGAGGCAGAACGGCGCTGCAATCGTCAGCCGCGATCTTTACCGTAGCTGGACACGCGATCATTCCGCCAACGATGCCGCCATCCGGCTGTCACCTGATACGACAGCAGCCGCTGCTGAGCAGGCTTTGCGCGCGGCCCTGCCAGCCAATGCCGCCATTGAAATCGTCAGCGCCAGCACCATCCGTAAAATTTCCCTTGGCATTTTCGACCGCACCTTTGCCATCACCTGGGCCCTGGAACTGGCGGCGTTGATCGTCGGGCTGTTTGGCGTCAGCGTGGCTTTCAGCGTGCAGGCACTGGCGCGACGGCGTGAGTTTGGCGTACTGCGTCATCTCGGCATGACGCGGGGTCAAATTTCCGCAATGCTTGCCGGTGAAGGTGCCCTGACTGCCAGCGTGGGCGCACTGAGCGGTCTTGCGGTCGGCACTGTCATCGGCATCGTGCTGATCCATGTCATCAACCGCCAGTCATTTCATTGGAGCATGGAACTGCACATGCCCTGGCTGCAGCTGCTGGTGCTGTTCACCATTACCGCAGCCTGTGCATCTGCTACCGCAGTCGTCAGTGCGCGCAGCGTGATGCGCAGCGATACGGTCGCTGCCGTGCGCGAGGACTGGTGATGCACCGTCCCTCAAGAAGACGCCTGCTGCTGGCCGTCATGGCCGCCTACTGCAGCAGCGGCGGCCTTGCTTCTGCGAACGCTACACAAAACAGGTCCGCCAAGGCCGAGCCCGGACACCTGCTGCATTTTCCCCGGGATCACGGCAGTCACCCCGCATTCCGCATCGAGTGGTGGTACATCACCGGCTGGCTGCAGGATCAGGATGCGCGCGAACTCGGCTTCCAGATCACGTTTTTCCGCGCCCGACCGCAGTTACCCGCCGGCAACCCCAGCGCTTTTAATCCGGAGCAGATCATCATTGCCCACGCCGCAATCGCCGATCCGGCACAGAGCAGGCTGATTCATAGCCAGAAAGCGGCGCGTGCCGTATTCGGATTGGCCGGCGCAAGCGAAAACGATACGAAGGTATGGCTCGACAACTGGCAACTGAACCGGCGCGGCAGCGGTTATGAGTCGCGTATCGAAACGCCGGAACTGGCGCTCAATCTCCAGATGAACACAACACAACCCTTGCTGCTGCAAGGTGCCAATGGCTACAGCCGAAAAGGTCCGGGAGCTGATGCAGCCAGCCATTACTACAGCGTTCCGCATCTGCAGGTCAGCGGAGCTCTGCGTACAAGCGGCGTATTTCGCGAAGTCAGCGGCAAAGCCTGGCTGGATCATGAATGGTCTTCGGCCTATCTGCCCGAAACCGCAGCAGGCTGGGACTGGATCGGCATCAATCTGGATGATGGCGGTGCGCTAATGGTATTTCAAATGCGTCAGGTAAATACGCAGCAGCCACTGTGGGCGGCTGCCAAGCTGCGCGAGGCCTCCGGCAACATCCGTGTTTATACCGCCGACGCCATCCGTTTCACCGCACTGCGCCTGTGGCAATCGCCGCGCACGGGGACGCGATACCCGGTGGCCTTCCGCGTCAACATCGGTTCCCTGGAAATCGAATTACAAGCACTGATGGATGACCAGGAGAACGACACCCGGCAGACGACCGGCGCTGTTTACTGGGAAGGTGCCGTGCGGGCTTTCAGTAAAGGGAAACGCATCGGCAGCGGCTATCTGGAACTGACGGGATACGGCCGGCCGCTGGAACTTTGATCAGGCCGGCAGTTCGTAGCGGTCTTCGCGGAACAGCGTCAGACAGGCTTCCGCCGTTACGGTGTCGTATTGAATGCCGTTGCCGCGTTCGATTTCGTTCAATGCCGCATCCAGGCCGAGGCCGGCGCGATACGGCCGGTGCGCCGACATCGCCTCGATCGTATCTGCAACCGCCATGATTCGGGCCTCGATACCGATCTGATCGCCTGACAATCCCTGAGGGTAGCCGGTACCGTCCATGCGTTCATGGTGCTGAAGCACGGCATCAGCGATCGGCCAGGGGTACTCGACGGATTTCAGAATTTCATACCCCTTCTGCGAATGCTCGCGGATCAGATCCATTTCGCTGCGAGAGAGCCGGCCGGGCTTGGAAAGAATTTCGGCAGGTATGCCGATTTTTCCGATGTCATGCACCTGGCCGATGATGCGCAGGCCGTCGATGCAATGACTTTCGAGGTGCATCTTGCGACCGATGGCCGCTGCAATCTCGCCGACGCGGCGCTCATGACCTGCTGTATAGGGATCACGCATCTCGACCATGGATGACGCTACTTGCACCGTACCGAGAACCGCCAGTTCAAGCTTCGATACATAGGCCTTCAGTACATCAGCGGCTTTCTGACGGTCTGACTGATCTTCAATCAGCCCGACCAGTGCCGGTCGTCCCTGATAAGACGATACCGCGCCGTCCACCGAAACCTCGAATTCGGAGCCGTCGCGGCGGATGGCAACAAACTCCAAGCGTGTGCGATGGCAATCTCCGGAAAGCCGCCGGTTCATGTTCTCCACGACCTGCTGACGCCAGGATTGTGCTACGAAGTCCTCAACTTTATGGCCCATAACGTCGGACTCCTTTGCATAACCGAACATGCTGGCCAGCCGCGGATTGACGTATACCAGCGCTCCGTCCTGAATGATGTAAACACCGGCACTGGAATGCTGCATCAGCGAAGAGAACCGCCGCTCGGATTCAGCGAGTTCAGCTCTGGCACGATGATGATCGGAAACATCACGGCATGCACAGTGCACCACCGCATTGCCACCCACGTAGGAAACCGCAACGGCCACTTCGACATCCTGCAATGAACCGTCCTTGCGGCGGTAGGCAGCATGAATCACCTTGCGCTGATCGGTTAGGTCGGTCAGCTCATTGTGCAACTGCACAGGATCAAAAGACGCATCCCAGTCCCGCACATTGCTGCGCTCCATTTCATCACGGGTATAACCCAGCATCGCACAGAACGCGCGATTGACATGCAACACCTTGCCTTGCAGATCCACGACATAAATACCGTCGTTGGCATTCTCTATAGAGAGCCAGTGCAACAGTGTTTCTTCATCATTGGCCATGATCAGCGAATGCCGCCAGAGAAGCGGCAGTCATGCAGAAAACATGGCTGCGCAAGCGCAACGCCGTAATCGGTCATCGCACATCCCCTGTTTGCGGACACGTCAGCATCCATAATTATTTGAAAAACAAATACATAATCATTGATGCCCAGGCGAAATCCAAATCTACCAAAATGATAGGTTTCGCTCTTATATACACGCCAAATCAGCAGCTTAGCGAAGGCAAATCTTTGACGACGCGTGGGGTTTCCAGAAACAGGGGTCAAAATGAAAAGCCCCGCCGAAGCGGGGCTTGGGTGCGACCGGTTACCCGGCGCGGCGCCGCCAGAGCGACGTCCTTGGGTGAATGGCATCACACCATTCGGGAGCTGCGCCAGTTGCAGTTTGCACCTGCAACCTGACAGGCGATATCCGGACGATCGCCCGGAATTTCGCACGCTGGAGAATCGGTACCGGCACTCCAGTGCTGCGTAACTCTGGAAACATTTTTACGCCTGCAACCATGCATTGGCAAATGTTTTTTTGTCAAAGCGTGGCATGCTTTATGCCATCGGCCAAAAACAAGCAGTTAACGCAAAGTGCTGCGAAACTGCTCAAGCGGCCACAGTTGCAGCCTGCAACTTTTCGAAGGTCATCACACCTTTTTTGGCATCAACGCGGATGCCATCCTTCGGACCGAAGCGCCCCTCCAGGATCTGCTTCGCCAGCGGGTTTTCCAGTTGCGACTGGATCGCTCGTTTCAGTGGCCGTGCGCCGTAGATCGGATCGAATCCGGCCGCAGCGATTTCACCCAGCGCTGCATCACTAACCTCCAGCTTTATTTCCATCTGAGCCAGACGTTTTTCCAGATAGGCCAACTGGATGCGTGCAATCGACTTGATGTTTTTCTCGTCGAGTGCATGGAACACCACAATCTCATCGATACGGTTGATGAATTCCGGACGGAACTGCGTCTTCACCTCTCCCAGCACTGCCAGCTTGATGACCTGATAGTCGTCCCCTTGCATCGCCTGGATCATCTGGGAGCCGAGGTTGGACGTCATCACAATCACGGTGTTCTTGAAATCAACGGTGCGGCCCTGCCCGTCGGTCATGCGACCGTCATCGAGCACCTGCAGCAGTACATTGAATACATCCGGATGCGCCTTCTCGACCTCATCGAGCAGAATCACCGAGTACGGCTTGCGACGCACGGCCTCCGTCAGGTAACCGCCCTCTTCGTAGCCAACGTATCCGGGCGGCGCGCCGATCAGGCGTGCAACCGAGTGTTTTTCCATGAATTCCGACATGTCGATGCGGATCAGGTGATCCTCGGAATCGAACATGAACTCGGCCAAGGCCTTGCACAGCTCCGTCTTGCCGACACCCGTCGGCCCGAGGAACAGGAAAGAGCCGTATGGCCGCTTTGGGTCGCCCAGACCTGCTCGTGAACGGCGGATCGCATCGGATACCAAGCGCACGGCTTCGTCTTGGCCAACCACACGCCCATGCAGCCGCTCTTCCATTTTCAGCAGCTTTTCGCGTTCGCCCTGCATCATTTTCGAAACCGGGATACCGGTTGCCCGCGACACCACCTCAGCAATTTCTTCAGTGCCGACATGAGTGCGCAGCAAACGGTGTTTGGTTGGAGCAGCGTTTGCCGTCTCAGCATGCTTCAGCTGGGCCTCGAGCTGCGGTAATTTACCGTATTGCAGTTCAGCAACCTTATCGAGCTTACCGGCGCGCTGCAATTTGACGATCTCGACGCGGATGCGGTCGATTTCCTCCTTGATATGCGCACTGCCCTGCACCTGCGCCTTCTCAGCCTTCCAAATTTCTTCGAGGTCGGCATATTCACGCGAAAGCGATTTGATCTCGTCTTCCAGCAGCGCCAGACGCTTCTTGGAAGCTTCGTCCTTTTCCTTCTTGATCGCTTCACGCTCGATCTTGAGCTGGATCAGACGACGATCGAGTTTGTCCATCGATTCCGGTTTGGAGTCGATTTCCATCTTGATGCGTGATGCCGCTTCGTCGATCAGGTCGATGGCCTTGTCCGGCAGGAAACGATCGGTGATATAGCGATGCGACAGTTCTGCGGCCGCCACAATCGCCGGATCGGTGATCTCCACGCCGTGATGCAATTCATATTTTTCCTGCAGGCCGCGCAGGATGGCGATCGTAGACTCTACTGACGGTTCGTCGACCAGCACCTTCTGGAAACGGCGCTCCAGAGCTGCATCCTTTTCGATGTATTTGCGGTATTCGTCGAGCGTTGTCGCGCCGACGCAGTGCAACTCTCCACGCGCCAGCGCCGGCTTCAGCATATTGCCCGCATCCATTGCGCCTTCGGCTTTGCCCGCACCGACCATGGTGTGCAACTCGTCGATGAAGACGATGGTCTGGCCGGCATCCTGGGAGATTTCCTTGAGAACTGATTTCAGACGCTCTTCAAACTCACCCCGGTATTTGGCGCCGGCGAGCAGTGCCGCCATGTCCAGAGACAGCACCCGTTTGTTCTTCAGCGTCTCCGGCACTTCGCCGTTGATGATGCGCTGGGCCAGGCCTTCGACAATGGCGGTCTTGCCGACGCCGGGTTCGCCGATCAGCACCGGATTGTTCTTGGTACGGCGCTGCAGGATCTGGATCACGCGGCGGATTTCATCATCGCGGCCGATCACCGGATCGAGCTTGCCCGCGCGCGCTCGCTCGGTCAGATCCATGGTGTATTTTTTCAGTGCTTCGCGACTGCCTTCTGCATCTGCGCTGCCGACGGTTTCGCCACCGCGCAGTCCTTCCACCGCTTTTTCGATAGGCGAACGGTCACCGCCGAACTGCTTGAGCAGACGACCGGTCTCACCCTTGTCCTGGGTCAGCGCCAGCAGAAACAGTTCGGAGGCGACATACTGATCCCCGCGCTTCTGCGCTTCCTTGTCGGTGAGATTGAGCAGATTGCCCAGATCACGCGAGATCGTAACTTCCCCGCCGGTGCCTTCGACCTTGGGCAGACGTTCCAGTGCGCTCTTCAGCGCGCCACGCAGCCCGGCAACATTGACGCCGGCACGCTGCAGCAGCGACGCTGTGCCGCCATCGTCCTGATTGATCAGCGCCAGCAACAGGTGCTGGGGTTCAATATAGGCATGGTCGCCGCCAACCGCCGCGCTTTGTGCGTCAGCGAAGGCCTGCTGGAACTTGGTGGTGAATTTGTCGAAGCGCATGGCTGCCCCGTGCTAAAAGTTGCGATACACAACAGATGGGGCGCCCGCCGGCGGATTTCAATGCTACATGCAGGGTTACTGCAAAATACAAATAATTAATCAATAAAAACAATTACTTATATTTAATTCCGCCAGCTACAACGCAACCGAACCGGGCGCCTGACGGTCAACAGGCCCGCTGCGCCGGTACCCAACCTCCGGATAGGGATAGAGCATGTTCAAGGCAATGCTCTGGTTCGCGGTCTGCACGATGCGCACATGCTCGCGCTTGAGTTCGCGGGCATGCCGGCAGCCGCAGGCATGGGCAATCATGTCGATTTCCTTGTTCATGCTGTTGCAGTAGTTGGCAACACGCAAAAATTTTTCTTCGACGACCAGACCGCGTTGTAGGCGTTTGTTGTGCGTAGTCACACCGGTCGGACAGGTATTCTGGTGACAGCGCAGCGCCTGGATGCAGCCCAGTGCAAACATGAAGCCGCGTGCGGAATTGATGAAATCCGCGCCCATGCACAAGGCCCATGCCGCCTTCGCTGAAGTCACCAGTTTCCCCGCCGCAATTACCCTCACCCGGCCGCGCAGATCCGACTGGATTAGCGCATCCACCACACGCGGCAGCGCTTCAGCAATCGGCAGTGACATGTGATCCATCAGCGTCTGCGGTGCCGCACCGCTGCCACCCTCACCACCGTCAATGGCAATGAAGTCGGGCGCGAATTCCGGGCCGCGGCGCAGAATGCCGTCGCACAGATCATTCATGAAAGCCCAGCCGCCAACAGCAGTTTTTACGCCAACCGGCCGGCCGGTCAGATTGCGGATGTAGGCGATCTTGTCGAGCAGATCCTCAACGTTGGCAATATCGTAATGGCGGTTCGGGCTGATCGAATCCATCCCAGCCGGTATACCGCGTATGCGCGCGATTTCTTCGGTGACCTTTTCTCCAGGCAACACACCACCCTTGCCGGGTTTCGCACCCTGCGATAGTTTGATCTCGAAAGCTTTGACATGCTTCGCCAGCTCCTTGGCTTTTTTTGCCGAGAAACTGCCGTCGACTTCACGAATGCCGTATTTGGCGGTACCGATCTGCATGATCACATCGCAACCGCCCGTCTGGTGGTAAGGAGACAGGCCGCCCTCGCCGGTATCCATCCAGCAGCCGGCCTTGGCCGCACCACGTGACAGCGCCTCAACAGCAGGCTGCGATATCGCGCCGAAGCTCATTCCGCTGATATTGACAATGGATTTGGCTTCGAAGGGCTGATCGCAATACCCGTCGCCGATCAGTATCGAAGGGGTCGGCAACTTATCTTCTTCCAGTACCGGATAGGGATGATTAACGAAAATGATCGAGCCCGGCAGGCTCAGGTCATTGGTCGAACCAAATCCGATGATGCCGCCTTCGTTTTTTGCGCTTTTATAGACCCAGCCGCGGGTCGCGCGATTGAACGGCATTTCCTCGCGGTCGTTGGCAAAGAAATACTGGCGGAAATATTCGCCGAGGTCTTCGAAAAAGAAACGCAACCTGCCGACTACCGGAAAATTTCGCAGGACGGTGTGTTTTTTCTGGGTGACGTCGTGAATGATCAGAAAGATCAGTCCGCCAATCAGCAGAAAACCGAGTACTGTTCCCAAGCCGTAAGACACTACGCTGACCACGTCGTTCATACGCACTCTCCCGGACAGTCGGTTAAAATTGTCGGTGAACTATAGCAGTTTGTCGTGCCGGCCAAATGCATCGCTGCAACAACAAACCCGGCATCACCGGACTGCCATCCAAACATAAAGCGCGGCCCGACCGCCACCGACAGCCCCAGCATGGATCTCCAAACTGAAATTGAACGCAATATCAGCGCCGCCCTCTCCGAAGACGTCGGTAGCGGCGACCTGACTGCGCAACTCACACCAGACCGCCAGACTCAAGCACATGTCGTCTGCCGCCAGCAGGCAGTGCTTTGCGGCACACAGTGGTTTGACGCTTGCGTCCGCCGCCTTGATCCTGCTGCACGTGTTAATTGGCATTTGAAAGACGGCGACCGGATTTCCCCCGACACACGTCTTTGCGAGCTTTCTGGTTCCTCGCGTGCGCTGTTGACGGCAGAACGTAGCGCATTGAATTTCCTGCAGCTGCTGTCCGCAGTTGCCACCATAACTAAAAGCTATGTTGACGCTGTTGCCGGCACTCGCGCGGCGATTCTCGACACCCGCAAGACGCTGCCCGGCCTGCGCTTGGCGCAGAAACATGCGGTGCCCGTAGGCGGTGGCATGAACCACCGCATGGGACTGTGGGATGCCATCCTGATCAAGGAAAACCATATCGCCGCAGCCGGCGGCATCCAGCCTGCGCTGGCCGCAGCGGCAAAACTTGTCTCCAAAGCGCAGTGGATACAGATTGAAGTGGAAACGCTGGAGCAGTTGCGCGAGGCCGTTGGCGCCGGCGTAAAGATGGTGCTGCTCGACAACATGTCACTGGATCAGATGCGCGAAGCGGTTCAATGGACCGCAGGACGGGCGAAACTTGAAGCTTCTGGCGGCATCACGCTGGAGAACGTACGCGCGATCGCTGAAACTGGCGTTGACCGGATATCAATCGGTGCCCTGACCAAGGATATCCGTGCGGTCGATCTGTCGATGCGGTTTGCCGCAACGCCCTGATTTTTATCAGGACATTTTAAGTATTTGTTTTTAAATACTTTTTATGAGCCGGTGCGACCAGCGATGTAGGTCTTCACCGCCTCGACGTCGGGATCCATGATGGCGACGCGCTGCAGACGGCTCTCCAGCCCTTCATAACCGGCCGGCACTTCCGGATCACGCCCCAGAGCTTCGCGGATGGTTTCAGCGAATTTGGCCGGCAAGGCCGTTTCCATGCAGATCAGCGGCACGCCGGATTCGCGATGCTGCAATCCGACATTGATACCGTCGGCGGTATGCGGATCGATGATCACGCCGTACTGGCTGCTGATCTTGCGAATGGCCGAAAGACGAGCCGCATGCGAACTGCGACCGGAGACAACGCCATACTGCTCGACATTACGCCAGCATGGCGCTTCACCGAGATTAAATCCGCCGGCGTCTTCCACTTCTCGCCACAACCGGGCGACCATCGCCGGATCGCGTCCGACCAGATCAAAAACAAAGCGCTCGAAGTTCGAAGCCTTGGAAATGTCCATCGACGGACTGGAGGTCTGCAGCGTCTCGCGACTCGAACGCACGCGGTAACGGCCACTACGGAAAAACTCGTCGAGAACATCGTTCTCGTTCGACGCGAGAATCAGATTGCGAATCGGCAGGCCCATCATGCGCGCGATATGGCCGGCGAAGATGTTGCCGAAATTGCCGGATGGCACGGAAAACGAAACCTGCTCATCGTTGCCGCGGGTCGCGGCAAAATAACCCTTGAAGTAATACACCACCTGGGCAATTACCCGTGCCCAGTTGATCGAATTGACCGCGCCGATGCGGTGCGCATTCTTGAACGCGGCATCACCGCTGACCGCCTTGACGATGTCCTGGCAGTCATCGAACACGCCGCGGATGGCGATGTTGAAAATGTTCGCGTCCTGCAGCGAATACATTTGCGCACGCTGGAACGGGCTCATCTTGCCGTGCGGCGACAGCATGAACACGCGGATGCCCTTGCGGCCGCGCATCGCATATTCCGCCGCAGAACCGGTATCGCCGGAAGTCGCACCAAGGATGTTCAGCGTACGCCCTTCCCGCTGCAGCACGTATTCGAACATTTCGCCGAGCAACTGCATGGCGACGTCCTTGAAGGCCAGCGTCGGTCCATTGGACAACTGCAGCAGATGCAGGCCGGGCTCCAGCGTTTTCAGCGGTGTAATATCCGGCGATCCGAAAACTTCGCTGCGGTAGGCGCGGTGCACCAGCGAGCGCAGATCAGCTTCGGGAATATCGTCGACAAAACGGCTGATCACGGCAAAAGCCAGATCCGGATACGACAGCTTGCGCATCACCGCCAGTTCTTCAGCAGTCAGTCGCGGATAGGCCTGCGGCACGACCAAACCGCCGTCGGGCGCCAAACCACCGAGTAGCACGTCACAGAAACGCGCCACCGGCATGCGGCCGCGCGTGCTGACGTAACGCGCCGGCGAGGCCGTTGCCAGTCGTGAAGCAGGAACGCTCATTGCAGCGCTTCCATGCGGATACGGGTGATCTTGCCGGACACCACCGGCAGGGCCTCAATGCGCTGGATCGCGACATCGATTTTCTTTTCCTGCGTCAGATGGGTCAGCATGATGATATCGACCTGCTGTTCGCCTGCACGGGGCTCTTTCTGCACCAGCGCCTCGATCGAAATCGACTGGTCAGCCAGGATGCGGGTGATGTCCGCCAGCACGCCAGCCTTGTCGGCTACACGCAGCCGCAGGTAATAAGAGGTTTCGACCTCCCCCATCGGCAGGATCGGCACCGCCGACAGCTGGTCGTGCTGAAAGGCCAGATGCGGCACACGGTTTTCAGGATCAGCTGTCAGCATGCGCGCCACGTCCACCAGATCCGCCACCACGGCAGAAGCCGTCGGCTCAGAACCGGCACCGGCGCCGTAATACATGGTCTGCCCCACCGCATCGCCTTTGACCAGGATGGCGTTCATGACACCTTCGACATTGGCGATGAGTTGGTGCGAAGGAATCAGCGTCGGATGCACCCGCAGTTCGAAGCCCGATGCTTTGCGCTTGGCAATGCCCAGCAGCTTGATGCGGTAACCGAGTTCCTCGGCGTAACGGATGTCTTCCTGCGTCAGTTTTGAAATTCCCTCAACATGGGCTTTTTCAAACTGAACCGGAATGCCGAAACCGATGGCAGCCATGATCGACAGCTTGTGTGCCGCGTCCACGCCCTCGATGTCGAAAGTCGGATCCGCCTCGGCATAGCCCATGCGCTGCGCTTCCTTCAGCACATCGGCAAAAGCTGCGCCCTTGGAACGCATTTCCGACAGGATGAAATTGCTGGTGCCATTGATGATGCCGGCGATCCATTCAATGCGGTTGGCCGTCAGACCTTCGCGCAGCGATTTGATGATCGGAATGCCGCCGCCGACAGCCGCCTCAAAAGCCACCATCACGCCCTTAGCCCGCGCCGCCGAAAAAATCTCGTTGCCATGAAGTGCGAGCAAAGCCTTGTTCGCTGTCACGACGTGTTTGCCGTTGGCGATGGCCTTGAGGATCAGTTCCTTGGCAATGCCGTAGCCGCCAATCAGCTCGACAACGATATCGACATCCGGGCTGCTCACTACCTCATTGGCATCGGCCGTGACGCGCGCCGTGTCGCCGACGATGGATTTGGCGCGGGCTGTATCCTTGTCCGCAACAACTGTCATGCGGATCGCACATCCGGCCCGGCGCGAAATTTCCTCGCTGTTGCGCTGAAGCACCTTGAACGTGCCGCTGCCGACGGTACCGATACCGAGCAGGCCTACATTGATCGGTTTCATTGTTTTGCGTTTCTTTCCTGGTTCTTGCGGCTGCTTACAGCAGCCCGTCCTTGCGGAACATTTCCTTGATGGTGCGGATTGCCTGACGGGTCCGCGCTTCGTTCTCGATCAGCGCGAAACGCACATGGCCATCACCGTAATGGCCGAAGCCGGTGCCCGGTGCAACAGCCACCTTGCCGTCGAGCAGCAGTTTTTTCGAAAACTCCAGCGAACCCATCGCCTTGTACGGCTCCGGAATCGGTGCCCAGATATACATAGTGGCCTGCGGTTTGTCGACCTCCCAACCCATCGCATTCATGCCGGACCACAGCACATCACGGCGCCCCTGATAGATCTGACGTACGTTCTCAACGCAATCCTGCGGCCCTTCAAGCGCGATGATCGAAGCCACCTGGATTGGCGTGAACGTGCCGTAATCGTGATAGCTCTTCATCCGCGCCAGCGCAGTGACCAGATCACGGTTGCCGACCATGAAACCGACGCGCCAGCCCGCCATGTTGTAGCTCTTCGACATCGTAAAAAACTCAACGGCAACGTCCCGCGCACCCGGCACCTGCAGGATGGACGGTGCCTTGTAGCCGTCGAACACGATGTCGGCGTAAGCCAGATCGTGCACAACATAAATGTCATGTTCCTTGGCGATCGCGATCAGGCGCTCGAAAAATGCCAGATCCACGCACTGCGTCGTCGGATTGCTCGGGAAATTGACGATCAGCATCTTGGGCTTGGGATAGCTATCGCGGATCGACTGCTCCAGCTCCGCGAAAAAATCCACGCCGGCATGCATCGGTACATGGCGGATGTCAGCACCGGCAATGACCGGCCCGTAAATGTGGATCGGATAACTCGGATTCGGAACCAGCACGATGTCGCCGCGGTCCAAAGTCGCCAGCGCCAAGTGCGCAATGCCCTCTTTCGAGCCGATGGTAACAATGGCTTCGGATTCTGGATCGAGATCAACGTCGTAACGGGTTTTGTACCAGTTGCAGATCGCCTTGCGCAGCCGGGTAATGCCCTTTGATACCGAATAACCATGGGTATCGGTGCGCTGCACCGACTCGATCAGCTTGTCGACGATATGGCGCGGCGTCGGCTGGTCGGGGTTGCCCATGCTGAAATCGATAATGTCTTCACCCCGCCGGCGGGCTGCCAGCTTCAGCTCCCCGGTCACGTTAAAAACGTAAGGGGGCAGGCGTTTGATGCGCGAAAACTCTTCCATGAGCCGGTCTCGGTGCGATGCAATGGGTGGCGAAAAAAACGTTTTCAACTGCCGCCTGGCTGTTCCGGCTGTCTTCCGGACACGGCGGAATGACGAGCGGGAATACGAATTCAGGGCGGAAAACGTATAATTGTAACGAAGCGGGCCACTCCCGGCAAAGATTAGGCCATGAAACTGCATCTGGCGAACCCCAGGAACGGCTACACACTGACCGGATACGGGCTTGGTTACCTGTCCGTCAACGGCACCCGTTACGAACACCCCCTCATTGTCACCCCCGACGCCCCGCCGCTGCCCTGGGCTGTTACTGCTGTTCCCGACTTAGGTGCGGTTGCCGCCGGCATGCTGCTGGCAGGATCGCCGGACATCGTCATCATCGGCACCGGAAATTCGCAGATTTTTCCCCGACCGGAACAGCTGCGGCCTTTGATCGAAGCCGGTGTCGGCCTCGAAATCATGAATACGCCGGCAGCCTGCAGGACTTTCAATATTCTTGTTGGGGAAGGTCGAAACGTTCTGGCTGCCTTGATCCTTGCCTAAAAAAACCTTGAATAAAATTGTATTGCAAGGCGTTAGCAGTGTCAGGCCTCATCCCTTGATACAACGTTTATCGCATGACTCGCATCATCAATAAAGTGAACAAACTCATGCACACATCAATAAACGCCATTACGGATCAAATTAACAGCATCATCCTCGGGAAAAACCGGCAGATACGTCTGGCCGTCGCCTGCCTGCTGGCACGCGGCCACTTGCTGATTGAAGACGTCCCTGGCGTCGGCAAAACAACTCTCGCGCACGCCATTGCCACCTGTCTCGGCCTGAAATTCCAGCGCATCCAGTTCACCAGCGACCTGCTGCCCGCCGACATCCTCGGTGTGTCGGTCTACAACCGCGACAGCGGTCGGTTCGAATTCCATCCCGGACCGGTGTTCACCAATGTTGTGCTCGCGGATGAAGTCAACCGCGCGACGCCGCGCGCCCAGAGCGCACTGCTGGAAGCCATGGAAGAAAATCAGGTGACCACCGAAGGCGAGACCCGCCCCCTGCCGCAACCGTTTTTTGTCATTGCCACGCAGAATCCCTCGCATCAGATCGGCACCTTTCCTCTACCCGAATCTCAGCTCGATCGCTTTCTGATGCGCCTGGAGCTCGGTTATCCCGATGCGCAGGCAGAACGTGCGCTGCTAAATGGCAGTGACCGTCGCGCACTGCTCGCCGGCTTGAAGCCGCATATCGGTCCCGATGACCTCGCGCAGATGCAACGCGAAGTGCAGGAAGTACATGCCTCCCCCGCCCTGCTGGATTACCTGCAGGCCCTTCTCAATCACACCCGCCAGTCTCCCGAGTTTGCCCACGGACTTTCACCGCGCGCAGGTCTGGCACTACTGCAAGGCGCCCGTGCCTGGGCCTATATGGACGGAAGGAAGATGGTCTTGCCTGAAGACCTGCAGGCAGTGATGCCTGCAGTTGTCGCTCATCGGCTGGCCGCTGCGGGCAGCAACAGCAGCAACGCTTCGGGTGCACAACTGGCGGAACAGCTGCTGCAGCAGGTTGCAATTCCCTGATCGCGATTCGCTAAACTCCGGCGCGCCGTCTCATGTATCAACCGCTCAAAAACAGCGCATCCCGCTGGCTGTTTCAGTGGCGTGGCCCTGAACGCGGAACCATCGTACTGGTTCAACGACGGGTGTTCATCCTGCCGACGCGACAGGGGCTGCTGTTTGCGGGCGTCATCCTGCTGATGCTTACCGGCTCGGTCAACTATGACCTGTCGCTGGGCTTCATCCTTGCCTTTTTGCTGGGTGCTGCCGGCATCCAAACCATGCTGCACACCTTCCGCAATCTGGCACATCTGCGGATTACCGCAGGTCGGGTGCAACCGGTGTTTGTTGGCGAACCCGCGCAATTTCAATTGAATATCCAGAACACCACCCGCGCCGACCGCTACAGCATCGGCGTGACCGGCAACAAAGTCACCGCGGATTACATCGATGTGCCGGCCGACAGCACAGTTGTCGCACAAGTGCCGGTTCCGGCCTTGCAACGCGGCTGGTTACGGCCGGGGCGGATGACCTTGTTTACCCGATTCCCGGTCGGACTTTTCCGGGCCTGGTCCTACGCCGAACCCGATGTGTCCTGCCTGGTTTACCCCGCACCGGCAAACCCCGGCCTGCCACTGCCGGCACTGATCGCCGGAGAAGGAGAAGGCGGTCTGGCCGGCCAAGGGCAGGACGAATTCTCCGGATTGCGCAGCTATCGCCCCGGTGATTCGCCCCGCCACATCGCTTGGAAAGCCGTTGCCCGCGATGACACTCTGCTGACCAAACAGTTTGCTGGTCGTGCGGATGCCGAACTTTGGCTGTCCTGGGATACCTTGCCTTTACAAATGACTATTGAACAGCGTCTTTCCCATCTGACCCGCTGGGTTCTTGAAGCGGACGCCTGTGGCATGACTTACGGATTGCGTCTACCCAGCGCCACGCTGCCTCTGGCTGGCGGCCCTTCGCATCGCGCCGAATGTCTGCGCGCACTGGCACTCCATGGCACAGCGACCGATCACGCTTAATGAGCGCCCCATCGTTGCGCGCGAGGCCTACGGTCTTGCTGCAGGGTTCATGCTGGCTTCGGCGGCGCATCTGCTGCGACTGCCCCTTTGGCTGGGTGCACTGATCTCTGTCGTTGTGTTCTGGCGGCTATATCTGGCCCACCGCAACCTGACTTCCCCAGGCAAATGGCTGCTGGGCCTGGTGGCTTTTGCCGCCGCCGGCGGCATCCTGATCGAATACCGCACACTGCTCGGACGAGATGCCGGCGTCGCCCTGCTCGTGGTCATGTTGGCGCTCAAACTGCTTGAAACCAGAACCCTGCGCGATGGCATCCTGCTCGGTTTTCTCGGTTTTTTCCTGCTCGTCACCAACTTCCTGTTTTCACAGACCATCACCACTGCTCTGTATATGCTCGGCTGCGCCTGGCTGCTGATCGTGGTACTGATCGGCATGCAGTTCACCGGCACATGGCCGGGATGGCGTCAGCCGGCGCGCCGAGCGGCGCTGCTGCTGGTTCAGGCCCTGCCGCTGATGCTGGTGTTGTTCCTGCTCTTTCCGCGCATCCAAGGCCCGTTGTGGGGACTCCCGCAGGATTCGCATGCCGGCTTGAGCGGCCTGTCCGACAACATGAGTCCCGGCAGCCTCAACAGTCTGATCCTGTCGGACGCCGTAGCCTTCCGCGCCGAATTCCGCGGCCGCATCCCCGAAGCTTCGGCCCTGTACTGGCGCGGACCGGTACTGTGGGATTACGACGGCAGAACATGGACAGCACCGCGATTCGTGTTTAACGCCACTGATCTGCCTGCGGGCGAACCGGTCGTCGAATATACCGTGACCGTGGAACCGCACAACAAGCGCTGGCTTTTTGCGCTGGAAATGCCGATGCAGCGGCCGCCGCGTGCCGTGGCCACCCGCGACATGCAGCTGCTGAGCACAACACCGGTGCGCAGCCGCATGCGTTACAACATGACTTCACAGCTGCAGGCAACTTATGGCGCCGACGACAGCGAAAACGTGCTGAACAGGGCCCTGCAGTTGCCGCAAGGCTTCAATCCGCGCGCTCTGAAACATGCACAGCAGCTGAGGCAGAAATACCGCGACAACCGGCAACTGATCGATGCCGTGCTCAATGACTTCCGCAATGAAAACTTCGTCTATACGCTGTCGCCGCCGCTGCTCGGCGAACATGCTGTCGATGAGTTCCTGTTTGATACCCGGCGTGGCTTCTGCGAACACTATGCATCCGCCTTCACGGTACTGATGCGCGCTGCGGGCATACCGGCAAGGGTAGTCACCGGTTACCAGGGCGGCCAGGTCAATCCCGTCAGCGACTACATCCTGATCCGTCAGGCCGATGCCCACGCCTGGACTGAAGTCTGGATTGCAGGAACAGGCTGGATCCGCGTCGACCCGACGGCCGCAGTATCACCGGCGCGTGTGGAACGCGGCATCGCTTCAGCACTGCCGCGCAGCGATGAGCTGCCGATGTTTGTGCGCGGCGATTTTGAGTTGCTGCAGCGCATGCGCCTTACATGGGATTCGGTAACCTACACTTGGAACCAGTGGGTACTGGGATACAACCCCGAACGTCAACGACAGTTCCTCGCTAACCTCGGCTTCAGCGATGCCACCTGGCAGAAACTCGCGGTCCTGCTGTTTGTATTTGCCGGATTGGCTGTGCTGACCGGTGCGCTGTTCGCTTTCCGTGACCTGCGCGGCGCCCGTAACGATATCGTCAGGGCCGCCTACGATCGTTTCTGCCGCAAGCTGGCGCGTGGCGGTCTGCCCCGCCATCCGTCAGAGGGGCCGCTGGTTTATGCGCGACGTGCATCGCAGTGGAAACCGGAAGCAGCACCGGCAATTGAAACCATCACGCAGCGTTACGTGACACTACGTTACGGCACCGGGGCGTCAGAGCAGGATGCGCGTGAGTTGGAACGCAGCGTCAGTCGCTTCGCGGTATAAAATAATCAATAAAAACAAATACTTGAATAGTTATGTGGGTGGTAGCAGGGTTGCTGGATCGATCGGCTTGCCGAGACGGCGGATCTCGAAATGCAGTTTGACTTGGTCGGTGTCGGTATCGCCCATCTCCGCAATGCGCTGACCGCGCGTCACCGTCTGACCTTCCTTCACCAGCAGCTCGCGGTTGTGCGCATACACGCTGAGGAATTTCTCATTGTGTTTGATCACGATCAGCTTGCCGAGACCGCGAATACCGGTACCGCTGAAAATGACGCGCCCCGGTCCTGCAGCCACCACCGGCTGCCCCGCCTTGCCGGCGATGCCGATGCCCTTGCTGGAAGTTTCATTGAACGGTGTGACCACCTTGCCACTGACCGGCCAGATCCACTCCACATCGTCACTGACTGCTACGGCAGGTTTGCTCTCAGGCTGCGGCTGCGGTTCGGGTTTGACGGCAGCCGCAGGTTCGGGCTTGACGCCGGACATCTGCGTGTAGGCCTGATCCGAATACGGCACACGTACGCCGCGCGGCTCAGTGCGGGCGCCGCCGGCTGTAGCTTTTCCTGAACCTTCCAGCGGCTGCGACTCCACCGCGCCGCCCGGCGTACGCAATGGCGTCGCCACGGCGCCTTTCGGCGGCGACAACCGTAATTGCTGACCGACGCGGATGCGCGAAGGGTCAATATTGTTCCACCCGGCGAGTTCACGGTAATCAAGACCAAATTCCAGCGCGATGGCGTAGAGGGTATCGCCCGCTTTCACGGTATAACTCTCGGGACGCGGCTGATCGACCGGTTGCACTGCACGTACAACGGGTGCCGGTTTGGGTTGCGGTTTGCTCGCACTGCTTTGGGGCAGGCGGTCAACGACCGGCGCCGGCCGGGGCGTAGCACAGCCGGCCAGCAACGAAACCGCGGCCACCATCGCCATTGAAACTGCCCACCGCACGCCGACAGCGGCGACAATCGGAGTCACTGCGCGTTCAGCCGAGGCCGGGCAGCAAGGGGACAAAAAGAGCATCTTCGACTTTGCGGTCGACATAGCTCTGCGCTGTGCGTTCGATGACATGCAAAGACTGTTTGCCCTGGTGGGTCAAAGGAATGATGATTTTACCACCCACCGCCAGTTGATCGAGCAAGGCCTGCGGCACATGGGTTGCCGCCGCCGCCACCACAATACCGTCGAAAGGCGAATTCTCAGGCCAGCCCAGTTGTCCGTCGGCTGTGCGCACGCGTACGTTGTGCGCCCGGGCATCGCGCAGATGCCGGCGCGCCTTGGTCAGCAGTGGTGCGAGACGCTCCAGTGAATACACTTCGCGAGCCAGCCGCGACAGCACCGCGGCCTGGTAGCCGCAACCGGTGCCGATCTCGAGCACCTTGTCGAGCGCACCGCCGCCGCTACGCAGAAGCTCCAGCATGCGCGCCACGGTGTAGGGGCTGGAAATCGTCTGTCCAAAACCCAGTGGCAGAGCCATATCTTCATAGGCCCTGCTCGCCAGCGCCTCATCGACAAAAATATGCCGAGGCACTTCACCCATAGCCGCCAGAATCACTTCGTCGGTAATGCCTTCTTTGCGCAAACGCTCCACCATGCGCATGCGCGTGCGCTGGGAGGTCATGCCGATGCCTGAGTGTGCTGCGTTCATGCCGAGACCGGGCGTTGCAGCCAGTTGCCGACGACTTCCATCTGGCCAAATCGGGTCAGATCCATCTGCAGCGGGGTGATCGAAACCATCTGCGCTGCTGTCGCGTGGAAATCAGTACCTTCACCGGCGTCCTGCGCGCGGCCGGCAGCACCGACCCAGTACACCGTATCCCCACGCGGATTCGTCGCCTTGACGACAGGCTCGGCCTTGTGACGCTTGCCCAGACGGGTAACCTTGCTGCCGCGCAATGCATCATAGGCCACATCTGGCACATTGACATTCAGCAGCATCGGTTGATCGATGCGATGCTGGCTGAAACGCAGCACCAGCTCGGCGGCAACACGCGCCGCCGTCTCGAAATGTTCATGATCTCCAGACACCAGGGAAACGGCAATAGACGGAATACCCAGCAGAAAGCCCTCGGTCGCAGCAGCAACCGTACCGGAGTAAATCGTGTCATCCCCCATGTTCGCGCCGGCATTGACGCCGGATACCACGACATCCGGCAGTTCCGGCAGCAGACCAGTTACGGCCAGATGCACGCAGTCCGTTGGTGTGCCGTTCACATAGTAGAAGCCGCTGGGTGCCTGACGCACCGACAGCGGCCGGTCCAGGGTCAGGGAGTTGCTCGCGCCGCTGCGGTCGCGCTCCGGCGCCACGACGGTCACCTGGCCCAGCGGCGAGAGCGCCCGCTCCAAGGCGGCGAGGCCCGGTGCAAAATAACCGTCGTCGTTACTGAGCAGAATGCGCACGCTGATTTATGCCGTTTCGGATGTTTACTGCGCCCCGCCTGTCTGGCGGAGTCTTGTCAATCATGTCCCTAGATATGCCTGCCGATTTTAGCACGCGCTCCTGCAATACCCGGCGCCAATGCTACGATAGCGCCTCCTTAATTCACCCAGTGACCTGATCATGGCGCCCATCGGCTTTCGCATCCTTCCCTTTGCCCCGCAACCCTCGGCCAAAACCATCGCTACTCTGCGCAAGATTGCCACGGCGCACCTCAGCGACAACATGAACCGGCTACATGCCATCGGCCCGGATCTGTGGCCCTGCCATAGCGGCGGCCGCATGGTCGGCACAGCCCTGACCGTGAAAGTCAGCCCCGGCGACAACCTGATGGTGCACAAAGCCATCGACATCGCCAGGCCCGGCGATGTCATCGTCGTTGATGCCGGCGGCATTTGCACTCAGGCCATCATCGGAGAAATCATGTCGGCCATCGCCGAACGCCGCGGCGCCGCCGGGATGGTCATCGACGGCGCCATCCGCGACGCCGATGCGCTGGCGATATCGCCCTTTCCAGTCTATGCACGCGGCGTCACCCACCGTGGCCCCTACAAAAACGGCCCCGGCGAAATCAATGTCCCTGTAGTCATCGGCGATGCCGTGATCAACCCCGGCGACATCATCATCGGTGACGACGACGGACTTCTTGCCCTGCCCCAGGCCTTGGCTAACGAAACCATTGAACTGGCCCAGATCCAGGCCAAAAAAGAAGCCGCGATGCTCAAAACCATCCGCGGCAAGGGAAAACTGGATCGCAGCTGGGTTGACGAAACCCTGCGCGAAAAAGGCTGCGTCATTCCGCCTAAGATGCGCAGCTAAAAGACCGGTAACGCCGGGTTCATCGAAACCCGGCGTGCCGCCTGTTCTGGCAATCCGGTCAGATCCGTTCTCTCCATGAATTTCGAATTCTCCGAAGAGCAGCGTGCGATACGAGATGCCGTTGCTCGCATCTGCGCCCGCTTTGGCGGCGACTACTGGCTCCATCACGACCGCGACGGCGGATTCCCCCACGAGTTTCATGCCGCCATCGCTGCTGATGGCTGGCTGGGCATCGCGATGCCCGAAGCCCATGGCGGCAGCGGCCTCGGCATCACCGAAGCAGCATTGATGATGGAAACCATCGCCGCTTCCGGCGCCGGATTTTCCGGCGCATCCGCCGTGCACATGAACATCTTTGGCCTGCATCCGGTCGTGGTTTATGCCTCCGACGCTCAAAAAGCGCGCTGGCTGCCGCCGTTGATCGCAGGCAAGGACAAAGCCTGTTTCGGTGTCACCGAACCTGGCTCCGGACTCAACACCACCAGGCTGACCACCAAAGCGGTGCGCGACGGCAATGACTATGTCATTTCTGGACAGAAAGTGTGGATCTCAACCGCCCAGGTCGCCAACAAGATTCTGTTGCTGGCACGGACCACGCCCATTGAAGAAACAAGAAATCCGGTCGACGGTCTCTCCCTGTTTTATGCCGATATTGACCGCAAGACTTTTGAAGCACGTGCCATCGAAAAAATGGGGCGCAAGGCCGTTGATTCCAACCAGGTGTTCATCGACGGCATGAGAATACCCGCCGCAGATCGCATCGGAGAAGAAGGCAAAGGATTCCGCTATATCCTCGACGGGCTAAATCCCGAACGCATCCTGGTCGCGGCGGAAGCCGTCGGCCTGGGACGCGTCGCGCTCCAAAGCGCCGCCCGCTACGCCGGGGAACGCATCGTGTTTGACCGGCCGATCGGACAGAATCAGTCGATCCAGCATCCGCTGGCACAGCGCTGGATCGAACTTGAGGCCGCCTCACTGCTGACCTATCGCGCCGCAGCTCTGTATGACGCCGGACAATCCTGCGGCGCAGAAGCCAATGCGGCGAAATACTTTGCCGGTGAAGCGGGATTCAAAGCCTGCGAAACCGCGGTGCTGACGCATGGCGGCATGGGCTATGCCAAAGAATTCCATGTTGAGCGTTACTTCCGCGAAGCGATGATTCCACGCATCGCACCGGTCAGTTCACAACTGATCCTCTGCCATATTGCCGAGCGGGTGCTGGGACTACCCAAATCCTACTGAGCCCGACGTCAAACCGCCGCGCATCAATATAAGTATT
>CANHZX010000002.1 GCA_947465215.1 Betaproteobacteria bacterium | reverse complement strand
GCGTTTGGCGTAGAGCATAGGGTGCCTATGTTGACTCTGCTGTGTGGCTACAACGGCAGGGTTTTCGAAAGCTTAAGGTCTGATTGTAATCCCGCGGGGGTCACGGGGCAGCTTCGCCCCGCAACGCACGCAGAATTTGTCCCTGCTGCCGACGGGCTGGTTGCACTCGTGGCAGCGGCGCAGCTCGCAATATCGCATCAGGACCGCAGCAGCTTGTCCTCGAACCAGTTCCACATCTCCGCGACACCCAGTGTCAGGTAGTCGCGCTGGCAGTGCTGCGCCCCGCCTTCTTCTGCGGTGAATACGCGCAGCTTCTTGTCCGGCGAGCCTGATGCGTTGAACAGCGCCTGGGCGTCTGCCAGCGGAACCTGCTCGTCTTCGGCACCATGCACGATCAGGAAGGGACATTTCATTTTTTGCACGACGCCGTCGAGCTTGAACGGCTCGAGTTTTTTCAGTGCTTCTTCAAGTGTATCGACGCCGAGGATCCAGGTGATGTGGTGGCCGGGCACCGACAGCGAAGTCTTGAATTTGGCATCGATGCGTTTTTTCCAGGTCGCGTGGTAATCCCAGATTGCGCCCCAGGCGATGCAGGCGGCAAAGCGCGGTTCCATTGATGCCATGCGCGGCGCGTAATAGCCGCCGAGGCTGATGGCGACCACGCCGATTTTCTTGGCGTTGACGTCATCGCGTTTCTCCAGCCAGTCGACGCATGCAGATCCGGCGACTTCATAGTCGTGGCGCAGGTACTGGCCTCGGAAGCGGATCGCTTCGCCAGTGCCGGGGCCGTCCATCACCAGCACTGAAATACCGCGTTTGATCAGGTCGGGCACGCCGCGCACGTATTGGATTTCCTTGGTGACGTCGAGGCCGTCGAAATACACCACGCAGGGCGATTTCTTGGATTTGGCATTCTGCGCGTGCACGAAATAACCGGGGATGGGGCCAGCTGCGGTCGGAATCTCGACGATCTCGATCTTGACGTCGGTCAGTGCGACATGGCGATGGAAACAGTCGACGCCTTTCTTGTAGGCGGCCAGCGCGATGTCGTCCTTCGGCGTGCGGAAGCGCTCGGCCATCTGGTAGTAGTTGCAGGCGCGCAGATAGGCGTGGGCAGCGGATGTTGCATGTTTCGAGGCTTCAAAACGCTCGGCATGCGCGCGCACTTTGTCGGCAACATTGACGCAGGCATGGAACCAGGCCTCGTCATCTTCCGGGTCCTTGTCTTTGAGCTGTATGCCGATCTTGTGCAGTTCGCTGATTTCTGAGCCGCCGTACGGCGCGGAGCTCATCATGTTGATGAATGCCGACGACCACCGGTAGTTGCCGGGGAAGTACATGAAATAGGTGGATTCCTTCTTCACGGTCATGACGGTTCCTTATTGTTTTGGGATATTGGCAACGCGGGCGATTTTTGCCCATTTTTCGGTTTCGGCTTTGATGAAGTCGGCGTATGCGGTGGTGATGATGCCGCTGGCTTCATGCCCCTGCCCGGAATACAGGGCCTTTGCTTCCGGTGTGGCGAGCTGTTTCGAGACGACCTCGGCAATGCGGTTGACCACTGCTGCGGGTGTACCGGCAGGCGCCAGCACGCCGTTCCAGTTATAGCTTTCAAAATCCTTGATGCCCTGCTCGGCAATGGTCGGCACATTGGGCAGCAACGGAGAACGGTCCCGAGACGTCGCTCCGAGGCAGCGCAGTTTGCCTGCGTTGACATGCGGTGTGGCGATGGCGAACTGGTTGATTGCCAACTCAATGTTGCCGGCGATCAGGTCGATGGTGTACTGCGCAGCGCCCTTATACGGGATATGGTTGAGTTTGACACCGGCCTGAAAGGCGAACAGTTCGGTAGCGAAATGGCCGACAGTGCCGACGCCCGGCGAACCGTAGTTGATCTTGCCGGGCTGCGCCTTAGCCAGGGCGACGAATTCCTTGACGTTGCGTGCGGGCAGGCTCGGGTGCAGGCAGACACAGCTGGCGCTGCGCGCGATCAGCACGATGGGGATGAGATCGCGCAGGGTGTCATAGGGCATGGCGTTGCGCACGCTGGGGGCGATGGTCAGCGGCCCGGGATTGCCGGCGAGTAGCGTATAGCCGTCGGGCGGGCTTTTGATTACGGCTTCTGTGCCGGGCACGCCGCCGGCGCCCGGCCGGTTGTCGACAATGAACTGCTGGCCGGTGGCGGTAGTGAGTTGCTGCGCCGCCCAGCGCGCCTGGTTGTCGGTGGGGCCGGCGGGGACAAAGGGCACGACAATGCGTACCGGTCTTGAAGGATAGTTTTGCGCTGCAGCCGAGGCTGCGAAAACAGCCGATGCCAGAACGCCGAACAGTGTTGCGGGTTTCATGGGCTCCTCCGGAGGTTTGCGTGTCACATGGTGAACACCTTGGCGGTGGGCACTGTGCATGCTTGTTGCCGCACATTAGTTAGCCGTCACGGCCCTGTCAATCTTCCCTGCGGCATCTGTTAAAATCACAGGCTTTCGCATCATCATTAAACGAGGGCAAACCATGGCTGCAAAGCTGAAAAAGTCCGCAAAGCGGAAGTACACCGACATTCTGTTTGAAGTGAAGGATCAGGTGGCCTGGATCACCATCAATCGCGAGAAAGTGCTGAATGCCTTCCGCGAGCAGACCCTCGACGAAATGATCGACGCGCTGAAATACACCCGCGAAGATCCGTCCATCGTCTGCGCCGTAATTACGGGCAAGGGCAACAAGTCCTTTTCCGCCGGCGGTGATTTTTATGCGATGAAACGCCTCAACTTCACTAACGCCTATATGTGGAATGACCGCATGCTCGGTCTGGCGATGACCATCCGTGGTCTGCCGATCCCGGTGATCGCGATGGTCAACGGCTGGTGCATGGGCGGTGGACACGAACTGGCGCTGTGGTGCGACCTGGTGATTGCCTCGGAAAATGCCGTGCTCGGCCAGACCGGTGCGAAAGTCGGCGCCTGCCCGACTGTCGGCGCTACCCAGTACATCCCGCGCATCATCGGCGAACGTCTGGCGCGCGAAATGATTTTCTGCGCCCGCCGTTTCCCGGCGAAAGAGGCCGTTGAAGTCGGCCTGATCAACAAATGCGTGCCGCAGAAGGATCTGCTGAAGGAAACGCTGAAGTGGTGTGAAACCATGAAGGGCCACAGCGCGCTGACCATCCGCATGACCAAGAAGTCGCTGAACTTCGAATCCGATAACCTGTATTCGTCCTGGCAGCAGGGCATGGAACTGCTGGCGCATGTCTGGGGCTCGCCCGAGGCGAATGAAGGCATGGACGCTTTCCTCGCCGGCCGCAAGCCGAACTTCCAGAAATTCCGCATGCAGGCGAAGAAGGAGCTCGAGAATTACGTCGATGGTTTCGAGCGTGATCTCAACGCGCCGCCTTCGATGCGCCGCAAGAAGCGCTAACGCAACATCACCGGAACCTCAATGGCGGAGACTCCACAGGGCGCGCTGGCCGGCGTGCGCGTGCTTGACCTGACGCGCATTCTGGCCGGTCCGCTGTGCACGATGATGCTCGGCGACATGGGCGCCGATGTGATCAAGGTTGAACCGCCCGGCTCGGGCGACGACACGCGCAGCTGGGGGCCGCCGTTTGCCGCCGGTGAATCGGCGTACTACCTCGGCGTCAACCGCAACAAGCGGTCGATCACGCTGAACATGGCGGTGAAGTCCGGTCAGGAAGTGCTTGCCGGGCTGATCCGCAAGGCTGACGTGCTGGTCGAGAATTTCAAGGTCGGAACGCTGGAGAAATGGGGCTTTGACAATGAATGGCTCAAGGCCAATGCGCCGCGCGTCGTGCGTTGTTCGATCACCGGTTACGGTTCAGTCGGACCCAAAGCCGGATTGCCCGGTTACGATTTCATCCTGCAGGCCGAATCGGGCCTGATGGGCATCACCGGTGAGCCCGACGGCACGCCGATGAAATACGGTGTGGCCATTGTCGACATCTGCACCGGCATGCTCGCCTGCAACTCCGTACTCGCGGCGCTCAATGCGCGCCACAGCACGGGGCGCGGCCAGCATGTCGAGGTGTCGCTGTTTGATTCCGGTCTGGCGATGCTCGCCAATGTCGCGGCCAATCATCTGGTCTCCGGTAAAAATGCCGGCCGTTTCGGCAACGGTCATCCGAACATCGTTCCCTATACCGCTTATCCGACGCGCGACGACATGATTGCCGTAGCCGTGGGCAATGACGGCCAGTTCGCGAAGTTTTCTGCTGTCCTTGGTCATGCCGAATGGGTTAGCGATGCACGCTTCACCAGGAATCCTGATCGCGTGATGAACCGCGATGCACTGGATGCCTTGATCAAGACCGAACTGCAGCGCGAAAGTGCTGAAGCCTGGATCGAGCAATTGATGGCGGCGGGTATTCCCTGTGGCCGTATCAACAACGTCGCCCAGGCACTCGCGGCACCGCACGCGATTGCGCGCGAGATGGTGACCACGGTCGAACATCCGACCGCCGGTACCGTCAAAATGCTCGGCATCCCCTTCCGTTTCAGCGACACGCCGGCGAGCATCCGTCGCGCGCCGCCCCTGCTGGGCCAGCACACCGAGGCGGTGCTGCGCGAAGAGTTGGGATTCAGCGATACTCGCATCGCCGAATTGCGTGCAGAAAAAGTGATTTAAAACAAATACTTGCATATGATCACCGGACTCAGTCATGTTTCCATAGTGGTGCCCGACCTGACAGCCGCACTGGAAAAAATGCGTGCGACCTATGGACTGACGGCCAGCGAGATCAAGGTCAATGACGAGCAGGGTGTGCGCATGACCTATATCGATCTCGGCAATGCCAAGATCGAACTGATGGAACCGTCGCGTCCGGATTCACCGATTGCCAAGTTTCTCGAGCGCAATCCGAAGGGGGGCATTCATCATTTCTGCCTCGGTGTCGATAGCGTCGAGCAGGCCACGAATACCCTGACTGCCGCCGGCGTGCAGGTGCTCGGCGCCGGTAAGGTGCAACTCAATGTCCATGGCGAACGTATCGCCTTTGTGCACCCGAAGGATTTTCTCGGGGCATTGATCGAACTGGAGGAGCACAGTGGCTGAACAGAAACAGCAACAGCGGATTTCCGGCGACAAACTGCGCGCCTTCATCGCGGCCTCCTTCGAAGCAGTTGCAATTCCGCGCGACGATGCCAAAGCCATTGCGCAATTGATGGCGCAGGCCGACATCAATGGCTCAGAGGGCCACGGCATTTTCCGTCTGCCGCAGTACATCCGCCGCATCAAGGGCGGTGCAGTCAATGTGAAGCCGAACATCCGCGTCGAGCGCGAAATGGCCGGCATGGCGCTGGTGCATGGCGACAACGGC
The DNA here is from genome assembly GCA_947465215.1 of Betaproteobacteria bacterium. GTDB lineage: Bacteria > Pseudomonadota > Gammaproteobacteria > Burkholderiales > SG8-41. The sequence continues at coordinate 40,611 of CANHZX010000002.1, read as the reverse complement.
ATGGGCCATCTGGTGATGAAATTCGCCACTGAAAAAGCCATTGAAAAAGCGAAGACTGCGGGCGTGGCCTGGGTCGGTGCGCGCTGGAGCAATCACGCCGGGCCGGCTTCGCTGTATGCGAGCATGCCTCTGGCGCATAACATGATCGGTCTTTACATGGCCGTGGGCAGCGCCAACCATCTGCCGCCTTGGGGCGGTCTCGACATGCTGCTGTCGACGAACCCGATTGCGGTAGCGGTGCCGGCCGGTGAAGAGCCGGCGATCATTCTCGACATGGCGACTACCGTGGCGGCCTACGGCAAGGTCAAAACCAAGGCACAGCGCGGCGAAATGATGCCTGAAGGGTGGATGATGGATCGTCAGGGCAATCCGCTGACTGATCCGAAACGCGCCAATGAAGGGTTCCTGCTGCCGATCGGCGGCTACAAGGGTTATGGTCTCGCGCTGGTCATGGGCTTGCTCGCCGGCAATCTCAATGCCGCTTCGATGGGCAAGGATGTTGTTGATTTCAACAACGACGACACCACCGAAACCAACACCGGTCACACGATTGTGGCGATCAATGTTGAAGCCTTCCAGGACCTGAAGGAATTCAAGCAGGGCATGGATACGCTGATCCGTGATATCCGCAATTCACAGCGCCTGCCTAATGTCGACCGCATCCGCCTTCCTGGCGAAGGTACGCACACTGCACGTGCTGATCGCGAGAAGAACGGCGTTCCGATGCCGCAGGCGCTGCTCGCAGCGCTTGATCAGCTGGCCGCTGACCTGAAGATCACCAAACTAGCTCGTTAAGCGCGATTTGTTGCCTGACGGCGACACTTTAACGCTGCGGCCGGTTCTGGACAGGCTGTAACGTGATATTCCGCACCTTCCGGGCAAGTCTTTTTTCCCGCTTGTGGAACAATTCATGGTGTGCGCCTGCCTAATCCGCGTATCGTTAACGGGCAGGGGGAGACTCATCATGAAAAAACTGATTACCACGCTGTTGATGGCGGCGGTTTCGCTGTTTGCGCCGCTCGCACATGCACAGACTGCGGTCCCGACTGCGCCGGATGTGCTGGTCCGCACGACGGTCGAGGACGTACTTGGCGTACTCAAGCAGAACAAGGACCGCCGCGGGCTGCAGGATATTGTCGAAAAGAAAGTGCTCCCGCATTTTGATTTTCGTGCGATGACCCAGCTGGCGATGGGAAAAGCCTGGCGGGACGCAACGCCGGCGCAACAGAAGGCGCTGGAAAATGCTTTCCGCACGCTGCTGGTCCGCACCTATACCACCGCACTGGCTGAAACCGCCGGTGTCGAGCGCAAGGTCGAAGTCAAGCCGCTGCAGATGAAACCCGGTGAGGATTACGCGACGGTGCGTACCGTGGTCAAAGAATCCGGGCGTCCGCCGCTGGCCATCGATTACCGCATGGCACTGGTCGACAAGGCATGGAAAGTGACCGACATCGTTGCTGAAAATGCCAGCTTGGTGATCAATTACCGCGGTACGTTCAACAGCGAGATCACGCGCTCCGGCATTGACGGCCTGATCAAGGTGCTGGAAGAAAAGAACAAGTCGGGCGCCTGACAGTGCCCGCAGCATTGCGCGCCGCCGGCAGTATTCGCCGCGTCGCGACCGGATTGAAACAACAATAAATCATGCGTCTGCTGCAGCCTGACTCATTCCCCAAGCTGCTTGTCATCGGCTTTGCGATGGTGGCGTTACCGCTGATCATCGCGCTGATCAACAACGCTATTTCGATCGACCAGTTTGCCAACCGCAGCCAGCATGCCGTCCACCAGGCCGTGCAGTCAACACAGTCGAGCCGGCGTCTGGCCGAACTGCTGGCTGCGCTGGAGCGCAACGCGCGCCAGGTGGTGATTCTCGGCAACCGCACGCCACTGAAGGCCTATGAGGCCAATCGCGATTCCTTTCTTCAGGCCGCTGCCGAGTTCGGCGCATTGCCGCTCGATGAGGAGCAAAGGGTGGCCTTGACCGCGATCGTCGGCGGCGAGGCGGAGAGTTACGCGGTGCTGGGTAACCCGGCAGCGGCGACTGCGGATGTCGCACGTGCTGCAGGCGCCTACGCCAGGCTGAATACTCACGCCGTCGAAATCATTGCCCATGGCGACCGGGTTATCGACCGCGAAATCGAGGCGATGCGGCATATGGCCGGGCGTGCGCAGCGCATCACCTTCTGGCAGATGCTGGCGCTGGTGCCGGTGGCATTTCTGCTAGCGGCGGGATTTACCGTACTGATCGCGCGGCCGATTCGCCAGATTGATGCCGCGCTGCGACGCATGGGCGGCGGTGATTTTTCCGCGCCTGTCGGCGTCAGCGGCCCGCGCGATCTGCAACTGCTCGGCCGGCGCATCGAATGGTTGCGCCACCGCCTGACGGAACTGGAGCAGCAGAAGAACCGCTTCCTGCGCCAGGTGTCCCACGAACTGAAAACCCCACTGACCGCGCTGCGCGAGGGATCGGAACTGCTTGCTGAGGAAGCGCTGGGAAAACTGACGCCGCAGCAGCACGAGGTTGCAGGAATTCTGCGCGCCAACAGCATCGAGCTACAGCGACTGATTGAAGACCTGCTGTCGTACGGCGCAGCAGAATTCAATCGCCGCGAAGTGCGTTATGCCAAAGTGGAAATGCGCCGTGTGGTGGCGCGTGTTATTGATGATCAGAATCTGGCCTTGCGGGCACGGGCACTGCGCATCGCACCGCACATCGACGAGGTGGTGCTGGAGGCGGATTTTGAAAAAGTTCGGATCATGCTCGATAACCTGGTGTCGAATGCAGCCAAGTTCGCACCGGAGGGTAGTGCGCTGGTGATTGAGTGCCATGCACTGAACGGTCAGATGGTGCTTGAAGTCGCAGACGACGGACCGGGCATTCCGCCCGCTGAACGCGAACGCGTCTTCGACCCGTTCTACCGCGGGCGCAATACCTCGGGCGGGCGACTGCCGGGGTCAGGCATCGGCCTGTCGATCGTGCGCGATTATGCGCAGGCCCACAGCGGTACGGTGGAGGTGGTGGATGACCCGTCGCGCAATGGTGCACGGCTGCGGGTGACGCTGCCGCTGCAGCAGGGGGATACGGTATGAGCCTGTTCTTGAAAGGGCTGAGTACAGGATTGCTGGTTTTAATGCTGTCCGCTTGCGGCGTGTTTCGCGGCAACGAGGCTGCAGAAGAACCGGCTGCCGTTGCTGACCTGCGCAGCGATCAGCGGGTCGACACGGGTGATCCCGGCGCCGCACTCACCTACTACGCGAAGGTTCGCAGGCTCGGTGGCGTAGACCTGCAGCGTGAACAGGAAGCTGCGCGTCGAGCGCTGATGCGCTCACGCTCCGATGGCAACCGCATGCGTTATGCGCTGGCGCTGACGGTTCCCGGTGCCCCGGCGGCCGATGACATCCGTGCGCTGGAAACGCTGGAGCCACTGACACGCAATGCGGCGAGTCCGCTGCAGGCCTTGGCGTTATTGATGACGGGATTGCTGCAGGAACAGCGCCGGCTGGATAGTCAGGCGCAGACATTACAGCAGAAACTGGACGCGATGCTCGAACTCGAGCGGAGCATGACCGGGCGTGAAAGCGGCGTCCAACGGAAACGGTGAATACGATGATCAATGGCAAAACGCAGGGTAGTGCACGGATACTGGTGGTGGATGACGATCCCGGGTTGTTGCGCCTGATGCAGCTGCGGCTCGAGGCGGCCGGCTACGGCGTGACGGCGGTGGACAGCGGTGAACGCGCGCTGGCGCAGCTGGCAGTGTCGCGGCCGCAGGTCGTGGTCACCGATCTGCAGATGGGCGGCATGGACGGCATCGCGCTGTTCGAGGCGATCCGTGCTGAAAATCCGGCGCTGCCGGTGATCATCCTTACAGCCCATGGCACGATTCCCGATGCGGTGGCTGCGATGAAGGGCGGCGTGTTCGGTTATCTGACCAAACCCTTTGATGCAAAGACGCTGCTCGACGAGATCGAACGCGCGTTGGCCACCTCCGGTGCACCCGGGCAATCGGGCAATGACGATGCGTCCTGGCGTTCGGCGATCATCACCCGCAATCCGGCAATGGAGGAAGTGCTGGCCAAGGCGCGGCTGGTTGCCGCAGGTGACGCGTCCATCCTGATTCAGGGCGAGTCCGGTACCGGCAAGGAATTGCTGGCGCGTGCGATTCATGCCGCGAGTCCGCGCAGCGGCCGCCCGTTTGTGGCGATCAACTGCGGCGCCATTCCCGAGCCGCTGCTCGAATCCGAACTGTTCGGCCATGTCAAAGGCGCGTTTACCGGTGCCGTACGCGATAACCGCGGCTTGTTCATGGCGGCCGACGGCGGCACGCTGTTGCTCGATGAAATCGGCGACATGCCGGCTGCCCTGCAGGTCAAGCTGCTGCGCGTATTGCAGGAGCGGCAGGTGCGGCCGGTTGGCGGCATGCAGCACACGCCGGTGGATGTTCGGGTGATCTCGGCCACGCACCGCGATCTCGAGGAGGAAATGGCGGCGGGCAACTTCCGCGAGGATCTGTATTACCGGCTTAAGGTGGTCGCGCTGCGGCTGCCGTCGCTGGCCGAGCGCCGTGAAGATGTACCCCTGCTCGCAGGACATTTTCTCAATGAACTCACCTCACGTTACAAAAAAGTGCTCAGCGGATTCGCACCGGAGGCGATCGAGCAACTGGTCAGCGCGGCCTGGCCAGGTAATGTGCGCCAGCTCTACAACGTGATTGAGCAGTCGGTGGCGCTGGCGACAACCCCTTTGATGCCGGCAAGTCTGGTGCAGCAGGCGATCCGGAACGAGGAGACCGAACTCACTTCCTTTGAGCAGGCGCGGCGCAAATTCGAACGCGAATACCTCGCTCAATTGTTGAAAATCACCGAGGGCAATGTGACCAACGCTTCGCGCATGGCCAAGCGCAACCGTACCGAGTTTTACAAATTGCTGCAGCGGCATCAGCTCGACCCGCGGCTGTTCAAACCGCAACGCGCCTGAATGGTCACCCTGCGTCGTTGTTTGCCGACTGCAAATACGGCATTAAAAACAGCGGCTTGGGATGTGTCATCACGCCGGCGTCGTTTGCCGGCGACAGACCGCATTTCACGTTCCATGTAACTAATTGTTTATAAATAGTATTTTTTTGGCACTCTACTTGCGATAACTCCTTCAGGCTTAGCCCTTAGCGGGCGTCGCCGAACGTGTTTATTGCATTGGAGAGATGGCCATGAACAGCAGCATCGCAACCCGTAAGCCGGTCACTCAACTGTCCGCGCGGCCGGTATCGCCTCTGTTGTATCCGTTGCTGCTGGTCGTAGGAATCAGCGTGATCATTGCCAGCCTGCTGGGGATTGCGGCGATGACTGGCTTGCTGCCGCAGGCGCAATCGCAGCCGGTGATGACTGCAGCGCCAATCGGCAGGGTAGTTGTTGATTCTGAAATGGCGCATCAGGCGCCGAAAAAAACCGCAGTCGCGAAACCGGCGGTGCAGCGCAGCGGCGACGATAAAACTCCAGCGGCGCGCTGCGAAGATTGCGGTGTGGTCGAGTCGGTGCACGCGGTCGAGGCCAAGGGTCAGGGTTCTGGAGTCGGCGCAGTTGCCGGTGGCGTTGTCGGTGGCATACTGGGTAATCAGGTCGGTGGCGGCAATGGCCGTACGGCGATGACCGTGGTCGCCGCCGGTGCCGGCGCTTATGCCGGCAACGAGATCGAGAAAAACATGAAACGCACCATCAGTTATGAAATCCGCGTGCGCATGGATGATCAGACCGTCCGCACCTTCCGTTCCAGTCAGCCCGAAGTCGGAGTCGGTCAGCGGATCAGCGTACGGGACGGACGGCTCGTTGTCGCCGGTTGAGATGCGGTTGATGCGCCTGCGCTTCGGGGCCGCTTCCCTGCTGGTGCTGCTGCTCGCTGGCTGCGGTGCGACCACTACCGGCAACCGCGGCACGTCTGGCGCGCAGAATCCGCCGCCGGTCTTTAATCTCGCAGGGTATTCCGCACAGTACAAAAAAGGCCACTCGGACGGCTGCGTGCAGCGTCGAGATGACCGCCTGTTTCGCGACGAAGCCGATTACATGATGGGCTGGAACGACGGGCGCAGCGCCTGTTCCAGGATGCGCCGCTGACAGGTCGGCACCAGGCGGTATTCGGCATTCCGGCGCGAGGCCTCGATATGGTCTTCGCAGGTCTCCGGTTTGATGACATCACTGTAGCAGTCGGGCGGGTCATCTTGCGCAGTCTGCAGTGCGTCAGTGATTTGTCATCCGGATAGCCTTCGACAATCAGGCTGCCGCGATCATTAATGACCGTGGCGGCTGTTACAGCGACCAGTGCGTGCGTTCGGCCAGCAGAACGTTGAATTCTTCCGCCGGCATCGGCATGCCGACCAGATAACCCTGTAGGAAATCGCAGCCGTTATTGCGCAGAAAATCGAGTTGCGCCGCGCTTTCCACACCTTCGGCGACGACTTCCAGTCGCAGGCTATGGCCCATGGCGATGATCGCCTGGGTGATGGCGACGTCGTCGGGGTCGGCGGGGATGTCCTTGATGAAGGAGCCGTCGATCTTCAGCGTATGTACCGGGAAACTCTTCAGGTAGCCAAGCGAAGAGTATCCGGTACCGAAGTCGTCGATGGCGAGATGAACGCCGACTGCGCGAAGTTCGCGCAGGATCGCCGTCGCACCCTCCGGATTGGCCATCACCATGCTTTCGGTGATTTCCAGTTCAAGATTTTCCGGCGGCAGGCCGGTATCTTTGAGGATGTTGATGATGTCGATGACCAGTTCGCTCTGGTTGAACTGCCGCGGCGACAGATTCACTGCTACACGGAAGTTGCTGAGCCCTGATTCCTGCCATTTCTTCGCGGCCATGCAGGCGCGCATCAGCACCAGGCGGCCGATCGGCACGATCAACCCGGTTTCTTCGGCCAGCGGGATGAATTTGACCGGGGGGATCATGCCGACCTCGGGCAGATTCCAGCGCAGCAGCGCTTCCGCGCCGACGATGCGGCCGTCCGTCAGATCAAATTGCGGCTGGAAATGAACCATGAATTCATCGAGTTCGATGGCACGGCGCAGCGAGCGCTCCAACACCACGTATTCGAGCGAACGCGCGTTCATCTGCGGTGAATGGAACTGGAAATTGTTCTTGCCCTGGTCCTTGGCGCGGTACATCGCCAGTTCGGCATTGCGCAGCAGCGCGGTGGCGTCGGGGCTGTCGCCGGGGTAGATGCTGATGCCGATACTGGCCGAGAGGTGATAGGTTTCGCCGTTGATCTCATAAGGCTGCGCCACTGCGGCGAGCACCCGCTGCGCGCTGGCGCGCGCAGCTTCCGGGTCATCGATCTCGCGAAGCAGCGCGGCGAATTCGTCGCCGCTGAAGCGCGACAGCAGGTCGGCTTCGCGCAGGCACTGGCGCAGCCGGCCAGCGACCTGGCGCAGCACCATGTCGCCGCTGTCATGGCCCACGGTGTCGTTGATCAGTTTGAAGCGGTCAAGGTCTATGAACAGCACGGCAATCGACTTGCGTTCGCGGTTGGCGTCGCGGATGGCCTGTTCGAGCAGTTGGCGGAACAGCAACCGGTTGGGTAGCCCCGACAGTTCATCGAAATGCGCCAGCCGCCACATCCGTTCCTCGGAGCGTGCACGTTCGCTGACGTCACGCACCACCACTGTGAGTTTTGGGGCGCCATCCAGCGTCATCCGGCTGACCTTGATTTCCACCGGGATGACGGTGCCGTTACGGGTATGCGCGTGCATCTGCAGATTGGTAGTGTCGGCACGGATGGCGCTGGTGGATTCACACAACACATCCCAGAATCCCGCGCCTGCCGCCGCCGCGGGACGCAGCAGCTGCTTCACCGGAAGGCCGAGCAACTCCCCCGGCGTGTACGCGGTCAGTGTGGCCAGCGCCGGGTTGGAGAACTCGATCAGGCCTGAGGCATTGACCACGGCGATGCCGTCGGCCGCGGTGGTGACGATGGAATCGAGCAGGGCTTCTTTGGCCTGGAGCTGGCTGCTGGCGAGGCGCGCGGCGCGGCGAATTTCGGCTTCGCTCAATTCGCGAACCAGTACGGCGCCGAGCCGGCCCAGGCTCTGCTTCATTACAAAGTCTTGGGCGCCGCTGCGCATTGCCGCCACTGCGGTTTCCTCGCCGATGGCGCCGGAGACGATGATGAAGGGAATGTCGGCGTCATGCGCGCGCACCAGTTTCAGTGCGGCGAGACCGTCAAATTGCGGCAGGTTGTAGTCGCAGAGCACGGCACTCCAGGATTCCTGGGTCAGTGCTTCCTGCAATTCAGCCTTGCTCCAGACCCGGCGATGGCTGATCTGCAGACCACCGTGGCGCAGCGAAGCGAGAATCAGGATCGCGTCGTTTTCGTCGTCTTCGACGAGCAGCAGGCGGGTCGGCAGTGCAGACACGTTCATCGGCAATCAACCCTTGATACGGCTGATGCGCACCACTTCCGGAATCTTGCGCAAATCGCGCACGATCCGCGCCAGGTGCATACGGTTCATCACCTGCACCGTGAAACGCATGACCGTATAGGTACCGCCGTCATCGGGATCGACGGCGACGTTCTGAATGTTCGATTCTGCCGCTGCGATTTCGGCAGCGACTTTGGCCAGCACGCCGCGCTGGTTAGCGACGACAAGCCGGATGCCGACGTCGAAGAGTTTGGTTGGGTTGGCATCCCATTGCACGTCGAGCACGCGATCCGGGTCGCGGTTGCCTTTGGCGGCAACCGGGCAGTCATGGGTGTGGATCACCATGCCCTGACCCTTGCTGATGATGCCGATGATCGGGTCACCGGGGATCGGCCCGCAGCAGCGCGCGAACTGCACCGCAAAACCTTCAGAGCCGCGCACGATCACGGCACCGCCGGAGCGTGTTTCGTCGGGCAGCGGCTCGCTCCGCGCCAGCAGCTGGTGGGCGACCACCACCGCCAGCCGTTTGCCGAGGCCGATGTCGGAAAGAATTTCCTCTCGAGATTTTGCGCTGGAGTCGCGCACCAGCTTATCCCACTTGCCGTCGCTGACTTCGGTCAGCGTGAACTTGAAATTCGACAGGGCCTGCTGCAGCAGGCGGCTACCCAGTTGCACCGATTCCGAAAAATGCATCGTTTTCAGGAAATGGCGGATGTGGGCGCGTGCTTTTGCGGTGGCGACGAAGTTCAGCCACAGCGGGTTGGGCTTGGCGTGCGAGGCGGTGATGATCTCAACGCGGTCGCCGTTACGCAGCTCGGTGCGCAGCGGCGTCAGTTCCTGGTTGATCTTGACCGCAACGCAGCGGTTGCCGATGTCGGTGTGTACCGCGTAGGCAAAGTCGACTGCGGTGGCGCCTCGCGGCAGCGACATGATCTTGCCCTTGGGCGTGAACACATAGACCTCGTCCGGGAACAGGTCGACTTTCAGATGTTCTAGAAATTCGATGGAGTCGCCGGATTCGGACTGCATCTCGAGCAGGCTCTGCAGCCACTGGTGGGTCTTCTGCTGCAGGTCCGACAGCGAAGTGTCGGAACTTTTGTAGAGCCAGTGCGAGGCGACGCCGGCCTCGGCGATCTTGTGCATGTCGGCGGTGCGGATCTGGATCTCGATCGGGCTGCCGAAGGGGCCGAACAGCGTGGTGTGCAGCGACTGGTAGCCGTTGGCCTTGGGTATCGCGATGTAATCCTTGAACTTGCCGGGGATGGGCTTGTACAGACTGTGCAACAGGCCCAGCGCGACATAACAGGCCATGTTGTCGCGCACGATGATGCGGAAACCGAACACGTCATGCACTTGCGCGAAGGACAGATGCTTTTCGCGCATCTTGCGGTAGACCGAGTGCAGGTGTTTCTCGCGACCCTGGACCTGCGCTTCAATGTTGTGTTCGCGCAGCTTGCGTTCGATGCCGTCGAGCACCTTGCTGACCACTTCACGTCGGTTACCCCGAGCGGTGCGTACCGCCTTGGCCAGCACGCGGAAACGGTCGGGGAAGAGGTGGCGAAAGGACAGGTCCTCCATCTCTTGGTAGATGCTGTTCAGGCCCAGGCGGTTGGCGATCGGTGCGTAGATTTCCAGGGTTTCGCGCGCGATACGCTGGCGTTTTTCCGGATGCACGGCATCCAGTGTGCGCATATTGTGCAGACGGTCGGCGAGCTTGATCAGCATCACGCGTACGTCGCGTGCCATTGCCAGCAGCATCTTGCGGAAGTTTTCCGCTTGCGCCTTTTCCTGGGTGTCGAACTGGATGCGATCGAGTTTGGATACGCCGTCGACCAGTTCGGCCACCGGACGGCCGAACTGCTCGGCGATCTCGTTCTTGGTGACTTCGGTGTCTTCGACGACGTCGTGCAGCAGCGCCGCGGTCAGCGCCTGTGAATCCAGATGCCACTTGCCGAGGATGCTGGCCACGGCCAGGGGGTGGGCGATGTACGGCTCGCCCGACTTGCGGAACTGGCCCTCGTGGGCTGACTCGCTGAAATGGTAAGCCGCTTGGATCTGCGACAGATCCTCGGGCTTCAGGTAAGCCGACCATTCCTGAAACAGCGCCGGCGCTGTGGGCAGCGCGGTTGTTTCAGGTATGGGGATGGGGGCTGAAGGGCTCATGCGTACGGTGGATCTTGCCGTCCGCAATCAGGGGCCGCGCCTCAGCCGCGGGCGCATGCGCCTGTTACGTGGGGCTCTTGTTGAGGATTTCGGCGCCGAATTTCGACGCTGCGAGTTCGCGCAGCGCCACAACCGTCGGTTTGTCACGGGTCGAATCGATCATCGTCTGCGCGCCGTTGGCGAGCTGCCGGGCACGGTAGGTGGCCGCCAGCGTCATTTCGAAGCGGTTGGGGATGATCTTCATGCAATCTTCTACGGTAATGCGGGCCATGGATGTCCTACTTGAGTCGGTTGATCAACGCGGTGTGCCGGGCCAGCTGGTGTGCGGTGCGCAAACGTTCTGCGCGGACGATGTCCTGCAGTTCCGCCGCCGCGGCCTTGAATTCAGCGTTGATAATAACATAATCAAAATCATGGACATGGCTGATTTCCTCACGCGCGTTGCTGAGCCGGGTCGCAATGACTTCCGGGGCATCCTGGGCACGGGAATTGAGCCTTTGCAGCAAGGCCTCAAAAGAGGGCGGAAGGATGAATATGCTGATCGCGGCGGGCATCAGCCCGCGGACCTGGGCGGCGCCCTGCCAGTCGATTTCGAGCACGATGTCGGTATCCCCGGCCAGCTGTTCTTCAACCCAGCGGCGGGAAGTGCCGTAGCGGTTGCCGTGGACGGTCGCGGATTCCAGAAAATCCCCCGCTTGGGCTCTCTTTTCGAAGGTTTCCGGGGTCACAAAGTGGTAATGCTGGCCGTCAGTTTCGCCCGGGCGGGGTCCGCGGGTGGTGTAAGACACCGATTTGCGGATCCGGGCGTCGTTTTCGAGCAGTTTGGCCACCAGACTGGTTTTGCCGGCGCCAGAGGGCGCGCTGACGATGTAAAGATTGCCGCTCATTTCCGTTTTACTCGATGTTCTGGATCTGTTCGCGCATCTGCTCGATCAGCAGTTTGAGGTCCATTGCGACCCGGGTGACCTCGATGTCCGCGGATTTGGAACCCAGCGTGTTGGCTTCACGGTTGAGTTCCTGCATCAGGAAGTCGAGGCGTTTGCCGGCTGCGCCGCCTTTTTTGAGGATGCGCTCGAGTTCATCGAGGTGGGTGGCCAGCCGCGACAGTTCCTCATCGACGTCGATCTTGTTGACGAACAGCGCGATTTCCTGACGCACGCGTTCATCATCCGCGGACACCAGCGCGTCCTTCAGACGGGCATTAAGCTTGTCCTGGAAGGCGGCAATGATGCCCGGCATCCGCGGCTGTACCACGGCAATGCGCGTGCGCATGTCGGCGGCGCGTTCGAGGATGACAGCGGCGAGTTTTTCGCCTTCACGGGCGCGAGCCGCGCCGAATTCGCGCAGCACTTCCGGCATCAGTTCGCTGGCAGTGGTGCGCAGCTCATCGACCGGCAGTTCATCGGCGCCCAGCATGCCGGGCCAGCGCAGGATGTCGGCGACGGTCAGCGTACGGGCTTCGGGCAGTGCGCTACGGACTTTGCTGTTGAGTTCCAGCAGCTGGGCGAGCAGCGTGGCGTCGAGGTCGGTGCTGTTCTGTGCCCCGCTGCGCAGGGCATAAGCGACGCGGCACTCGACTTTGCCGCGGGTCACCGTAGCGGCGATTGCTTCCCGCAGTGCGGTTTCCGCCGGGCGCAGCTCGTCGGGCATGCGGAACGAGACATCAAGGTAGCGGTGGTTGACCGAACGCAATTCGACGCTGACCGAACCCCAGGCGAGTTCGCGCGCGGCGGTGGCATAACCGGTCATGCTGCAGATGGTGGAACCGAGGGCTGTGTTGCGGGTCATTGCGCGTTGGCCCCTGCTGCGGGCCGTATAATTGCGGACCGTTGAACATAGCATATTGAAGGAGTCCCGTGCGACCCAGCCAGCGCCGGCCCGATGAACTTCGCGCCATCCGTATCACCCGCAATTTCACCTGCCATGCCGAAGGCTCGGTGCTGATCGAATTCGGCGCCACCAAGGTGCTGTGCACGGCGAGCGTGCTTGAAAAACAGCCGCCCCACCTGCGCGGGACCGAACGTGGCTGGGTGACCGCCGAGTACGGCATGCTGCCGCGTTCGACCAACACCCGTACCGACCGTGAGGCGGCACGCGGCAAGCAGTCCGGCCGTACCCAGGAAATCCAGCGCCTGATCGGCCGCTCGCTGCGTGCGGTGGTCGATCTCGACAAGCTCGGACCGCGCACCATCCATCTCGACTGCGACGTGTTGCAGGCTGACGGCGGCACGCGCACGGCGAGCATCACCGGCGCTTATGTGGCGCTGACCGATGCAGTGAATTTCCTGATCCGCGAAAAACGCGTGGCGGCGACGCCGGTGCGTGAAGCCGTCGCGGCGGTTTCTGTCGGCGTCTATCAGGGCCAGCCGGTGCTGGATCTCGACTATGCCGAAGACTCCGATTGCGACACCGACATGAATGTGGTGATGACCGAAGCCGGTGGCATCATCGAAGTGCAGGGCACTGCGGAAGGTGCGCCGTTTAGTCGCGCCGAAATGCAGGCCATGCTCGACCTCGCGCAGAGCGGTATTACGCAGCTGATCGCTGCGCAGCGGGCTGCGCTCGGCTGAAACGGTCTGCGTTGAACAAACTCGTCATCGCTTCCAACAATCCGGGCAAGCTGCGCGAGATTGCTGCAATCCTCGCGCCGCTGGCGATTGAAGTAGTCACGCAGGGTGCTCTCGGCGTGCCGGAGGCCGAGGAGCCTCACTGCACCTTCATTGAAAACGCGCTGGCCAAGGCGCGCCACGCCAGCCGCATTACGGGGTTGCCCGCGCTCGCTGACGATTCCGGTGTATGCGTGCATGCGCTGGGTGGCGAACCCGGCGTGCATTCGGCACGTTATGCCGAAGATGCCCCATCGGGACGGGACGAACAGGATCGCCGCAACAATGTAAAACTGTTGCAGGCGCTGTCATCAGCAACCGATCGCAGCGCGCATTATTACTGTGTGATCGTGCTGGTGCGCCATGCCGATGATCCGCAGCCGCTGATCGCTGAAGCCGAATGGCATGGCGAGATTCTGCGCGAGCCGCGCGGCAGCGGCGGTTTCGGTTACGACCCGCTGTTCCTGGTGCCGGAATTCGGCCGTACTGGCGCAGAACTGCAGCCCGAAGAAAAAAACCGTGTCAGTCATCGCGGGCGTGCACTGGCGCAACTGGTGGCGCGTTTGCGCGCCAGTCAGTAACTCACAGCACAATCAAGTGTCTTCCCTGAAGCTTGCCCCCGGTTCATTGTCGGCGCCGCAGTTTGATGCGCTGCCGCCGCTGTCGCTGTACATCCACGTGCCGTGGTGCGTGCGCAAATGTCCTTACTGCGATTTCAATTCGCATGAGGCGCGTGGCGAGCTGCCGGAAGATGCTTATGTTGCCGCGCTGCTCGCCGATCTCGAGATGGCCCTGCCGCAGGTGTGGGGGCGGCCGGTGCTTACGGTGTTCATCGGCGGCGGCACACCGAGCCTGTTGTCGGTGCCCGCGATGGATGCACTGTTGTCCGGTGTCCGCGCACGGTTGCCGCTGGCAGCGGATGCGGAGATCACGCTGGAAGCCAATCCGGGTACGGTCGAAGCGGAAAAATTTTCCGGATTCCGCGCGGCCGGCGTGAACCGCCTGTCGCTGGGCATCCAGAGTTTGAATGACCGGCACCTGAAAGCGCTCGGCCGTATCCATGACGCGCAGGAAGCGCGCCGCGCCGCAGAACTGGCGCTGGCCACATTCGATAACGTGAATCTGGATTTGATGTACGGCTTGCCGGGGCAGACAGTGACCGAAGCCGAGGCTGATCTTGCCGCGGCCATCGCCCTTGGTTCGCAGCATCTCAGTGCCTATCACCTGACGATCGAGCCGAACACCTGGTTCCACCGTTACCCGCCAACCGTGCCCGATGACGATACTGCGGCGACGATGCAGGACACGGTGGAGGCGCAACTCGCGGCGGCCGGATTCGAACACTATGAAACCTCCGCCTTTGCACGACCGGGCCGGCAGAGCCGGCATAACCTCAACTACTGGCTGTTCGGCGACTATCTCGGTATCGGCGCTGGCGCGCATGCAAAATTATCATTTAAAAACAATGTTTTGCGGGAATCCCGCACACGGCAGCCGAAGGCCTATCTGGAACGCGCCGGCGACGCCGACGTGATCAACGAGCGCCGAGACGTCACTCCGGCCGAATTGCCCGGTGAATTCATGATGAATGCGCTGCGCCTGAATGCCGGTTTCGATCTCGAATTGTTCCGGCAACGCGCCGGCCTCGACCTCACCCGCATCCTGCCGCAGCTCGACGCCGCAGAAGCGCGGGGCCTGCTGATCCGCGATCATCGCCGTGCGACGCCCACGCCGCTGGGCCGCCGTTTCCTCAACGACCTGATTGGTTTGTTCCTGGACTGAAGCTTTGCCCGTTGCGTTTGCCGTTTGCAGGGCTAGAATAACTACGCTTCCTGATTCGTAGCTCCGGATTTAACCGGGCACAGACCAGGCACATAACCAGACCCATCATGATCGGAGGAGATCGATGAGTATCAAGAACAGTCTTATTGCGTCCTGCCTTGCCGTTACCGCGCTGGCCAGTGGCCTGGTGCATGCGCAGGCCTATCCGACCAAACCGGTGCGTTTTGTCGTGACTTATCCGGCCGGCGGCAGTTCCGATGCAATGGCGCGCATTGTCGGCGTCAAGCTGACCGAATACTGGGGACAGCAGGTGCTGGTGGAATCGCGTCCCGGCGCCGCGGGTGCGGTGGGCATGGAATACGCCGCCAAACAACCCGCCGATGGTTACACCTTCCTGCTCGGCAATTTCGGTCCGGTGACCGCCAATCCGTTGATGACCAAGGTCCGTTACAACGTCGAGAAGGATTTTGTGCCGGTGGGTCAGATCACGCGCGCCGCCAACATTCTGGTGGTGCCGGTGACGCTGCCGGTGAAAAACGTCAAGGGGCTGGTGGCGCTGGCGAAGGCGCGTCCTGCCGAGTTGACCTATGGCACCAGCGGCGCGGGCAGCATGTCGCACCTCGCCGGTGAAATGTTCAAGCGTCTCGCTAAAGTCGATATCACCACCGTGCCTTACCAGGGCGGCGTGTTTTCGATTGCGGCAGTGCAGGGCGGCCACATCATGATGATGTTCTCCGATGCCCAGCCGGTGATGGCCAACATCAAGGCCGGCAAGCTGCGCGCATTGGCGGTGACCAGCGAAACGCGCACGCCGTTCACGCCGGAGCTGCCGACGCTGGCCGAAGAAGGTATTACCGGTTTTGCCGCGGCCAACTGGTGGGGCATCCTGTTCCCGACCGGCGTGCAAAAGCCGATCATCGACAAGGTGTCGGCCGATCTCGGTCGCGCGCTGGCGACGCAGGATGTGAAAGACAAACTGGCGGTTTACGGCGTGGAAGCGGTCTACAGCACGCCGCAGCAGTACGGCGAATTCCTCAAGCTGGAAAGTGACCGCTGGGGTAAGCTGATCAAGGAGGCTGGCATCAGCGGCAACCAGTAAGCGCAGTCTTTAACATTAAAACGGCGGCCTGCAGGCCGCCGTTTTTTTTGGTTCGTGCCGCATTACGGTTTGCGCTGGAACACGATGTCCCAGACGCCGTGACCGAGTTTCAGGCCGCGGGTCTCGAATTTGGTTTGCGGCCGATAAGCTGGTTTTTCGGCGTAACCGCTCGCTGTATTGACCAGTGTCGGTTCGGCGCTGAATACGGCGAGGATCTGTTCCGCGTATTCCTGCCAGTCGGTGGCTGCGTGCAGATAAGCGCCGGGTTTGAGGCGTGATACAGCCAGCGCGATGAATGGTGACTGAATCAGCCGGCGTTTCTGCTGGCGTTTTTTCGGCCAGGGGTCCGGGAAGAAAATGTGCAGGCCGTCAAGGCTGGCCGGCGGAATCATTGTATCCATCACGGCTACGGCATCGTGCTGGATGACGCGCACATTGCTCAGACCTGCTTCATCAATCTGCTTCAACAGACTGCCGACGCCGGGTGTATGCACTTCGATGCCGATGTAATCCGTATCGGGATGTGCCGCCGCAATGGCAACCGTGGTCTCACCCATGCCGCAGCCGATTTCCAGGATGCGCGGTGCCTGGCGGTCGAATACGGTATCAAGGTCGAGGGGTGTTTCGCCGAATGTAATGCCGAAGCGAGGCAGCAGCGTGTCATGGGCGCGGCGCTGAGCGTTCGAAACGCGACCCTGGCGCAGCACATAGCTGCGGATTCGCTGTTGTTCTGTGGTCATGATGCAGTGAATTGCCGGAGAGCCGGCGGGCTCAGGACTTGCCGATCATGCCGCCGGTGGGCGAACTCGGAGAGGCGGAATAGAGTTTTTTCGGCATGCGTCCGGCAAGGAAGGCGGCGCGACCGGCTTCCACGGCTTTGCACATCGCTGTGGCCATCAGCACCGGATTTTTTGCAGCGGCAACGGCGGTGTTCATCAGGACGGCGTCACAGCCGAGTTCCATGGCAATCGCGGCATCCGAGGCGGTACCGACGCCGGCATCGACGATCACCGGCACTTTCGCGCTCTCGATGATGATCTGCAGATTCCAGGGATTGAGGATGCCCATGCCTGAGCCGATCAATGAAGCCAGCGGCATCACCGCAACACAGCCGATCTCTTCCAGTTGTTTGGCGATGATCGGGTCGTCCGAGGTGTAAACCATGACCTTGAAGCCGTCCTTGACCAGTGTTTTGGCGGCAGCGATGGTTTCGACCACGTTCGGGTATAGGGTTTTCGGGTCGCCCAGCACTTCCAGCTTGACCAGATCATGGCCGTCGAGCAGTTCGCGTGCGAGGCGCAGCGTGCGCACCGCGTCATCGGCGGTGTAGCAGCCGGCGGTATTCGGCAGCAGCGTGTATTTCGACGGCGGGATGGCGTCGAGCAGATTGGGCTCGCCGGGGTTTTGTCCGATATTGGTGCGGCGGATCGCCACGGTGACGATTTGTGCGCCGCTGGCTTCCACCGCAGCCTTGGTTTCGGCGAAATCCTTGTATTTGCCGGTGCCGATCAGCAGTCGGGAGCTGTAGGACTTACCGCCGATGACCAGCGGGTCGAGGTTTTCGTTGGATTTCATGGCTTATGGGGTTTAACGGGCGTTTTCAGGGGATTCAGTGTGCACCGCTGCGGGGCGCCGGGCAATGACTGCGGTCAAGTCGCTGCTTCAGCCGCCGCCGACGGCGACGACGATTTCCAGGTGGTCGCCATCCTGCAGTATGCAATGGGAAAACTGGCTGCGCGGGACGATTTCGCCATTGCGTTCCATGGCGATGCGTTTGCCGGTCAGATCCAGTTCGCCGATCAGTTCGGCGCAGTTCAGCGGGCGCTCAAAAGTGCGCGGGCTGCCGTTGATGGTCAGGGCGATCATGGGAATGGTTTGTTGCAAATCAACATTACTGCGCTTCGGCATAGAAGCGTTACCGGTTAAGACTAGAATGACATTTTACCTTTCCGCAAGCGTCTTTTCGACGGGAGTGTTTCCGCCATGGCCTCAAACCTGCTGGACCGTCACTATCTGACCCCCCTGTTCGAACCGGCGTCGGTGGCCATCATCGGCGCCAGCACGCGGGCGGGCTCCATCGGTGCGGTGCTGATCGACAACATGCTGGCCGCCGGTTATCGCGGCGCGCTGTTCGCGGTCAATCCGAAGCAGACCAGCATCAAAGGGGTGCCGTGTTTTCCCGGCATCGACAAGGTGCCGCAGCGTGTGGATCTGGCGGTCATCGCCACGCCGCCCGAGACGGTACCCCAGCTGATTACCGAGTGCGGCATGGCCGGCGTGCGTTCGGTGGTGGTGATTACCGCCGGTTTTTCCGAAGTCGGCCCGGAAGGGGCGAGGCTTGAGCGGGAATTGTTGGAAAACGCGCGCCGTCACCGGGTCCGGGTGATCGGACCCAACTGTCTGGGGGTGATGCGTCCGGGCGTCGGCCTGAATGCCACTTTCGCGCGTGGCAATGCCCTTCCGGGGTCGCTCGGGCTGGTGTCGCAATCGGGTGCGTTGTGTACGGCGATGCTCGACTGGGCCGGGCCCAACAAGATCGGCTTTTCGAGCGTCATCTCTATGGGGGGGTCGCGGGACATCGACTTCGGCGAAATCATTGACTATCTGGTCAACGACCCCAAGACCGAGCACATCCTGCTCTACATTGAAGGCGTGCGCGATGCGCGACGCTTCCTGTCGAGCCTGCGCGCAGCGGCGCGACTGAAGCCGGTGATCCTGATGAAAGTCGGGCGGCATCCGGTGGGTTCACGCGCTGCGGTGTCGCATACGGGTGCCATTGTCGGCGCTGACGACGTGTTTGACGCAGCGATCCATCGCGCCGGTGCGGTGCGGGTAACGACCATCGGCCAGTTAGTGGCTGCGGCGCAGGCCTTGTCCTCGCATATCCGGCCGCGTGGCGACCGCCTGGCGATCATCACCAACGGCGGCGGCCCGGGCGTGATGGCTGCGGATCGTGCTGCGGATCTGGGTATACCGCTCGCCGATCTGTCGCCGGCGACCATTGAGTCATTGCAAACCGTATTGCCGTCGAACTGGTCCCACGGCAATCCGATGGACCTGATCGGTGACGCCGATGCCGAGCGTTACCGTGCCGGGCTTACCGCCTGCCTCGCCGATGAAAATGTCGACGGTGCACTGGTGATGCTGACACCGCAGGCGATGACCGAACCATCCGCCGTTGCCGATGCCGTGGTCGAGGCGGCGCGCGGCCGTTCCAAACCCGTGCTTGCCTGCTGGATGGGTGATGCCTCGGTGATTGACGGACGACGTCGTCTGGCCGAAGCCGGTATTCCGGTGTTTCGCACGCCGGAGCCCGCGGTCGAAACGTTCGCGCATGTATCGTCGTTCTACCGTAACCAGCGCGCACTAATGCAGACCCCGGGTCCGCAGGCTCTCCGATCGGCCCCGGATCTCGAAGCGGCGCGGCTGATCATTGATTCGGTGCTGACCGATCGCCGCAGCGTCCTCAATGAAATTGAATCGAAGGCGCTGCTGTCGGCGTTCCTGCTGCCGGTGGCAAAGACAGTTATCGTGCATAGCGCCCATGAGGCGATGCTGATCGCGGGTGAACTGGGTTATCCGGTGGCGCTGAAAATCGATTCGCCCGACATTACCCACAAGACGGATGCCGGCGGCGTGCTGTTGAACCTGAACTCCGCGCAGGCGGTGCTGACCGGCTATCAGCAGATTATTGATTCCGTGGCGCGCAAGCAGCCGCAGGCACGCGTGACCGGTGTTGCTGTCGAGCCCATGGTGGTCCGGCGCAACGGTCGCGAACTGATGGTCGGCGTGATCCGAGATCCGGTGTTCGGCCCGGCGATTGCCTTCGGTTCGGGCGGCGTGGCGGTTGAGGTGCACAAGGACCGTGCCGTGGCGCTGCCGCCGCTAAACTCATTCCTTGTTGCGGAGATGATTGCAAGCACGCGGGTATCGAAGCTGCTCGGACCTTTCCGCAGGATGCCGGCGGTGAACCGGGAGGCGCTGGAAGAAGTGCTGCTGCGTATTTCGGAAATGGTCTGCGAACTGCCGTGGATCGAGGAACTCGATATCAATCCGCTGATTGTTGACGAAAACGGCGCCATCGTTGCCGATGCACGAATTGTCGTTGGCCAGCATGCGCCGATACGTGGCCGCTATGGCCATATGGCAATCCACCCCTATCCGGCGCGTCTGATCAGCACCTGGCAGCCGCCGGAAGGTGAACTCGTCACGCTGCGGCCGATCCGGCCGGAAGATGCCGAGATGGAACAGGAGTTTGTAAGAGGCTTATCACCGGAGAGCCGGCGTTTCCGTTTTATGGATACATTGCGTGAACTGACGCCGACGATGCTGGTGCGTTTCACGCAGATCGACTATGACCGCGAGATGGCGTTTGTTGCGACGGTGCAGCGCGACGGCAAGGAGGTCGAGGTCGGCGTCTGTCGTTACATCACCAATCCGGACGCAGTGACCTGTGAGTATGCGATCGTGGTTGCCGATGACTGGCAGCGCCGCGGACTCGGCCGGCGCATGATGATGGTGCTGATCGAGGTTGCGCGCCGCCGCGGACTGGAGGCGATGGTCGGTCATGTCCTGAGCAGTAACCGCGGCATGCTCGATTTGTGCCAGGAACTGGGCTTTGTGGTTTCCGAAAGTAATGAGGATCCGCAGGTGAAGCGGGTGACGCTGGCACTGAAGGGCGGCTGAAGGTCAAAGGAAGTCCAGGCTGATCACGTTGTGGATACGCGTGACAGCGAGGGCTGGAGGCGATGTAAACTGCCCCAACCCCTGCAACCATTGCCGAGTCGCCTTCATCTTGCAACGAAACGACCTTCCTGACGCGAGGCTGCTGCAACTGACGGTTGCGGCTGTTGCGGCCATCGTGTTGTGGTTTTTGCTGCGCGGTCTTTTGCCCGAAGCCTGGCGTTCGCCCGGCAGCCCTCAGTTGTATCTGAGCGGCGTTGCCGGCGTGCTCCTGCTGCTGGTGCCGGTGGCTTTTGTGATTGCCAAGCGTGGCGGTAGCGGTGCCAATCCCGTCAATTGGTTCAACGCCCACGTCGCCTGTTCGCTGCTGGGCATGGTGCTGATTGCAATCCACTCCGGCGGACTCCTGCGCCGGCCTCCGGCGCTGATGTTGCTGACGCTGGTTGCGTTGGCCGCGCTGGGTGTCTGGGCGCGGGTCCGTGGTTCGCGGCGCATGGCGGCAACCTTCGCCTCAAAAGCCCCGGCATTTCAAGTGCCTGATGCCGTAACACGGGCGCGGCTGCGCGTATTGATCGCGGAAAAGCGAGAGCTCCTGGCGCAACTCGATCCGCAGGCAAACGAGGGCACGTTCTCGGTCAATCTGCCCCATTTCATCCGCAAACCCGGATTGGCGCTGGCTTACCGCAAACTGGCGCGCGAGGAATCGCTGCTGCTGGGGACCCGTGCTGCGGTTTCCGCCAAGCAGGCGTGGTGGCGGCCGCTGCATATGGCACTGGCCTGGCTGTTTGTGCTGGGTGTGGTGATCCATGTGATCACCGTGACTTTCTTCGCCGGTTACGTCGCCGGCGGCGAACCGATTACCTGGTGGCATTTGCGGTCATGGGGAGGTTGATATGGATGGTGTGAACAACGGACCTTCCGAACGCGTTGCGCTGCTGATCGACCTGGAGCGCTGCACCGGCTGCAAGAGTTGCGAGGCCGCCTGCAAGACCGAGCACCGCCTTGGCCCCGGCGAGTACCGCAACAAGGTGGTGTGGGCGAGCGCACTGGAGGAGGCGGGCCTCGCCTTCCTGACGCTGACCTGCCAGCACTGCGAGCGTCCGGCCTGCCTGCGCGCCTGCCCGGTGAATCCGAAAGCCATCTCCAAGGATCCGGTCACCGGTGTTGTGCGTGTTGATGAATCGCGCTGCACTGGTTGTGGTGAATGCGTCATCGCCTGTCCGTACAGCGCGATGGGTTACGACGCCAAAGGTCATCATGCGGTGAAGTGCGACCTGTGTTCGGAGCGCCGTGCCGAAGGTTCAACCACAACCGCTTGCGCCAGCGTCTGTCCGACCCAGGCCATCCGTTTCGGCAAACGCGACGAGCTGCTGGCTGATGCCAAACAGTCCGGCCGGCTGCCGCGCGACAATGATCATTTCCTGCTCGGACCTGCGACGATTTATCTGGAGCGCACCACGCCTCGCAACGAGGCGACACCGACGGCGGTTACGCCCGCGCGTGCGCATCCCGGCGAATCGCGGCGGCCGTCATTCATGGACGGGTTGGCGGCGCAGACCGCAGTGCAGGCCCAGAAGCCTGCGTTTCCCTATGGCGAAACGCGGGAGGACACGGCGCCTGATCGTGTCGTGCCCGGCGGCTGCAATATCTGCTTCAACTGCTGCACGGTAAAATTTCACTTTAAAGACAATAAGTTAATAAAGATCACCGGCAACGAAGATGATCCGCTGCTGAAAGGCAGGGTCTGCCCGAAATCGCAGCTGACGCTGCAGATGTATCACAGCGAACACCGGTTGCTGTATCCGCAAAAGCGTGTCGGCGCGCGCGGCGAAGGAAAGTTTGAACGCATTTCCTGGGATCAGGCGCTCGATGAAATTGCCGACAAGCTGAAAGTCATCCGCGATCAGTACGGCGCCGAAGCGCTGGCGATGTTCATCGGCACGCGCACCGGCATTCTGGATTACCGTGCGACCACCAAAATGTTTGCACAGATGTTCGGCACGCCCAACAAGGATGGCACTGATCCCTTCTGCGCCAGCGGCAAAAACGTCGCTTTCGAAATCACGCTGGGCAGCATCGGCAGCGGCAACAGTTATACCGAAAACGATCTCGGTTCAGCCGAGTTGTACGTTTATATCGGCGATAACCAGGCAGAGACCCGGCCTGTGTATTTCGGCATGATCAATGACTGGCGCATCAAAAACGGCGCGAAGATGGTGGCCGTTGATCCGCGCTTGACGGCGACGGCGTCGAAAGCGGATCGCTGGCTGCCGATCCGTCCCGGCACCGACATGGCCCTGGGGCTGGCACTGGCGCAGCACATCATCGCCAACAATCTGCACGATACGAAGTTCTGCGCGGACTGGGTGCTAGGCTTCGAGCAGTGGCGGGATTTCATCCTGCAGAAAAACTACACGCCGGAGTGGGCCGAACAGAGTACCGGCATTGCGGCCGCAGACATCAAACGACTGGCGGAAGAGATTGCTGCAGCCGACGGCTGCGTTATATTCGCCAGTCGCGGCGTCAACCAGCACACCAACAGCACGCAGACCAACCGCGTGCTGATGTTCGTCGCGGCTATCACCGGCAACTGGGGCCGGCGCGGTGGCGCCTTTTTCAATATGAGCGCGGGTACGCCGATTGCGGCCAAGGTGCCGGAACACCGTGCGCCGAAAATCAACAAGCAACGGGTGCGGCGCAGTCCGGCAGGCTGGACCGAGGCGATGTTGCACGGCAAACCGTATCCGATTCGTGCGCTGATCACCTGCAACAACCCGATGGCGCAATGGCCGGGGCAGGCTAAGGCGCGTGAAGCCTTCGCTGCACTCGAGTTGATGGTGCATATCGAACTCTTTGCCAATGAAACCTCGGCGTTTGCCGACTACCTGTTGCCCGCGGCGAGCGGCATCGAGAAAGGCGAGATTGGCCGCTCCAACGACGACCGCCGCATTGTGTGGATCGACAAGATGATCGATCCGCCGGGCGAGGCGAAGTCGGATACGTGGATCTGGATCGAACTCGGCAAACGCTTCGGTTTTGATGATGTGCTGAAAGACAAGTACAAGGACCCCGCGGTATTCTGGGACGAGGTCTGCATCGACAGTCCAGGCCTGCGCGGTTGTACACAGAAGCGTCTGCACTCGGTGCCGTACCGCTGGGTGCGTCAGCCGGTAGCGACCGAAGACGCGCCGGAAATCGAAACGCTTTTCCTCGAAGGCACGACGGTGCCAGGTGGGGCGCCGGGACGGCGCTTCCCGACGAAATCGGGCAAGCTGGAATTCTGGACGGATGAACTCGAAGCCAAATTCAATGTGCTCGGACTGTCGGCTTTGCCCGAGTTTTATTCGGAGCGCGAGCAGCTGATTGATCTGCCGTATATGGAATTACTGGAAACCGACGGCGAAGCCGGCGTGATCTCACCCTTCTGCTCGCCGGCCACCGGCAGTGCGCGCGGTCGAATTGTTGCTCCGGGACCCGATCACCCGGGGCTGAAGTTGCGCGAACAGGGCTTCGATACCGAACTCGTGACGGGGCGTCCGTCTGCAGCGCATTTCCACAGCTGGACGCATTATTTCTGGCAGTCGCAGGAAATGTGGCCGGACCTGTTTTGCCAGATTCATCCCGACAAGGCGGCAAAGCTCGGTATCAAGGATGGTGAGCGGGTGCGCGTCGAGTCGGCACACGGCAGCATCGAGGCCATGGCCTGGGTGCATGCCGGTATTCGTTCGGCTGCGGTGTTCATCCCCATCGGCTGGGGCGAGCGTCAACCGTACAACCCTTGGCGTCCGGTGAATTTCCTGACCGACAACACCCAGCGCGATCCTGTGTCGGATCAGACCAATCTCAAGGTGCTGCTGTGCCGGGTGTCGCGCGCGGCGGGCTGACTGGCGTAGAATCCCGACTCCTGCGGGTGTAGTTCAATGGTAGAACGGCAGCTTCCCAAGCTGCATACGAGGGTTCGATTCCCTTCACCCGCTCCACGGCTTCCGCTTATTTACCGATGATTTTGCGCACGATATTCCGTATGGCCTCTTTCGAGATCGTGCTGTGATGAGTGCGTATGCCGACGAGGCTATCTCGGAATTTTCTCCCGCGCTGATTTCATGGCAAAAAATACATGGTCGCCACGATCTGCCGTGGCAACAGACGCGCGACCCCTATGCGGTATGGCTGTCCGAAATCATGCTGCAGCAAACGCAGGTCGCGGCGGTGATTCCCTATTACCGGCGATTTCTCGAGCGTTTCCCGACCATTGCTGATTTGGCGGCCGCCCCCGCCGATGATGTGCTCGCCTTGTGGAGCGGTCTGGGCTACTACTCACGTGCGCGCAATCTGCACCGTGCAGCGCAGGTCATGGTCGCAGAGCACGGCGGAAAATTTCCGCATACGATGGATGCCGTGACGGCGCTGCCGGGCATTGGCCGGTCAACGGCTGCAGCGATTCTGGTATTTGCGTTCGGAAAGCGCGGGGCGATTCTCGACGGCAACGTCAAGCGTGTGCTGACCCGCGTGCGCGGCATTGCCGGTTATCCCGGTGAAAGCGCAGTCGCCGCGCAGTTGTGGACGCAGGCGGAACTGCTGCTGCCGGAAACAGGCTTGCGCGCTTATACCCAGGGACTGATGGATCTTGGCGCGACGGTCTGTGCACGGCGCAACCCGCGCTGCGCCGAATGTCCGGTGCAGACGCTCTGTGTCGCGCACAAAACCGGCCGCACCGCAGAATTGCCGATGCGCAAACCGCGCAAGGCACTGCCACAACGGCGCACACAGATGCTGGTGCTGCAGCGCGCGGGCGAAGTGATGCTGGAGAAAAGACCGTCATCCGGCATCTGGGGTGGGTTGTGGTGTTTTCCGGAAACGGATGCGGATGCGGATGCCGTTGCGGTCTGTGCGCAGCGTTATGGCGCGCGCGTGGAGCTGCGCGAGGCGCTGCCGGTGATTGCGCATGGTTTCACGCATTACCACCTGGATATCCTGCCGCAACCGGCAATGGTCAAAGCCTGGCCACCGCGTGTTTCCGAGCCCGGCCTGATCTGGTTGTCGCTCGAAGAAGCCTGCGGGGCAGCGATTCCGACGCCGGTGCGCGATATCCTGGAGCAACTGGCTGCGCGCTCCCGCAAGCGCTGACCTCAGTCGCGGGTTTTCTGCAACTATTTGTTTTTGATGACTTTTTCGATGATGCCGTGGGTCAGCAGCAGTTCCCGCAGCCGGGCCATGCGCGCGTCGGTGTCATCCATTTCCAGCAGCCCCTGTTTTTCTTGCGGTGTAATCGGCAGGATTTCGGCGAGCCGGTAGCTGACCCACACCGGATTGTCGAGCTGGATGGGGCCTGGGACGCTGTCGGCGCCGGCGCGTTTGATTGCCAGGCGCAACACTTCTTCGCAGGCGGCCTCCATTTCAGCGGTTGCCGTTGCCTGCGGCAGCATTTCAATTTTGCCGATGATCAGTCCGCTGCGGTTGACGGTGGTGTCGAGAACGCGAAAGCGTTCCCCGCCGCGGGCAATCAGCGTGAACAGATTCGGGTGCGGCACATCCCACTGCTCAATAGTCGCAAGACAGCCTGTGGATTGCGGTGTCGCCGGCTGGCCGATCTCCTGGCCTTCGCGGATCAGGCAGACACCGAACGGCGTGCTGTCGCGTAGGCAGGCCTTGGTCATGTCGACATAACGCTGCTCGAAGACTTTCAGCGGCAGCAGACCGCCCGGGAACAGCACCGTGCCCAGGGGAAACAGCGGTACTTCGCGAACGTCACTCATGCGCCGAGTTCGCGGTGGCGAGCGAGCGTGCGGGTGCGGTCGCGGAAGCGCGCAGACAGGGTTTCTACGAAAAACACCGAACGGTGACGGCCGCCGGTGCAGCCGACGGCCACGGTCAGATAACTGCGGTTATCGCGTTCGAAGGCCGGCAGCCAGTCGCTGATGAAGCGGCTGATGTCTTCCAGCATGCGCATCGCATCAGGAGTCGCGCGCAGGAATGCGGCAACCGGTTCATCGCAGCCGGTCAGCGGACGTAGCTGTGGGTCGTAATGGGGATTGGGTAGGCAGCGCACATCGAACACGAAGTCCGCATCGAGCGGGATGCCGTGCTTGAAGCCGAAGGATTCAAACAGCAGGGTCAGGCCAGCCACCGGCGCCGCGGCGAAATCCTTGATCCAGCTGCGCAGCGTGTTGGGGGCAAGGTCACTGGTATCGATGTGGTGGGCCATATCGGAAATGCCGGCGACCAGTTCCTTTTCTCGGGCGATGCATTCCGGCAGCGTCAGCCCGGTCGCCGACAGCGGGTGGCGGCGGCGGGTCTCGGAGTAGCGTTTGATCAGCGTTTCGGACTTGGCTTCGAGGAACATCACGCGTACTTCAACGCCGTCTTCGCGCAGGCGCGTCACCAGATCGGGCAGTCCTGTGATGGCTTCGCCGGTGCGCACATCAATGGTCAGTGCGACGCGTTCAGTGCCGGAGTTGCGCAGTGTTTCAACCAACGAGCTGACCATGTTCACCGGCAGATTGTCGACGCAGTAGAAGCCGGCGTCTTCCATGACCGCCAGTGCCACGCTTTTGCCGGAACCGGAAAGCCCGGTGATCAGGATCAGTTGCATCGCATCAGCGCCGTTCAGTCGTCTTGGTTCTGCATTGCCTGCGACTGCCGTTCGACGAACTCCCGGGTGCTGTCGATGCCGCGCATCTGCAGCACATGGTTGCGCACTGCAGCTTCGGTCAGCACGGCGAGGTTGCGGCCGGCTGCTACCGGGATCGTGACTTTGCGGATCTCGACCTCCATCAGCAATTCGCTACCAGGTTTGAGCGGCAGGCGGTCGAGGAAAGTCGGATCGGAGCCCGAGGGTTTTTCGAGATGGACGACAATCTTTACGTTTTTTCGCGGGCGCAGCGCGGCTTCACCGAAAATCGTGCGGATGTTAAGTACTCCGAGGCCACGCACTTCAAGAAAGTCGCGCAGCAAAGACGGGCAGCGGCCTTCTACGCTTTCCGGGCCGACGCGATAGAGCTCGACCACGTCGTCAGCGATCAGTCCGCTACCGCGGCTGATCAGTTCCAGCGCCAGTTCGCTTTTGCCGACACCTGAGTCACCGGTGATCAGCACGCCGACGCCGAGTACATCGAGGAACACGCCATGCACTGTCGTGGAATCGGCCAGCGTGCGCGCGAGGTGCGGACGCAGGATCCACATCAGTTCAACGCTGGGGATCGGCGAGGTAAACAGCGGTGTATGGGTGGCTTCGGCGACTTCGAGCAGCGCCGGCGGTATGTCGTTGGCTCCGGCGATGATGAAGCAGGAGAGTTCGCGGGTGGCTGTGCGGTTCAGCAGTTCCCGGCACTCGGCCGGATCAAGGCCGTTCAGGTGATTGACTTCGGACTGTCCCAGCACCTGGATCAGGTTGGGATGGATGAAGTTGAGGTGGCCGACCAGACCCTTCGACGAGTCCTTGGTCAACTCGCTGTCGAGGCCCTTGTCGGCGCCATCGCGACCGGCAACCCACGTCAGCTGCAGCTTATCGCGGGTGTCGTCAAACAGCCGGGCTATGCTGACCTGCGGCATTGGGATCCCATTGTGTGATCAACTGGAGAAAATCATCCGGCGTGGCTGCCGTGAACAGTTTTTCGCGGAAGGGCTTGTCGCAGAACATCTGCGCCAGTTCCGAGAGGATCTGCAGATGTTCGTCAGTGGCGCGTTCAGGAACGAGCAGCACGAATGCCAGCCGCACGTTCTGGCCGTCCGGTGCATCAAACGGGATCGGGTTCTGCATGCGGATGATCGCCCCCGCAGCTGCCTTGAGTCCCTTGATGCGGCCGTGCGGAATCGCGACACCCTGGCCCAGACCGGTGGAGCCGAGTTTTTCACGCGCGAACAGGCTGTCGAAGACCACGTTGCGCGCGACCTGCTGGTTGTTTTCAAACAGCAGGCCGGCCTGCTCAAAAACCCGTTTTTTGCTGGTGAGGTCGGTGTCCAGCAGGATGTTCGAGGCGGGCAGCAGCTTGGCAATCAGGTTCATGGCGTGCGGGAGTCGCGATTCAGTGAGACGGTTTTACTCTTCGACTGCGCGGTGTTTTATCGGCGCGCCGTCGTGACGATGGGAGAGGTTCTTTTCCTTGTGCTTGATCACCGCGCGGTCCAGTTTGCCGACGAGATGGTCGATGGCGACATACATGTCCTCGCTGTGGGCTTCGCAGAAAATTTCCTTGCCGCTCAGGTGCATCTTTCCTTCGACTTTATGCTGGAGTTTTTCCACTGTCATGATGACGCTGATGTCGATAACGTGATCGAAGTGGGCGGTGATCTTTTCCAGTTTGTGCGCGACATGCTCGCGGATCGCAGGAGTGATCTGGAGGTGGTGGCCCGTCAGGTGCAGGTTCATGGCTTCTCCTTGTTTAAAGCGTTTTTCTGAGATTCACCGGGAGGATTTGCATCGATTCACGGTATTTTGCAATGGTGCGCCTCGCCACCACTATACCCTGCTGGCCGAGCAATTCCGAAATCTGGCCGTCGCTGAGCGGCGACCGGGTGTTTTCTGCGCTGACCAGCTGTTTAATCAGTGCGCGGATGGCGGTGCTGGATGCCGCGCCGCCGGCTTCGGTGGCGACATGGCTGCCGAAAAAATATTTCAGCTCGAAAATGCCGCGTGGCGTGTGCATGAATTTCTGTGTGGTCACCCGCGACACTGTTGATTCATGCAGTGTCAGCGTTTCCGCGATCTCCCGCAGAACCAGCGGTCGCATTGCGACTTCACCGTGTTCCAGGAAGTTGCGCTGGCGGTCGACAATGGCCTGGGACACGCGAAGGATGGTTTCGAAACGCTGCTGCACGTTCTTGATCAGCCACTTGGCTTCCTGCAGCTGGGAGTTCAGCTGTTGTGCGCTGCCGCCACGGTTGCGCTGCAGGATGTCGGCATACATGCGGTTGACCCGCAGCCGCGGCATGGCGTCGGGGTTGAGGGTTGCGAGCCACAGGCCCTTGGTTTTGCGCACGATGACGTCGGCGATGACAAACCGCGTTTCCTCGGAGGAGAAATCGCGGCCCGGCTTGGGGTTGAGGCTGGTGATCAGTTTTTGCACGACACGCAGGCAGTCGTCGTCGCATTTGAGCGTGCGCTTGAGGCGCGTGAAGTCGCGCGCAGCCAGCACATCCAGGTGATGCCTGACGATTTCCAGTGCTGCGTCGCGCTGCGGCGTGTCGTCCGGCATGGCAGCAAGCTGGAGCGACAGACATTCGGCCAGGTTGCGTGCGCCGACACCCACCGGCTCAAGGTGCTGCAGGTGCTGTAAAGCGATGGCCAGGTCGTCCTGGTCGACATCGAGTTCCTGCGGCAGCATCTCGCCGATCTCTTCAAGGCTCTGCGGCAGGTACCCGTCGTCGTTCAAAGAATCAATCAGCAGGCTAACCAGGCGCTTGTCGCGCTCCGAAAGGTGGAGCAGCGACAACTGTGCCGTCAGGTGTGCGCTCAGACTCGGCGGCTGTTCGACCAGCGGCGCGTAGTCATCATCTTCGTTGTCGTTACTACTGATACTGTTGTAGGACGGGCCGTCTTCGACATCGAATGAAGCGGATTCTTCGGCGCCGGACGCCGGCTCCTGGACGCTGTTGTCGGCCGCTGCCTCGGGCATTTCGGCATTTTCGGATTGCGGCGTCTCACGTTGCGGCGATGATGGGTCGGACGCGCCGTCGATTCTTTCGAGCAGCGGATTGTCCTGTAGCAGACGTTCGATTTCCTGGTTGAGCTCAAGCGTCGACAGTTGCAGCAGCCTGATCGACTGCTGCAATTGCGGCGTCAATGTCAGGTGTTGCGAGAGTCTGAGCTGTAAGGAATGTTTCATGCAGGGCCGGATGGGGGGAAATCGCGTCCCGGACAGGTAATTGTGCGCTAGCGGCGCCCTGTGGTCTTAAAGCCGGAAATGTTCACCGAGATAGACCTTTCTGACACGCTCATTATAGACGATCTCGTCGGGTTTGCCGAAGGCCAGCACCGTGCCGTCATTGATGATGTAGGCGCGGTCGCAGATGCCCAGGGTTTCACGGACGTTGTGGTCGGTGATCACCACGCCGATGCCCCTTTCGCGCAGAAAACCGATGATTTTCTGGATTTCGATGACGGCGATCGGATCGACGCCGGCAAAAGGCTCGTCAAGCAGGATGAATCGCGGTTCCGTCGCCAGGGCACGCGCGATTTCCACCCGGCGCCGTTCGCCCCCGGAGAGGCTGATGGCGGGGTTGTTGCGAAGATGTTCGACGTGCAGATCCTGCAGGAGCGTGTCGAGCCGAGCTTCGATAGTCGCGTCATCACTGTGATACAGCTCAAGGATGGCACGCACGTTTTCTGCAACAGTCAATCTGCGGAAAATCGAGGCTTCCTGCGGCAGGTAACTCAGGCCGAGGCGAGCGCGGCTGTGCATCGGCATGTGCGTCAGGCGCGTGCCGTCAAGGTGGAGTTCGCCGCCGTCCATCGCCACCAGTCCGACCATCATGTAAAAGCAGGTGGTCTTGCCGGCGCCGTTCGGGCCAAGCAGCCCGATAACTTCGCCGCTGCGTACTTCCAGCGAGACATCTTTGACGACAGTTCGCGCGCGATAGCGCTTTTTCAGGCCTTCGGCCTTGAGTATATGGCTGCCTGCAGCCGGCGGAGCATCGGGGCGATCCGGCTGTGCAAGATTGCCCATATCAGCGCGCCTGGTCTGGCGTGACATCCCGCGGCGCATTGACTTCAGCCGAGGATTTCAGCGGTACCGGCGGTTGTGCTTCAGGCTTTTCCTTGGGTTTGGGTTGCAGTACGGCACGCACGCGGCCGCTGTTGTCCGGGCTGGCCTGCTTGCCGCCGCCGGTGACCTGGAAAAACTCGGTATTGGCATCGTAAGAGATGTAATTGCCGCGTACTTCGTCGCTGCCCTTTTTCATCGATGCGCGGTTGAACATCTGCATTTTGTCGGCGCGGCTGTCGTATTCAATGCGCTCAGCCCAGCCT
This sequence comes from Betaproteobacteria bacterium, assembly GCA_947465215.1. GTDB lineage: Bacteria > Pseudomonadota > Gammaproteobacteria > Burkholderiales > SG8-41. The sequence continues at coordinate 8,903 of CANHZX010000002.1, read as the reverse complement.
TCAATGTATTCATCATAACCTTCGCGCTTCTGACGGAAATAGGCCAGATTTCCCCAGGTGGTGCCGGTTTTGAAGCCCTGGCTGTCCTGTCGCACTTCCATGCGGTCGCCGCGGATAGTCAGCGTGCCTTGGGTCAGCACCACGCGACCTTCGAAATTCGAGATTTGTTTGGCGTCGTCGACGGAAACCTTGTCCGCTTCCAGATTGATCGGCTTTTCACGATCGGCTTTTTCTGCATGGGCGGCGCCATTAATGAGCAGCATCAGCGCCAGGCCGGCAATGCCGGCGAGAGGGCGCAGGCGCCGGTCAGCGGCGTTTTTCTGCACGTGCCGGGTCATGATAGGTGCCGCGGAAATGGGAGAGGAATTTGACGGTACGGGCTTCACTGTTCAATTCTAAGCCAATCGCCGTGGCAACGGTATGGGCGTCGGTGATGGTTACGGGGCGGTCGGTGCGCGCGATGCTTTCATCCGGCAGCACGTGGAGAAAACTGGTTTCAAGCATCAGTTCGCTACGGTTGTCATAGGCGGCCCTGATCGCCCTGACGTCATCCTTAAAATACACGTTTTCGCCGCGACTGGAGACCCGCGCCGTTCTTGAGGTGATGGTGACCGGTGCATTGGCAGAGGCATTGCTGACGAATCGCGGCGATACCAGATGGGTGCTGTCGTCCCGCGGGAAATGCGACATCTTCGAGGCGTAGAGGGTGTGTTTGACATTGCCGTTCGCATCCAGCCGTCGGGCGACGACGTTGTCGACGATGAAGTCGGGATCGTCACGCTCGTTTTCCGTAGATTGAGCGCTCTGCTGTACTGCTTGATCCAGCCAGAAGGTCAGCGTGGCGAGAACGGCCAGCAGCAGCAGGGGGAAAATCTGTGACAGGCGGTTCATCGCGGACTTGGCGCTCAGGCTGCGCCGAGAAAGCGCGCGGTCTGCCCGGCGAGCTTGTTCTGGTTGTGCAGGATGATTTCGCAGAATTCTCGCGCCGCACCGTGACCGCCCCTGGCCCGGGTAACGTAATCAGCGTGCCGTTTCAGAACGGCTGGCGCATCAGCGACAGTGACTGCGAAGCCGCATTGCCTGAATACCGGCAGGTCGACCAGATCGTCGCCGAGGAACGCCGCCTGATCGGGCTTTAATTTCAGTTCGGCGAGCAGCGTTTCGAAGGCGGTGAATTTATTGGCGACACCCTGCTGAATATGCCGGATGCCGAGATCCGCCGCTCGTTCGCGCACACTGCCTGCACGGCGGCTGGTGATGATTGCCAGTTCGATGCCGGAGTCCTGCAGCAGCTTCATGCCCATGCCGTCGCGGACATCGAAGGTTTTCATCGCGTCCCCCGCCTCGGCATAGTGCAGGCCGCCGTCGGAGAGGACTCCATCGACGTCGAAAATCGCGACACGGACCAGTCGGGCTTGCGGAATCATCGTCAGTGCGCCGGTTATGTCAGACGACTTTGTTGCGGAACAGGTCGTGAATATTCAAGGCGCCGACCAAGTGACCGCCTTCATCGACGACCAGCAATTGCGTTACCTTGCTGCGTTCCATGATTTCAACGGCTTCTGCTGCGAGCCTGTCGGGTCCGATGGTGCGCGGATTGGCCGACATGATGTCGTTGATCGGCGTCTTGCGCAGATCGAGACCCTTGCCGATCGCACGACGCAAATCGCCGTCGGTAAAAACGCCTTTGACCGTCTGTGCCTGGTCGACGACAGCGGTCATACCCATGCGGCCGCGCGACATTTCCAGTAGGGCGTCGGTCAGCGTTGCGGTGATCGGGACGCGCGGCGCGTCATCGCCTGAACGCATCACGTCACGCACCATGGTCAGCAGTTTTCGCCCCAGGGCGCCGCCGGGATGGGATCGCGCGAATTCGTCCTGGGTGAAGCCGCGTGCGCGCATCAGCGCCACTGCAATCGCATCACCGAGAGCGAGCGCTGCTGTTGTGCTGGCCGTCGGCGCGAGATTTAGCGGGCAGGCTTCCTGTTTGGCGCCTGCATAAAGGTGTACATCGGCTTCACGTCCCAGGGTCGATGCCGGATTGCCGGTCAGTGCGACGAGTTTTGCGCCCTGCCGTTTCAAGACGGGAATGATGGTCAGCAACTCGCTGGTTTCACCGGAGTTGGAAAGCGCGACAAACACATCGTCGCGGGTGACCATGCCGAGGTCGCCGTGGCTGGCTTCAGCCGGATGCACAAAAAACGCCGGCGTACCGGTGCTGGCGAAGGTGGCGGCAATTTTGCGGGCGATATGGCCGGATTTGCCGATGCCGCTGACGACGACACGGCCGCGGCATTGTAGAAGGATGCGGATGGCTTCCCCGAAGCGCTCGTCGAGGTGGTCGGCCAGATCGGTGATGGCCTGCGCCTCGATGGCGAGTACTTCTTTGGCCGCCGCAATCGCGGAACTGGCGGGGCTCGTTTCGGCGGGGGCAGTCATGGCCGAAATTATAACAAACACCCTGCCCGGCATTTGCTGCCATTCGCTTGCAATTCATTGAAGAAAAGGCAATATTCGGAAGGTTCCCCCTGTTGATCCGGCTATGCACAATACCCTGCAACCTGTGCTTGTACTGCTCGCGGCCGCCGTTCTGGTGGTGGTCGTGTTTCGTACGCTGCGGCTGCCGCCGCTCCTGGGATATCTGATTGTCGGGGTTGCCATCGGCCCCAATGCGCTGGGCTGGATTACCACCACTGACGAAGTGCGCAGTCTTGCCGAAATCGGCGTGGTTTTCCTGATGTTCAGCATCGGACTGGAGTTCAGTCTGACCCGGCTGATGACCATGCGTCGTATCGTGTTCGGGCTGGGGGCTGCGCAGGTATTGGCGACCCTGGTACTGGTCGTTGGTGTTGCGGTTGCCGTCGGGGTGTCCTGGCGGGACGGCATTGTGTTGGGTGGCGCGCTGGCCATGTCATCCACCGCCATTCTTGCCAAGTTGCTCGCCGAGCGCTTCGAGCTGAACTCGCCGCATGGCCGCCAGATCATCGGCATCCTGCTGTTTCAGGATCTTGCCGTAGTTCCGCTGCTGATCCTGATCCCTGCGCTCGGTGCGCCGGCTGACGAAATGATTGCGACGCTGGGTTACGCCCTCCTCAAGGCCGCAATTGTGCTGACCATTCTGCTGTTTTTCGGCCAGCGGCTGATGCGCGCCTGGTTCCATCTGGTTGCGCGGCAGAAATCATCCGAACTGTTTGTGCTCAACGTGTTGCTGGTCACGCTGGGTGTCGCCTTCATCACGGAAATGGCCGGGTTGTCGCTGGCCCTTGGCGCTTTTGTCGCCGGCGTGCTGATTTCGGAAACCGAATACCGGTATCAGGTCGAGGAAGACATCAAGCCCTTCCGCGATGTGCTGCTGGGCCTGTTTTTTGTGACGATCGGCATGCTGCTGGATGTCAGCATCGTTGTGGAAAATGTCTGGGTCAGTGTATTGCTGGTGACGCTGGTCATTGCCAAAACAGGATTGATTCTCGGCTTGAGCCGCCTGTTCGGCGCTTCCAGTGGGGTCGCCATGCGTACCGGCCTTGCTCTGGGTGCCTGCGGCGAATTCGGTTTCGTCATTCTGGCGCATGCCGGTGCCAGTGGACTGGTTGCAACGGAGGTATTGCAGCCGGTTTTGGCCGTGATGGTGCTGTCGATGCTGATTGCGCCTTTTGTTATTGAGCGCAGTGAAGCCATCGTGCGTCGCTGGAGCGCTACCGAGTGGATGAACCGGGCGATGCAACTGCACAACATCGCCGTGCAGACAATGAGCGCGCATGAACACGTGTTGATCTGCGGCTACGGGCGCAGCGGCCAGAATCTGGCCCGTTTCCTGGATCAGGAGGGGGTGCCTTTCATTGCGCTCGACAATGACCCCCAGCGTATCGGTGATGCCACTGCTGCCGGTGAACGTGTGGTGTTCGGGGATGCCGCAAGGCGCGAGGTGCTGCTGGCGGCGGGTCTGGCCCGAGCCCGGGTGGTAATTGTGACGTATGCCGATACCGCATCGGCCCTGCGCATTCTTGCCCATGTGCAGGAAGCCCGGCCCGGATTACCGGTAATCGTGCGCACTGTCGATGACAGCGATGTTGAGAAGCTGCGTAATGCCGGCGCGACGGAGGTTGTTGCAGATCTGATGGAAGCCAGCCTGATGCTGGCTTCGAGCACGCTGATGCTGGTCGGCGTGCCGCTGACGAGGGTGCTGCGCCGCATCCGCGAAACCCGTGAAAGCCGTTATGAACTGTTCCGCGGCTTCTATCGCGGCATGACGGATGCGGCCGAGGGCGAGGATCAGGCGCTGCAGCCGCGCCTGCACTCGGTTCTGGTGACTGCGGGGGCCCAGTCGATCGGTAAACGCATCGAAGAGCTCAATCTGCTGCAATCCGGTGTGGAAGTGACTGCAATCCGGCGGCGCAATGTCAGGACTGCGGCGCCGGGTCCCGAACTGCGTATTGAAGAGGGTGATGTGATTGTGCTGCTCGGTTCAGAAGCAGCGGTGGCCGCTGCTGAAATACGGTTATTGCAGGGGTGATTTGCGGCAGCCATTCCACCGGCAATAAAAAAGCCCGCTGTAAGCGGGCTTTTTTACGGGGCAGGTAACGATTACAGCAGGCTGGCGCCGCCGCAGTTCGTGCTGCCGTTCGTTGCATTCCAGATGCCTGGTGCAGTGGTCAGGCTGGTACAGGCCGGCGTGGTGGTCGAGCCGCTCGTGGGAGCTGCAGCGCCATTGCCCTGGTATTCCGAGAACTGGAATCCACCGGTATTCGGTGCGCCGTCATCAATCTTGCGATCGACTTCAACGATGATTTCAACAGGTACTTGGGAGCCGGTCTTGATGTTGTGGCGCAGGGCGGCAGGAACAGCCGTGGTGCCTGCACCATAGACTCCGTCATACGCAACCTGCATGTAAACGCCGTAGGGGTTGGTCGGGCTCGTGGTGGCCGACGCAGTTGCGGCATAAGTGTAGGTGCCGTTGATGAAGCCCGCTTTGGACAGATGTTCCCAGACCAGGATGTCTTCGGCGACAACGCTGCTGGCAACCGGGGTAGCAGCCGTTTCGATGCGGCCGTTGCCGTTGCCGTTCGAGTTGGCGGACATACCGGTGATGTTGGTGGTGGCCTGGGTGTAGTCGCCGGGCAATGCGCGGAAACGGTCCAGGAAGCCGAAATAAGCGGCTTTCACACCGTCCTGCGTCGAGATCATATTGCGAACCCGGGCGCTGGTGATCAGCTCCTGGCCTTTCAGAACACCGCCCAACAGCAGGCCGATAATGACCAGCACGATGGCGATTTCGATCAGTGTAAAACCTTTAGCACGCATCATTTTTATCCCCTTGCCGCCGAATGGCGGAAATTAACACTGGAAATTGTGCAAACTCCGTACCATCACGCAAGGCTTAATAAACAGAAACATCGCAAAGGGCGAGGCGCAAAACGAGCCAATAAAAATAATAATAAGTAATTGATATTAAAAAACTTTTTTTCAAATTTGGTTTTTGTAAGGTGAATTTTCATTAATTTCTGAAATATGCAATGGAACTTTCGTCGAATTTACGACCGTCACTGTCGAATTTTCGTCGTACCCGCGGAATTTTCTCTTTCTTCAAGGGTTTTTAACCTTTCGGTCAGGAAATGCAGTTCACTGGGGTCGGTCACTTCCCCGGTGGCTAGTAGTCCGCCCAACAGCACCTTGGCGCTACCGAGTTCGCCCATGTCCTCGAGGATGAAAATCCTCATCTGTCGCGCCCATCCCGAGGCAGTTCCGGCGTATTGGGTGATGTCGGTGGCGTAGCGCAGGGCAAGCGGTTGGTCCCGCAGCCGGTGTTTGGCCATGATGGCGCAGTGCGCCAGCCAGCGCCATCGCAGGTCCGGCGCTTCCAGAAAACGGGCGTGGACGAATTCGCACATCATGCGTTGTCGCGGTTCGTCGTTCACCTGCCCGTAGAGTTGTGAAGCCATCATCAGCGGATAGCCGCTTTGCGGATCGAGCTGCAGCGCGATTTGCAGCCAGCTCATCACCCGGTTGTAATCCAGCGCACGGAACGGAATGCTGATGCCCGGCTGGTTATCAAAAGCCTGCAGGTAAAGAACAGAAAATTGGGCGGCTACGATGGATTCCCCGAAACTGGCAGTACGCAGCACGTTTGCGGAGGGCGCCGGCTCGAGGGATTCAGCCCGCGCTTGCGGTGTTGCCTGTTGTGCATGGAAGATGATCTGCAGCGTCAGCGCCAGGGCCAGCAGCAGTAGCACCATGAAGGGAACGGCATGCAGCGTCCGTTCTTCCCCATCCCGGAACAGCGCACTCACCTAAAGACTCCTGCGATGAAAATCAAAGAGGGCTGCGGCAGTCAGCAAGGTGAGGTAGACCATGCCCTGGAGAAAAATGCCCAGTAATTGCACGGGTTCCGGCGGTGAATCGACCAGCCAGGAGGTCGCTGTCCATTGATCCAGTGCAGGCAGCAGATAGCCCAACCCTTCGACCAGGGCCGACGCGAATTGCTGGGACGGGGTGTCTTCGCCGGAAATCGGGTGAGCACCCATCAGCCGCATGGCGGTGATGCAGCGTGCCAGCAGATAAAACGCTGCAACAAATCCGGCAGCCGGCAGCAACTGGCTGAAGGTGACCACACAAAACAGTGACAGCGCTGCGATCAGCGCCAGCTCGATCATCAGTGAAGCTGTCCAGGTGCAGGCTGCTCCGGCGGGAGCCAGTATCCAGAGCGGCAGGGACATGACGACGGCAATGAACATCGCCACCACCATGAAGCCGGCGAGCTTGCCGCAGATATAATGGGTGCGCGGCACGTCGAGCGCGAGCACGACTTCCAAGCCTTTGTCGTTGAATTCCCGCGTTATGCTGGCGAGTGCGTAGACGCTGGTAAGGAATACGGCGACCAGTCGGGCAGCGGCGGCATAAAACCCGGTCTGGAAACGCATCGCTTCGAAGACGGCAAGTTCGCGGATGAACAGGCTGGCGCAAACCAGCAGCACCAGTGCCAGCATTGCGGTTGCGGGGACCCGGGTGCGCAGCGCTTCAAGCGCCGTGTATTTGCCGATAGTGGTGATGTGCAAGGCGTTTGCCGGTTTTTAACTGAATCGAGAGTATAGCCAATCACGATGCCCGCCGATTTGATCAATACCAAAGACGCCCCCGCTTCGCTGCGGGTCAAATCCGTGGAGTCCCCGCGGCATCAGAACGTGCTGCTGGCAACCGCACTGCTTACGCTGCATGGCGCCATTGCATGGGGTGGTGGTGAATGGTGGGCCCGCGGCCTGCTGATGTCCCATTTCGGTCTGTTTTTGATCTGGCAGCCGGTATGGCGCGGGGGGCGGCGCATTCCGTTACAGCATGCCCTGATGGTGCTGGGCCTGGGAACGTTATTTGCGTTTGCCGGCAACTGGTGGCTGATTGCGGCATGGATCGCGGCATTGTGCGGACTGGTAGGCGGTGGTGTGCCGTCGACCGATGCACGGGGAGAGCGTGCGGCTGCCTTGCTGGCTGCAATTTATCTGGTGACGATGCTGCTGATGTGGGTGCTGCCGCAGCTGTTCAGTGACCGTTATATTGCCAACCAGGTTGCGCCATTCGTGCGTTACGGCATGCCGGTGCTTCCGCTGGCAATCATGCTGATACCCGGTGGCGAACGCCTGCGCGGTGCACCGGTGATCATCGACCTGTTTTACACGCTGGTGCTGTTTCTGCTGGTGGTGGTTCTGGCGCTGGGCAGTTTTGTGATTCATCACCACCAGGCATCGCAAGGTGAATACCTGATTGGTGTTACCCAGGCGCTGATGGTGATGGCGGGCTTGATGCTCGGACTTGCCTGGCTGTGGAATCCCCGCGCCGGCTTCAGCGGGATTGGCACCCTGTTGTCGCGCTATCTGTTGGGTCTTGGCCTGCCCTTCGAGCAGCGCATGCGCAGATTGGCCGAACTTGCCGAAACCGAAACCCGGCCCGAGCATTTCCTGCGTGCGGCCTTGACCGATATGCTCGATCTGCCGTGGATCAACGGCTACTCCTGGGTTACTGCGGCTTCTTCCGGTCATGTCGGCAATCCAGAGGGGCATGCCGAGCAGCATGAGACCGGCGTGTTGCTGCTGACCATGCATGCAACCAGGCAGTTGACGCCGGCGATCCTGCTGCACCAGAAACTGCTGATGCAGATGGTCGGGCATTTTTATGAGGCGCAGCGGCGTGAACAGCAGCGACAGCAGTCTGCCTATACCCAGGCCATCTACGAAACCGGCGCCCGGCTCACCCATGATGTCAAAAATCTGCTGCAGTCACTGCGCTCTATTTGTGCTGCAGCGGAAATGCGTGGCGCAGATGACACGGCTTTCCGTTCACTGGTGCAGCGGCAGTTGCCGCATATCACGCAGCGCTTGAGTGCCACGCTGGAAAAGCTCAAGTCGCCGGAAGCATCGGCAAGCAGGGATGTTGATGGGGCGATCTGGTGGCAGGGTTTGCAGTCGCGCTACGCCGGTCGTGTAGTTGGATTCGGCACCGAGCCGGTACCCGAGGGCATGCGTCTGATGGCGGAACTGTTCGACAGTACCAGCGACACCCTGATTGAAAACGCCTTGTATAAAGTTTCACAGGGGCAAGCCAAGCGTGTCCATGTGTCGCTGTTGCCGGGTCCGCGCCTGCGCATCTGTGATGACGGCGCACCGGTTCCAGCGGAACTGGCGGAAGACCTGTTCCGCGGCCCCGTGCCTTCGGAAAGCGGGCTGGGTGTCGGTCTTTACCAGGCCGCGGCGTTTGCCGCGCAATCCGGATATACGCTGGTGCTGTCATTAAACCGTCACGGCAGCGTGTGTTTCGAGTTGTTTCCCAAACGCTAGCGCGATAACCCTGACTTTTACGGCAGTTTGTTGGCGGTGATCAGTCTATTAAACAGAACGTTGGGCGACAGCCAGACCACGATG
>CANHZX010000001.1 GCA_947465215.1 Betaproteobacteria bacterium | reverse complement strand
TTGTCATCGACACCGGGGTCGATCCCCTTTGTCCAAACCGGGAAGCTGCGTGCGCTTGCAGTAACCAGTGCCAAACGCATCACGCCGCTGCCGGATTTGCCGACCGTCGCGGAGTCCGGATTGAAGGGCTATGAGGCGAGTACTTGGTATGCCATCGTAGGCCCTGCAGGTATGCCGCGTCCGATTGTCGACCGGCTTTATTCGGAGATCGAGAAGATAGTCAACCAGCCGGCGACCAAGGAAAAAATGATCTCGAATCATTTTGAGCCGACGCTGATGGGCCCGGACCAGTTCGGTGCTTATATGAAAGCGGAAATCGACAAATGGGCCAAGGTTGTAAAAAGCTCAGGCACCAAAATCGAATAAGCTGGAGTGATGGAGTCGTGTGATGTGAAACACACGGCAAAACGGGGCCACAGTTGAACTGCGGCCCCGTTTTATTTGTAATGATCAGCCGGCTTTGCGCTGCGGCGCAGTCTTCAGCAGTTCTTCCAGTTCCTTTTTGTAGAACTTCGCGTTGCCGGTGGTGCCGTGGCCACGGGTGTCGTTGCTCTGCGGAATCAGCAGGTGTCGCCCGTTTTTCACACGCTTCATGGCTTCTTCCATCATTTTCAGTTCAGGCGGGTTGCGTTCGTCATCGGCGGCGTTGATCGCCAGTACGCTTGCCTTGATGCGGTCCAGCAGCGGCATCGGGTTGTAGTCGCGCGAGGACTCCCACTGCAGCAGCACGTCGTTGGCGTCGCCGCGGAACGGTACCGCCAGCCGCTTGTCGAGCGCTGCGTCCGCTTTGGCTGCATCCGGCCCCTCGTGGTAAAGGGCGATGTTCCCGCCGTTGGTGGCCACCGCAAAATAGGTCAGCAGGCGGGTCATGCTGCGCGGCTGCTCGGTGTAATTGCCGTTATTCCATTCCGGATCATTGCGGATCGATTCGGCAAGCAGTCGTCGCAGCATCCAGTTGCGCCCCGACATCGCGCCGGGCTGGCAGGCCATCGGCACGCCGATGTCCATCATGTCCGGATAAGTGGTTACCCAGTTCCAAACCTGCATGCCGCCCATCGAATTGCCGATGACCATGCGCAGATGCTTGATACCCAGGCCTTCAGTGACCAGCCGGTACTGCGCCTGCACCATGTCGTCGTAGTTGTATTTGGGGAATTTCATGCGCAGGCCGCTGCTTGAAGGCCGCGTGGATTTTCCAGTGCCCAGCGCGTCGGGCAGGATAATGAAATATTTCGTTGCATCAAGCGGCTGGCCGGGGCCGAAAAGTTCCTCGGCGAAGGCGCGCGTCAGCATGTTACCGCCGTTGCCCGCGGTGCCGTGAAGCACCAGCACCGCTTCATTTGCCGGTGAGCCGATGGTGCGGTAATGCAGCGTCACTTCCGGCAATACATCACCGGTGTGGAATCTGAAATTCTTCGCGACCCAGTCCCCTTCTTTCGGGTCGGGATAGTTCGCGGCATTGGCGGGCAGCACGGCGCAGTACAGCAGTGCAACGATGAATGCGGCAATTCGGTGCAGTGATGGCATGGCTCCTCCCAGAGCGTGATGATGGTGTGCCGGCGGACAGTGTTGTTATTAGGTCGGCGCGGCAGGTTCGTGCATGCTACTACTGATGCGGTACAGCAGATGAGGCGAGGTGCGACCCTCATTAAATATCAATAAAAACAGATATTTAATGAGGTTGCCGCAGTGGCGGATTACTGTTCGCGCAGCGCCCGGGCATGTTTGGCGGCGGGGCGATCCCAGCAGCGATGCAGCCAGCCGTCGAGGTTGCGCCATTTGCTGACGTCGATCGACAGCGCGCGATACAGCGCGCCGGCAACGTTGAGATCCGCCACTGAAAATGCCGGGCCGGCCAGCCACGGCGATTTGGCCAGCGCGGTTTCTAGTACATCAAACGCCGGCGCGACCTGCAGCCAGGCCGCTTCGGCGACGGCCGGTTTGCGCTCGGCCGGCGGCGATGCGACGCTGTTGCGGACGTAATCGACAATCTGGCGATCGAGGCGGTCGGTTTCCCACAGGCTCCACTGCCAGCACAGCGCCTCTAGTTTCGGATCAGACGGATAGAGCGCGCTTTTGTGTTTCTTGGCGAGGTACATATTGATCGCCATCGATTCACTGAGGATGAAGCCGTCATCGTCAATCGAGGGCACGCGTGCATTCGGATTCACCTCGAGGTAATCAGTAGTTTTGGTTTCCGGCGAACGCGGCAGCCAGTCCTTGTGATCGTATTGCAGGCCGAGTTCGGCGGCCATCCAAATGACGCGGAGGGCGCGTGAGTTGGCGGAACCGTAGATACGCAACATGGTGTTCTCCTGTTTGAGCGTTGACAGTCTAGTTGAGGTTGGCCGTCATTAAAAGATGAAATCCCAACAGACTCAAGTTAGTTCTGGCGGTGCGCCTGTAATATCTGATGGACCATCGGATGCGCAACTTTTTTTTCGGTGCCGATGGCATAAAAACATTCATCAACGCCTTCGCATGTTCCTATGCGCTTGACGTCGTAGCGGGATGTCAGTTTGTCATGTATCAACTCGGCGGCAGGGAATACGCCGAAGCCCGCGGCGCCGAATGTGGCAAGCAATGCGCTGTCTTCGAATTCACCGGTGATGCGCGGCACCACTTCGTTGCGTTCAAACCAAAGGTCAATTTTCGGGCGAACCGAGGCATGCGGCGTGGGTAGCAATACCGGCACCCTGGCAAGGCTTTGCGGAAAGCCGCGACGCGCTGAGGCCACCAACGGTTCCGGCGCGTACCAGGCAACCGCTGATGATCCGAGTTCGTGGCTGTAAAGCTTCAGGTTCGGATTCGGTGGCGCGGGGCGGTCGGCCAGTACAACATCCAGCCGGTGTAACGCGAGCTCGCCCAACAGATCATCAAACTCATCTTCGTGGCACAACAGCCTCAGGTTCTCGGTGTCGAGTACCGGTTGCAGCAGGCGGCGCACAGCCAGTTTGGGCAGGCCATCGGATATGCCCACCGCGAGCCGGATGCTGACCGGCTCCGCGGCATCCCTGACAATGGCGGGGAGTTGTTCGCCCAGCTGGAAAATCCGGTCCGCCTGGTGCATCGCGGCTATTCCGGCTTCGGTCAATGCAAGTCCCCGGCCGGCAGGTTTCAGCAGCGCATATCCGAGTTCCCGTTCCAGTTCGCGCACCTGTGCGCTGACGGTCTGTATTGCCATGCCCAGTCGTGCCGCCGCCCTGGAAACGCCGCCCTCGCGGGCAACAACCCAGAAATAATAGAGGTGTTTGTAACTGAAGTTCCGTCGCATATTCAGGAATTTTAGGAATTAAGCTACTTAATTATCTGCTTTTTCGGAATCTCTGCCCACCCTATCTTGTGTGCGTCGTTCAACCCAAGGAGGTGTGACATGCAAGTGCAGATTGAAACCCGTGATCCCCGCAGCGCCGAATACCGTGATCTTGCCGAGCATCGGGTGCGTTTTGTGATGCGCCGGCTGGCCTGGATGGTTTCCCGCGCGCAGGTCCAGTTGTCTGACGTCAATGGTCCGCGCGGCGGATTGGACAAGCGTTGTCAGGTGATGTTGAAGTCCGATGGGCGGAGCGTGCTGGTCATTTCTTCTACAGCCAGTGACTGGCGGGCTGCTCTTGATACGGCACTGGCCAGGGCGGCGCGTCTGTTGGTGCGTGCCTGGCGGCGCGATCGCGACCCGTCGCGGATGCGCGGAAACAAGCTGCGCATCAGCCGGCAGCTGGCTGCTGTGAATTGACCGTCCAATTTATTGATCCGGAGAAACCTGTGAAATGCCCCGTTTGTACTGAAACGCCGCTGGTCATGACCGAGCGTCAGGGTATCGAAATCGATTATTGCCAGAAATGCCGCGGGGTCTGGCTGGATCGCGGAGAACTCGACAAGCTGGTTGAGCGGTCGAGCCGGCCTGCTGAGCCGGTGTCGGAGGCAAGCCGGGATGATCATCGCTACCGGTCAGCGCCGCAGCAGCACTACGGGAGACGTAAATCCTGGATTGCAGAAATTTTTGACTGATTTTCAGCACCCCCGTTTTTTTAAGGAGCCCGATTTTGCGTACATATCCGAATGACAGTCCCCGCGCTGCTGCACGCATTGTTGCACTCGCACTTCTTGCTGACGGCAGCTTGTCGCGTGTTGAACTCGAAAGGCTGGAGCGCATGGATGCGCCGGCTCGCCTCGGTTTAAGCCGCGATGATTTGTATGAGGTCGTCCAAAACTGCTGTGAGGACCTGCTGGGTGCGCCCTGTCTGAGTTGGGGTGAGGCGTGCCGGCTGGACCGTGAAACCATGCGGCAGTTGCTATTGGAAATTCGTCAGCCCGCGCTGAGGAGCAGTGTGTTGCAGTTGTGTGCATCGGTGGCTGATGCGGACAGTCATATAACCGAGGGTGAAATGGCGGTATTGAGGGCGGCCATTGAGGATTGGGGTATCGAGACCGACACGCTGGGCAAGTCGCTAGCAGGCGCGTTGCCGCTCAACGCCTGATGGCGAATCTGATTCAAAAGCAGAGGATATGCCGTGTTGGAAGCGATGACTGAATTTCTGCACACCCCGTTTCTGGGGCATTCAGCCTGGCTGTGGCTGTCCTTCGTAGGCATTGTTACCGCGCTTCTCGCTTTTGATCTGGGCGTTCTGCACCGCGATGACCATGAAATCGGCGTTCGTGAAAGTCTGCTGCTGTCCGCAGGTTATATCGGTGTTGCACTGCTGTTCGGTGCCTGGGTGTGGTGGCACCTGGGATCAGAAAGAGGTACGGAGTATTACACCGGCTTTCTGATCGAGAAATCGTTGTCGATGGACAACGTTTTTGTGATTGCGCTGATTTTCACCTACTTCGCGATACCGCGGCAGTATCAGCATCGGGTGCTGTTCTGGGGCATCCTCGGCGTGATCGTGTTGCGGGCGATCATGATCGGATTGGGCGCAGCGCTGGTCAGCCAGTTCAGCTGGATTCTTTATGTGTTCGGCCTTTTCCTTGTCATCACGGGTATCAAGATGTGGATACTGGCCGATCATATGCCGGACATTGCCGGCAATCCGCTCCTAAAACTGTTGCGCAGGCATATGCGCGTCACTCCTGAACTCGCCGGCAATGCCTTCTTTGTGCAGAGGCCGGATCCGGCTTCCGGGCGGTTAGTGCGTTGGGTGACCCCGTTGTTCCTTGCACTGTGCTTGGTGGAGTTCGTTGACCTGGTGTTTGCGGTGGATTCGGTGCCGGCAATTTTTGCGATCACCACCGATCCGTTTATTGTCTACACCAGCAACATTTTTGCGATCTTGGGTTTGCGCGCACTGTATTTCGCGCTTGCAGCGATGATTCACCGTTTCAAGTATTTGAAGTACGCGCTAGCGCTCGTACTGGTATTCATCGGTTCGAAGATATTTTTGGTCGGGTTAATCGGCAAGGTGCCGCCGGTGATTTCGCTCAGCGTGACCTTCGGCCTGATTGCTGGCGGAGTGCTGGTGTCGCTTTGGAAGACTCGCGCTGACAAAACGATTGAAGCGGGAGTGTCGTGATTACGCGGCTTGGGCGGGAAAAACAGCAGATCCGGGGGGGGCGGGCCTGATGAGGCAGGCCCGCAATACCGCTACTGCTTAGATGACCGGTTTGGCCGGCACCGAACCCTTGGGCTTACGACCCGGGGCGACGGGCGGGATGTAGCCGGAGATGCGGCACAACATACCTTCGCTGGGTTTGCCGTCCTTGAAGCGGATCGAGCGGCAGATCATGATGTCGCCGCGCGACTGCAGCACCGTCACATGCTGGCGCACGCTGGCCAGTGAAAGTCCGGTGGCGGTGGCGATCTCGGAATCCAGTTGTTCGCCGGTTTTTTTCAGATAATCCAGAATTGCCTGCATGTCTTGCCTTCTCTCTGCGATGGGGTTGACGGGCAGCGCCGGCCGGGGCCGTACGCATGGCGGGAACCGGCAATGATACCCCAAATGCCTGCTTTTTAGCCACTTTGCCCTGTGCGGGAAGGCTAAAAGCCCGTGAAAAGCGCCTAAAACCCTTTGATTTGATTGCAAAAGGGTCTGCTGACGGCCCGGGGCGGGGGCAGGCGGTGAATCAGACTTTGACGGGTTCTGCGTCGGGTTCGTCGGGAAGCAACAATACGATCCCGGCCTTTATCGCGGCGATGCCGGCCATGATCCACAGCGCATTGGCGAAGCCGATGTTTTTGACCAGCGGACCGATCAGCCAGACCGCCAGCGAGCTGAAACCGAAGGCCACGGTCAGGCGCATGCCGGCTACGCGCGAGCGCAGTCGGTCATCGACATAACGCACGATCATTGCGTCGGTGAACGGTATTGAGCCGAAGACAAACACCATTACCGCGAGCATCGCGACGAACAGTCCCCAGTCCTGGGTGTGCGCGGCCCAGATCAGCAGCGGCACCTGTGCCACCGAAATCCACAGCTGCAGCGGCTTGAACGGCATGCGATCAATCAGCCTGCCGACGACCAGTTGCGCGAGTGATGCTACTGCATAGATGATGGCCAGCAGCGTGCCGATTGCTGCCGGATCTTCGATGACGCCTTTGAATCCTGCCGCGAGCAGCTGGGAGTTGCCGTTAGTGGTGAAGTTGAACAGCACGGTGCTGACTGCAGCGGCAGCGGTCATAACCGCGAATGCGCGCATCAGCATCTCCGGCGTCAGCGTGACCTTGGCCTTGCCGCCTTTGCGTTTGGCCGGCGCTTCCGTTTCCTTCGGGCAGACCAGTGCAAAGATGATGCCGCAGGCAATCGAAACCAGCCCGGGGATGATGAAGGCTTCACGCCAGCCCAGCCATTTGACAAGGAAACCGGTGACCAGCGCCGCCACGGCGATGCCGAGGTTGCCGGCGAGTCCGTTCAAGCCGATTACCGCGCCGGGGTTCGACACGCCCTGCACCAGCATCGGGATACCCACCGGGTGATAGATCGCCGCGAAGGCACCCATCAGCGTCAGTGCGGCGGCAAGCTGCCAGGCACTGTGCGTCATCGCCACCAGCATCGCCGACAGGCCCATGCCGATGAAAAAGATGATCATCATTACGCGGCGCCCCCACAGATCGCCAAGACGTCCTGCGGGCATCGCACCCAGGCCGAACAGCGCAAAGGCGCCGACGCTGTAAGGCATCAGGTCGGTCCAGTCGCCGTGACCGAACTCGATGGCGATGGTCGATACCGCCGTCGCGAAAATCAGCAGGAACATGTGGTCGATGGCGTGGCCGACGTTCAGCAGCAGGTTGACGGCGGTGGGGTGCCCGTCAGGACGGGCGGCGGTCTGGGCGGTTGTCATGGACGGGATTCTGCACGGATTCCAATCGCCTGTCTTTCGAACACTTACGCGTACAGAATGTTCATGAAGTGAATATGTCCGGCAAGCAATGGCAGCCGGCGGAAGGCGGATGTCACCCCGGAGACGGAATCTCCGCAACCGGCTACGGAAGAAGCAAGATCCTGCAGTGGCGCTTGAAACCCGTACCTCATAAAAAATGCCGTGCAATGCACGGCATTTTCATATTGATCGGGAAACGCTTACTTTGTTTCCTTGGCCCCGGATAACTTGACCACTTCGACGATGCGCTTGTTTTCATCGCGGCGCCAGGCGTCGAGCACCGCACTGTCTCCGGCAATCATTTCGATGCCCAGACCTTTCATTTTTTCGCCGTAGGCAGGTTCACGCAGCACCTTGACGATTTCCCTGCTCATTGCGGCCAGTACCGGGGGCGGAGTGCCGTTTTTGACGACGATGCTGTACCAGGCATTCATTGCATAACCCGGAACCACCTCGCCAATCGCGGGCACGTCGGGGATCAATATGGCGCGTTTGGCGGTAGTCACCCCCAGAGCGCGCAGGCGGCCGCCCTGGATGTGTGGCAGCGCGGCGGGCAGCACCGCATAGGTCATCTGCACTTCGTTGGCCAGTGCATCGGTGATCGATTGCGCAACACCTTTGTAAGGCACATGCAGCATGTTGGTGCCGGTCAGGTGGTTGAGCAGCACACCGGAGAGATGCTCTGAGGCACCGGTGCCGGCGGAGCCGTAGCGCAGTTTGCCCGGCTGCTTCTTCGCAAGATCAATCAGCTCCTTCAGTGATTTCACCGGTAGTTGATTGTTGGACAGCAGCACGAACGGCGTGACACCGATCAGTGCTGCCGAGCGGAAGTCGCGTTGCAGATCGAACTTGATATCGGCGAGGACCTGGGAGGCGACGAACAGTTGGGAGGTCAGCATCATCCAGGTGTAGCCGTCAGCAGCGGAGCCCATGGTCAGGTCGGCACTGATCGCGCCGGCGGCGCCCGGTCGGGCGTCTACGACTACCCGTTGTTTCCAGGTGTCGTACAAGCGTTCGGAGAGCTGGCGGCTGATGATGTCGGGGCCGGAGCCGGTGGCGCTGCCGATGATCAGGCGGATGGGTTTTTCCGGGTATTTGGTTTCGGCGGCTTGGGCATGTGCAGGTGCCGCGAGCAGTGCCGGAAAGACGAGTGCTGCCAGCAGCTTCGGGATACGCATGAAAAACTTCTCCTCGGGTTTATATATATTGTCTATTGCCAAAATCGAATAATGGTGAAATTCGCCGCGCGGGGCAACCTTTGGCGGCAGGTCTGGCTTCGTGTGTTGTCCTCTAAAAACTGGATACCGAACCACTGAGGGGACTCGCTTTATCGATACGGTCATTGGCGGGTGAATGAATTGGCCGGTAAATCAAATGGTTAGCGGTTTCCGGAAGTGCGCTTCTGCCATCGCAGTGTGTTGGATTAGTGAAAAGTCAAAAAAAATGCCGCGCAGGGCGCGGCATTTCAAGTCAGGATGTGGGGCTTGTTACATGCGCTCAAACACTGCTGCAATACCCTGACCGCCACCGATGCACATCGTTACCAGTGCGTAACGGCCGCCGGTGCGCTGCAGTTCGTACAGTGCCTTGACGGTGAGCAGGGCGCCGGTTGCGCCGATCGGATGGCCGAGGCCTACTGCGCCGCCGTTGGGGTTGGTTTTCTTCGGATCGAATTTGAGGTCGCAGGAGACGGCGAGTGCCTGGACGGCAAATGCTTCGTTCGATTCGATGACGTCCATGTCTTCGACTTTAAGCCCTGCGCGTTTCAGCGCGTTCTGCACCGCCGGCACGGGGCCGATGCCCATGATTTTCGGATCAACACCGGCTAGGCCGTACGACACCAGGCGTGCCATCGGTTTGAGGCCGGCTTTTAATGCGGCTTCCTTTTCCATCAGCACCACGGCAGCAGCGCCGTCGTTGATGCCCGACGCGTTGCCTGCGGTGACTGAGCCGCCCTCTTTCTTGAATGCGGCGCGCAGCTTGGCCAGACCTTCGAGTGTGACGTCGGCGCGCGGATGTTCATCCTTGTCGAACAGCGTGGTGCCTTTGCGGGTTTTCAGTTCGATCGGCAGGATCTGGTCCTTGAAATAACCTTTTTCGATGGCACTGATCGCGCGGCGATGGCTTTCCACCGCGAATTCATCCTGCTGTTCGCGCGAGATTTTCCATTGCGCGGCGATATTTTCCGCGGTGATGCCCATGTGCACGGTGTCGAAGGGATCGGTCAGTGCGCCGACCATCATGTCGATGAAGCCGCCGTCGCCCATGCGCTGACCCCAGCGCAGGGTGGGCATCAGGTAACCACCACGGCTCATTGATTCGGCGCCGCCGCCGACGGCCGCATCGCAGTCGCCGAGCAAAATGCTTTGTGATGCGGAGACGATCGCCTGCATGCCGCTACCGCACAGGCGGTTGACGGTCATTGCCGTGGTGTCCTGCGGCAGGCCACCCTTGATGCAGGCGACGCGCGAGAAATACATGTCTTTGGCTTCGCCGTGGATCACGTTGCCGAAGACGAGCTGGCCAATCAGTTTGGGATCGATCTTGGCGCGGCTGACCGCTTCCTTGACCACCTGACCTGCGAGTTCCGTCGGGGCGATGTCCTTGAGTGCACCGCCGTAATCGCCGATTGCAGTGCGCACGCCACTCAGAACGACAACTTCGCGTCCGTTATTCATGGAGATCTCCGTAATTAATTGATTTTAAACAATATTATTGGAGCCCCGGGCGGGGCTGCAGAACAATTCAGAGTTTACGCCGGCTGCTGCCGCGCAGCAAACGCGGTTAATGTCGCGTGCTTGCGGCCGCTGCGGCAATGTCTGCGGCGAAAATGACTTCGCTGTCGACAGCGTCAAACGCATAACGGCGGTTGCAGAATTCGCAGTGCACTTCGACTTCGCCTAGTTCGGCGATCACGCTGCGCACCTCATCACGTCCGAGCATGCGCAGCATGCCGACGACGCGGTCGCGTGAGCAGGAGCAGCGGAAAAAAACCGGGCGCGGCTCGAACACGCGCAGGTCTTCTTCGTGAAACAGGCGATGCAGCAGTTGTCGCGGTTCAAGGCCGAGCAGCTCTTCGGATTTTACGGTTGAGGCCAAATGTTCGGCGCGCGGCCATGCATCTGCATCCGCGGATTCACGCTCGGGCAGTTTCTGCAGCAACAGACCTGCGCTGCGCTGCTCGTCGCAGGCGAGCCAGATCCGTGTGTCAATCTGTTCGGATGTCGCCATGTAATGTTCCAGTGCGGCAGCGATACTGTCGGCATTGAGGTCGACAACGCCCTGGTAACTTTGCTGTCCCGACTCCGGCACCAGGCTGATCGCGAAGCGTCCGCTGCCGAGCAGCGTGCGCAGATTGCCTTCCGGGATATCGCCTTCCCATTTTGCGGTCGCGCGCATCGCATGCCCTGAGCTGCATTCGACCACGATCAGTTTGACCGGACCACTGCCATGCAGTTGCAGGATCATCGTGCCTTCGAATTTCAGCGTAGCCGCCAGTAGCGCACCTGCGGCCATCAGTTCGCCAAGGACCTGACGCAGCGGCGCGGGGTAGTCGTGGCGTTCGGTGACGGCCTGCCAGGTTGCAGCGAGCTGTACCAGTTCGCCGCGGATGGGAGCGTGCTCAAAGATGAAGCGCTGCAGGGAATCAGACATGGGTTGCCATTATAGATTTGTCGCCGCCGCAGATGCGGCGCGGGTTCAGCGGCTGCTGCGCTGATAGAGCCGGAAACGTTCCTCCTTGTCTCCGGGGCGGTGACCTTCCCAGATTTTTTTCCAGTCGGCCGTCATCATCTGCTCGTCGAGAGGGCGGCCCTGCACCAGCAGCAGGTCACAGGCAAAAGCCTTGGGTTTGGTTTCAACGCGCAGGGTACGGATGCCGGCGAAATAATGCAGCATTGCGCGCTGCGCTTCGCCGACATCGCGACTGGCCATGCAGCGGTGCTGCTCCGGCATGGCGCGGTTCATGTCGGCAATCATCGAGCGGTAGCTTTTCTGTGTATCAACCCACCCAATGAACAGTGTTGCCATCAGCGCCCACACCGCGGTGAGGCCGCCGACCCAGACGATGAGCGGGCGCTCCGGCCCGCGTTTAAGTCTGGCCAGCAGCGCAAACCAACCGGCGCTATAGGCCAGGCCGAGCACAAAAGGTAGCCAGCGGAAACCGAAATCGTAGCCGGGTCGTATGGTGTGCAGGTGGCCGTGCAGTTTCGCCGGCACGCCGAGTTCGAGCGCGCCCCAGTAGAACCAGCCGATGAGGATAAAAAAAGTGAAAGCCATCATGCTGAACCAGTACCAGCCGTTGGCGGCGCCGCGGCGCAGGGCATCAACACCGGGGACAGCCATCAGCGTCAGCGGCAGCAGCATCGGCAGCGCATACAGTTCCCGCGATTCGGCAGCAAAGCCCAGCATCAGCAGTGTCACGCCGAGGCCAAGTGCTGACAGTGTTACCGGTGGTGCGGACAACACCTGCTGACGTCGCGCGCGCCATAGCGCCCACAGCGCCAGCGGCCATACCGGAAAGGCGTACCACGGCAGGATGCGCAGGTAATAAGCGAGTCCCGCCGCCGGATTGCGTGCGCCGAAAAAGCGCGCCAGATTTTCTGCGGTGAGCCATGCATCAAACAGCGCCGGATCGCGCTGGTAAAACAGCGCCGGCCAGATCACCAGCCAGGGCAGTGCGGCAACCGCTGCAACGATCAGCGCAGCGGCATAACGCGGCGTGCGCCAGTGTTTACCGGCCAGCGGCAGCAGTAGGGCGATGGCCGCGACCATGGCTGCCTCGGGTATGCCCTGGGTCATGAAGACAATGCCGCAGGCGGTGCCGATCCACAATCCGCCGGGACCCGACTTGCGCAGCGCCAGCGCGGCACCATAGTAGGCCATGGCAAAACCGGCGAGCGCGGCGACGTCTGTGATCAACTGGTGGCTGCGCACCACCAGACCCAGAGAGCCGAGCAGCAGCAGCGCGCCGATCAGTCCGTGGCGCGGGCCGTGCAGTTCACGGGCCGCCAGTGCGGTAAACAGCAGCGTCAAACTGATCCACAGGCCGGCAGCCAGCCGGGCGCCGTCGTGCAGGGGCAGGAAAGGCGAAAAAAACATCGCGCTGAAAGCGGCAGTCAGGTGGAACAGCGGCGGCTTGTCGACGAAGGCTTCGCCGGCGATCTGCGGGATGATCCAGCTGCCGCCCTGAAGAATTTCATAGACCACGCCGAAAGTGTAGGCCTCGTCGGGTTTCCACGGGTCGTGGCCGACCAGGCCGGGCAGCAGCCAGGCCAGGCAAAGGATGAGGATCAGCAGTGGGCGCAGTCCGAGGGGCAAGTTGGAAACCCTTGTTCTTGTGATGGCGGCCGATTATCGCACTCGCGGCGTATCCGGCGCAGCGCTTTACTCGATGATTTTCAGTGTCTGCCCTGCAGCCGGTTCCCCTGCCGGATACAGGCCGTTGATGACCCGCAGGTGACCTTCGGCAAAGCGGCCCAGCGGAGAGGTTTTCGCCAGTTCGGCAAAAGTCAGTCCCGCGCGTGCAGTGATGACGCGGATGCGCAGCGGCTTTGCCAGTTCGCGCTCCTTGTCGGTGATGGCATGGAAGCTCTGCATCGCGGCTTCCATCGCGGGCAGGTTCTGCCGGTAGACAGCATCGGTATTGGCTTGCAGGGCGATGGCGTATGCACTTTTGCCGTGAAAGATCACTGCGACCCGGGTCGGTTTTCCGGAGATCGCCTGTTCGGTGAAGGCGGCCTTGAATCCGCCGATGGTGGTTGGCGTCACACTGCTGCCGTTGCCCAGCTTGAGAATTCTGCGTAGCACTTCGCCAGGTGAGCCTTCAGCGGCGCCGGCGCTGCGCATATCGACCAGCGCGGTGCGTTCGTTGTTGAAGGCAGTGACGTTTTGCGGACTGTTGCTGACTTTCCATCCGGCAGGAAACTGAAGGGCCAGGCCGAGGCCGGCGTGATAGAAGGCATTGTTGCGCACGATGCCCTGCTCGGGACTGTCGGCGAATATTACGCGCTCCATGCGCTTCAGAAATTCTTCGCGGTTGATGCGGTTTTCGGGGCTGTGGAATTTGGCAGCTTCGCGCACGACTTCCTGCAATCGCGTGTCGTTATCAGGATGGGTGGCGAACAGGCCGTGGTAGCGGCGCGGCTCGCGACCTTCGGCCTTGGCCACTTCGTTGTCGAACAGTTCCTGATTTTTCAGCACGCCGACGACCTTGATCATCGCCTGCGGATCATAGTCGGTACGTGCGAGATATTCGGCGCCTAGGCGGTCGGCCTCCAGTTCATGTTCACGGCCGTAACCCGATAGCAGTGCGCCGCCGAGGGTGTTGATCAGCAGGTCGCCGGCCGAGTTGCGTACCTGCGGCACCATGATCTGCAGCACCGAGGCGCCTACATTGGCTGCAGTCGCGGCAGACATTTGCTGCACCGAGTGTCGGGCCGTGACATGGCCGATCTCATGACCCAGTACAGCGGCCAGCTCAGCTTCGGAGTTCAGATAGGCGAGGATGCCGCGGGTGACATAGATATAGCCGCCGGGCAGTGCAAAAGCATTGATCTCAGGCGAATCGACAACGGTGAACTGATATTGCAGTCCGGGTCGGTGGCCAGACTTGGCCAGGCGCTGGCCGATGCCGCTTACATATTCCTGAAGAGCGGGGTCGTTATAGATGCCATATTGCTCCCGCACCTTCTTGTCTTCGCTGCGGCCGACACTGACTTCCTGCGACTCCGACATGGTCACGAAATTCGGATTGCCCGAGACGGGGTTGAGCGCGCAATTGGCCAGCGAGAGCGTGCATAACAGGGCGCTGATGCGGAGGGGCAGGGTGACGGACATGGGTCGATTTTAGCGTGTGTCTGCGCCGGCACAGTGCTGGCGCGTCAACGCGGTGCATTACGCCCGAATTCGGTGCGCGTGCGCACCATCCTGTCGCGTCAGGGTTGCCCGTGCAGTCATTTTTTTCCTTAGACGCTCAAATTAATCATTTCCAAACAACGGCTTGCATCAGTGCTTCGGTAGCGTCAATTAGCTGGCACGCTTGCTGCAATAAGGCTGACAGCAAAACAAACTCTTCAAGGAGCACAGCATGTCAGCATTCAAGGATCCCTTCGACGCGGGAACGTCACTGACCCGCGGTTGTTCCTGCGGTCACCATCACAGCGAAGTCGAACATCAGGCCGATCTGGCCTTGCAAACCAGCGATAGCGAAGCACTGGGCAACCGCGTGGTTGAGGCTGCCGTGATGCGCGCGATGTTCCCGCACGATGCCGAGCGTCGCCGTTTCCTGAATGCGGTCGGTGCGAGCACTGCGATGGCTGCGATTTCTTCGCTGTTTCCGCTGGGTATGGCGAAAGAGGTTTTCGCACAGTCCGGCCCGCTGGAAAAATCGTCGATCAAGGTCGGCTTCATTCCCATCACCTGCGCCACCCCGATCATCATGTCGCAGCCGATGGGTTTCTATGGTCGCCAGGGCCTGAACGTCGATGTCGTCAAAACCGCAGGCTGGGCGGTGATTCGCGACAAGACGCTGAACAAGGAATACGACGCTGCGCACATGCTGTCGCCGATGCCGATCGCGATTTCGCTGGGCGTGGGTTCGAGCCCGATCCCCTATACGGTTCCTGCGATCGAAAACATCAACGGTCAGGCGATCACGCTTTCGATCAAACACAAGGACAAGCGCGATCCGAAGTCGTGGAAAGGCTTCAAGTTTGCCGTGCCCTTTGATTATTCAATGCACAACTACCTGCTGCGTTATTACCTGGCAGAGCACGGTCTGGATCCAGACAAGGATGTGCAAATCCGTTCGGTACCCCCACCCGAGATGGTAGCCAACCTGCGCGCCGACAATATCGACGGCTTCCTCGCGCCGGATCCGGTGAACCAGCGCGCGGTGTACGACGGTGTCGGTTTCATTCACACGCTGACCAAGGACCTGTGGCCGGGACACCCCTGCTGCGCATTCGCGGCGAGCAAGGAATTCGTCACCAAGATGCCGAATACCTACCGCGCGCTGCTGAAGGCGATCATGGAGGCGACAGCGTTCGCTGCAAAACCCGAAAACCGCAAGCAGATCGCCGAAGCGATTGCACCAGCCAATTACCTGAACCAGCCGGTGACGGTGATCGAGCAGGTGCTGACGGGCACATATGCCGACGGTTTGGGCAACGTCAAGAAAGACGCCAACCGGATCGACTTCGATCCCTTCCCGTGGCATTCGTTTGCGATCTGGATCATGAGCCAGATGAAACGCTGGGGTCAGATCAAGGGTGATGTCGACTATGCCAAGGTTGCCCGCGAAGTATTCCTCGCCACCGACGCCGCGAAGCTGATGAAGGAAGTCGGCATGAAACCGCCGGCCACCGCCAGCAAGAAATTCTCGGTGATGGGCAAGGAATTCGATCCGGCAAAACCCGACGCCTATATCGACAGCTTTGCGATCAAGAGAACGTAACAGGCTGAACGCCGGACGTTGAGGGGGAACTGATGAAGACACTGTTGAGCTGGCGCGCGCCTGCGCTGTCACTGTTGGTGTTTCTGCTGATGATCGGTATCTGGCATGCCTTGACCCTGCCCAAGGTCATGCCAGTTACCGCGGAATCCGAATACGCGGCGCTGGTCGGCACCGCAGCGGCTACCGGGCAAAAGTCGGCGTTTCCGTCGCCGTCCGATGTCGGCAGGAAAATCATGGAGCACCTGCGCGAGCCATTTTATGACCGCGGACCGAACGACAAGGGCATCGGTATTCAGCTGGCCTTTTCGATTGGCCGCGTCATGCTCGGCTATCTTCTGGCCGCGCTGGTGGCGATCCCGGTGGGATTCCTGATCGGCATGTCACCGACTGTGTACCGGGCGCTGGATCCCTATATCCAGGTGCTGAAGCCGATCTCGCCGCTGGCATGGATGCCGCTGGCGCTGTTTACGCTGAAGGACAGTTCGATCTCGGCGATTTTCGTGATTTTCATCTGTTCGTTGTGGCCGATGCTGATAAACACCGCCTTCGGCGTGTCCAGCGTGCGCAAGGAATGGCTGAACGTGGCCCGAACCCTGGAGGTCGGCAATCTGCGCACGGCGTTTCGCGTAATTCTGCCGGCTGCAGCGCCCACCATCATGACCGGCATGCGTATTTCCATCAGCATCGCCTGGCTGGTGATTGTGGCGGCAGAGATGCTGGTCGGCGGCACCGGTATCGGCTATTTCGTCTGGAATGAATGGAACAACCTGTCGATCACCAACATCATCACTGCCATTCTGGCGATCGGGATGGTGGGCATGTTGCTGGATCTGATGATGGCGAAGCTGACCAAACTGGTCACCTTTCCCGAATAACGGCAGGAGAAAATAATGAGCGATCCCCTGATCCGTATCGAAGGCATTGCCAAGAAGTTCACCGGCCGTGATGGCGTCATCACCACGGTTTTCGAGAACCTGCACTTCGGCATCGAGCCCGGTGAGTTTGTCTGCCTGATCGGGCATTCCGGTTGCGGCAAAACCACCATCCTCAATGTGTTGTCAGGCCTTGAGCAATCGTCTGAAGGTTATGTGTTTGTCGGCGGCCGCGAAGTCAGCGGACCCAGTCTGGACCGCGCAGTGATTTTCCAGAGCCATGCACTGATGCCGTGGCTGACGGTGATGGGCAATATTGCCTTCGCCGTGTCGTCGCGCTGGCCGGAATGGAATGACGAAAAGGTGCGCGAGCACTGCCAGAAATACATCGACCTGGTGAACCTGACCGGCGCCGAAAAAAAACGCCCTGCGGAACTGTCCGGCGGCATGAAGCAGCGCGTTGGCATCGCCCGTGCTCTTTCAATTCAGCCCAAGATGCTGCTGATGGACGAGCCGTTCTCCGCGCTGGATGCGCTGACGCGCGGCGTGCTGCAGGAAGAGGTGCTGCGCATCTGCGCAGAAACCAAACAGACGGTGTTCATGATCACGCATGACGTCGATGAGGCGATCCTGCTCGCCGACAAGATCATTCTGATGACCAACGGCCCGCGGGCCAAGATCGCAGAGATTGTGGTCAACACCATGCCGCGCAGCCGCACCCGTCATGATTTACACAAGCATCCGCATTACTACCGTATTCGCAACCACCTGATCGATTTTCTGGTCGACCGCTCCAAGATGTTTTCAAGTTCGGCAGGCGATTATGACCCGCGCAACCCGCCGCTGGTGACGCCGGGGCTTGATCCCAATGAGGCGCCTGCGGTCGATTCGGTCAAGCCGCAGGTGGTTAGCGGTGCGCCGCTGACGGTTGTGCGCTGAACAAATTATTTATTCAACACATTCAACACAAAGGAGAATCCAGTGAAAAAAAGCAAGACAACCGGGGCGTCGCTGGCTGCCGCCAGTTTTTCCAAACCGATGAAGCGCACCGATGTCACTGAAATGGTCGTCGAATCACGGCTGAAGAAGGGGCTGTCGTGGGCGAAGATCGCCAAAGCTGTCGGGGCCAGCAAGGAATGGACGACCGCCGCATTGCTCGGCCAGATGCAGATGACCAAGGCGCAGGCCGAGGCCGCCGGCAAGTTGCTGGGGCTACCGCCGTATGCCGTCCTGTTGCTGCAGCAGGTGCCGTACAAGGGTTCGCTGCCGACAGCAGTGCCGACCGATCCGCTGATCTACCGCTTTTATGAGCTGGTCAGCGTTTACGGCACGACTTTCAAGGAGCTGATCCATGAAGAGTTCGGCGACGGCATCATGAGTGCGATCGACTTCAAGATGGACATGAAGCGTGAACCCGATCCCAATGGTGACCGCGTGAAGATCGTGATGAGCGGCAAGTACCTTTCTTATAAAACATACTGATCTCAGGAGCAGTTTTCTGTCCCATTCAAGCAGTGCAGATCCCGGCAGTGGCTATCAATTGCCGCCGGGATTCGCAGTTTTTTTTTGATGTCAACAAGGGGAGTTCGTCATGGATCGAAGAAAATTTTTGACGCGTGCCGGTGCGGGCGCAGCAGCGGCTGCCGTCGCTGCACCATCTATTGCACAGACGCAGGGTTTGCCGGAAGTTCGCTGGCGTTGCGCTTCTAGCTTTCCAAAGAGCCTGGATACGATTTACGGCGGCGGTGAAGTCATTGCCAAGCGTGTGGCGGCCATCACCGGCGGCAAGTTCCAGATTCGTGTATTCGGCGCAGGCGAGATCGTTCCTGCATTCGGCACGGTGGATGCCGTGCAACAGGGCACCGTGGAGTGTACGCATACCGCGGGTTATTACTTTGTCGGTAAAAACAAGACGTTTGCTTTCGATACGACGGTACCGTTCGGCATGAACCAGCGACAGCAAAACGCCTGGATGTACTGGGGTGGCGGCCTGCAGCTGGTCCGTGAATTTCTGAAGGACTTCAACATGATTTCCTTTCCTGCCGGCAACACCGGGACGCAGATGGGCGGCTGGTTTCGTAAGCCAGTACGTACGGTTGCCGATCTGAAGGGCCTGAAGATGCGTATTGCCGGTCTTGGTGGTGAAGTGATGTCGCGGCTAGGCGCAGTGCCACAGCAGATTGCCGGCGGCGATATCTATCCGGCTCTGGAGCGTGGCACCATCGATGCGGCGGAGTGGGTCGGGCCGTATGACGATGAAAAACTCGGCTTCTACAAAATCGCACCGAACTATTACTACCCCGGCTGGTGGGAAGCGTGTTCGATGTATTCGATGTATGTGAACATGAAAGAATGGGAGAAGCTGCCGAAGGAATACCAGGCGGCGCTGGAAGCGGCGTGTTACGAGGCGAACCTCGACATGATGGCCGAGTACGATTTCAAGAATCCGCCGGCACTGCAGCGTTTGGTCAAAAACGGCGTCAAGCTGCACGCCTACAGCCCGGAAATCCTGAAGGCGGCGCACAAGGTGGCTTTTGATCTTTATGAAGAAGAAGCCGGCAAGAATCCTGCGTGGAAGAAGATCTACGACTCATGGAAGAAATTCCGCCAGGACCAATTGCTCTGGCACCGTGTGGCGGAGCGTTCGCTCAGCGAGTTTCTGTTTACCGAGCCCGGCAAGTAGCGAAGGTCGTGGTCAAAAAAAGCCCCGCACTTGCGGGGCTTTTTTATTACCTGTGGCCGGACTTATTTCTGGTTCCGGATCATGCGTTCGATTTCGGCGGACTGGTCGTCCTTCTCTTCCCCGGGTTTTCCGGGCGAGGATTCGACGGGTATTGCCGGTGCGGCAGGCTGCTCCAATTGGATCTCGATTTTCGACGGATCCTGTACTTCCGGCTTGCTGACAAAGTTTGTAACCAGGCCCGGGAAGAAAATGAGGATGCCAACTAGAATCAGTTGCAGCACTACCCATGGCACGGCACCCCAGTAAATGTCCGAACTTTTGACTTCTTTGGGTGCAACCCCGCGTAGATAGAACAGTGCGAAGCCGAACGGGGGGTGCATGAATGACGTCTGCATATTGGCACCCAGAAGTACGCCGAACCAGATCAGGTCGATCCCCAGCTTTTCTGCGACTGGTGCGAGCAGTGGAATGACAATGAACGCGATCTCAAAATAGTCGAGGAAAAATGCCAGAAAAAAGATGAAGATGTTGACGGCGATCAGAAAGCCCACCGGTCCGCCGGGGAGATCGAGCAGCATGTTTTCGATCCAAAGATCGCCGTCAACGCCACGGAAAACCAGACCGAAAACGGTAGATCCGATCAGGATGAAAATTACCATGGCGTTGATGCGCATGGTCGAAGTCATGCCTTGCCACAGCAGATTCCAGGTCAGGCGTTTGTGTATCGCAGCAAGTGCGATTGCGCCGACTGCGCCCATGGCGCCACCCTCGGTAGGTGTGGCGACGCCCATAAGTATCGTTCCCAGAACCAGGAATATCAGCACCAGCGAAGGCACCATGCCCCACAGCACACGACGGATCAGTGGCCAGCCGTACAGTGTGCGTGCTTCCTTGGGTAGTGCCGGCACGTATTCGGGTTTGAATATTGAAACCAGGAATATGAATGCACAGAACAGCAGGACCTGAACAATGGAGGGGCCGATGGCGCCCGCGTACATGTCGCCCACCGATTTGCCAAGCTGGTCGGCCAGGATCACCAATACCAGCGATGGTGGAATCAGCTGGGTAATGGTGCCGGATGCGGCGATGACGCCGGTTGCAAGACGGATGTTATAGCCGTAGCGCATCATCACCGGCAGCGAGATCAGGCCCATTGCAATCACGGATGCAGCGACTGTTCCGGTGATTGCCCCGAGCAGGGCGCCGACAAAAATAACGGCATAGGCCAGACCACCCCGTACCGGACCAAACAGCTGGCCGGTGCCTTCCAGCAGGTCTTCCGCGAGTCCGCAGCGTTCCAGCACTGCGCCCATAAAGGTGAAAAACGGAATGGATAGCAGCAGGTCGTTGGCCAGAATGCCGAACACGCGTTCCGGCAGGGCCTGCAACAGGCTCATCTGGAATATGCCCAGCTCAATGCCGATAAATCCGAAGAACAGTCCGACCGCAGCGAGCGAGAAGGCCACCGGATATCCGATCAGCATGAATGCGATCAGGCCGCCGAACATCAGCGGCGCCATCAGGTCACGGGTAATCATTGCAGGGGCCTTTCGTAGTGGGCATCAAGAGCAAGATGACCAGTCAGGGCGGCCGCCCGTTTGATGATTTCAGAAATGCCCTGCAGGGTGATCAGCAGAAATCCCAGCGGCAACAGCAGTTTTACCGGCCAGCGCAGCAGGCCGCCTGAATTGCCTGAGGTTTCGCCGATGTGGAATGAATTGATGAACATCGGCCAGGACAGCCACCCGATGATGATGGCCATCGGTAAGAGGAAGAAAATGCCACCGAGCAGGTCAATCCATAGTCGGGTACGGTCGCTGTAGTGGCTGTACAGGACATCCACCCGCACATGCTCGTTGACCTTCAGCGTGTAGGCGGATCCCAGCATGACCATGCCGCCGAATAAATACCACTGGATTTCCAGCCACGCATTCGAGCTCAGGTTGAAGCCGTAGCGCATCATGGCATTGCCGGCGCTGATGAGGCAGGCAATCAGCACTAGCCAGCTAGCGATGAGTCCGAACTTCTCGTTGATCTTGTCGATCAGAATGGAAAAACGGATTAGTGCATCCATTGGGGTATCCGGAAAAAAGGGTAAATTCAGTCGTGAAATTAACGTCATCCTATAGCAATATTCATGCCCATGTTTATGGCTTGGGATAAAATAAAAAATATAGCGCGCCCCTTTGCAAAAGCATTTTCCCCTCGCGAAATCCGGAGATAAACGATGATCAATTCAACCCGTGGATTGCGGGGTATGGCCGTGGCTCCGCATGCGCTGGCCTCACAGTCTGCACTGGCGGTGCTGCGCGAAGGCGGTAATGCCATTGAGGCGATGATTGCGGCAGCGGCGACGATTGCGGTCGTTTACCCGCATATGAATTCCATCGGCGGCGACAGCTTTTGGCTCATGCACGTGCCGGGGGAGGCGCCTGGCGCTATTGATGCCTGCGGGGCGGCTGCAGGGATGGCTTCCCGCGACTGGTATGCCGAGAGGGGGCACCGCAGCAGTATTCCGCATCGCGGTGGTGTGGCCGCCAATACCGTGGCCGGTACGATTTCAGGGTGGGGCGCTGCGCATACGCTGTCGCGCAAGGCTCTTGGCGGGCGCTTGCCGCTGAGCCGTCTGCTGGAGGATGCGATTCATTACGCCAGGAACGGGATTCCGGTCACCTTGAGCCAGTCCTCCCTGACGGCGGCCAAGCTCGACGAGCTGCGGATCCAACCGGGATTTGCCGAAACTTTCCTGATTGATGGCGCAGCCCCTGCGGCTGGCAGCCGTTTTTACCAGCGCCGGCTCGCAGACACACTGGAGCGGATTGCGCGGGCCGGTACGTCGGATTTTTATCGCGGTGAATTGGCACAATCGCTGGCCGAAGATCTGGCACGTATCGGCAGCCCGGTAAGCGCACGCGATCTGGCGGCGCACCAGGCGCAGCTGGTGGATCCGCTGACATTGCAGCACTCAGCAGGTAGCGTGCACAACATGACGCCGCCGACACAGGGGGTGATTTCACTGTTGATCGTCGGCATTCTTGATGCGCTGGATATTGCAGCGGTGCCGCAGGGCAGCGCTGACCATGTGCATCTTTGCGTCGAGGCGACCAAGCAGGCTTTCCGCGTACGTGATCGATATGTCACGGATCCGCGCTATATGAAAGTCGCAGCGCAGGACCTGCTCAAGCCGGAACATGTGCATGCACTGGCGCGGTGCATTGACCGTCGTCGTGCCGAACCCTGGGGCGGGAAGACGCAGGCCGGTGACACCATCTGGATGGGGGTGATCGATGGAGCGGGACGTGCGGTGTCGTTCATCCAGAGCATCTATCACGAGTTCGGCTCCGGCATCGTGTTGCAGGGCACTGGTGTCAACTGGCAGAACCGGGGTTGCAGTTTTTCATTGGATGCCGCGGCGCTTAATGCGCTGGAGCCGGGTCGCAAACCTTTTCACACGCTTAATCCCGCCATGGCCCGGTTATCCGACGGGCGCACGGTGGTTTACGGCACGATGGGCGGAGATGGTCAGCCGCAAACCCAGTGCGCGATATTCACCCGTGCCATCGCGCACGGCATGTCGCCGCAGGCTGCAGTGAGCGCGCCGCGATGGCTGCTCGGCCGTACCTGGGGCAAGCCCAGCGAGTCACTGAAACTGGAATCACGATTCGACACCAGCGTCGTGCGCGAACTGAGCGAACGAGGCCACGATGTTGAAATCATCGGTGCGTACGACGAAACCGTCGGTCATGCCGGGATGATCATCCGGCATGCCGACGGTGTGCTTGAGGGTGGAGCGGATCCTCGCAGCGACGGTGCTGTTGCTGCTTACTGAGCGCCTGGACTAGATCGCTTCGGCGATTGCTTTGCCGAGATCCGCGGTGTTGGCCTTGCCGCCAAGGTCGGGCGTTTTCGGACCTTCCAGCAACACGGATTCAATGGCTTTGACAACGGCAGCACCGGCCTCTTCGCAGCCCAGGTGATCCAGCATCATCGCGCCGGCCCAGATCATGCCGACCGGGTTGGCGATTTTTTTGCCGTAGATGTCCGGCGCGGAACCGTGCACCGGTTCAAACAACGACGGAAATTTTTTCTCCGGATTCATGTTTGCCGACGGCGCAATGCCGATGGTGCCGGTCGCTGCAGGGCCGAGATCCGAAAGAATGTCGCCGAACAGATTGGAGGCGACAACGACGTCGAACCAGTCCGGGTGCATGACGAAATGCGCGGACAGGATGTCGATGTGGTACTGGTCGGTTTTGACGTCGGGATATTTCGCCGCCATTTCCTTGACGCGTTCATCCCAGTACGGCATCGAGATCGAAATGCCGTTGGATTTGGTTGCCGAAGTCAGGTGTTTTTTCGGGCGTTTTTTTGCCAGTTCATAGGCGAATTTGAGAATACGGTCGACGCCTTGGCGAGAGAAGATCGCCTGCTGGGTGACAAATTCGCGATCGGTGCCGCCGAACATGCGGCCGCCCACCGATGAATATTCCCCCTCGCTGTTTTCGCGTACCACCCAGAAATCGATGTCGCCGACTTTACGGTTGGCGAGCGGGCATTTCATGCCCGGCATCAGCCGCACCGGGCGCAGATTTACGTACTGATCGTAGCCGCGGCGGAACGGAATCAGCAGCCCCCACAGCGAGATGTGGTCAGGCACAGTTTCCGGCCAGCCGGCAGCTCCGAAATACACGGCATCGTGTTTTTCGAGCATCTTCAGGCTGTCATCCGGCATCATCTTGCCGTGCTTGACGTAGTAATCGCAGCTCCAGTCGAATTCATCAAACTGGAAACGGATGTCGAACTTGCGGCCGACGGCTTCCAGCACGCGCAGGCCTTCGGGCATCACTTCCTTGCCGATGCCGTCACCGGGAATTGCGGCGATACGGAATGTTTTCATGGGATGGCTTCCTCGAGGTGGATAAGGCGCCGGGGTTCGCTCCGGTCGCCACAAAAACAAAGGGCAGCCCGACAGGCTGCCCTAATTTATTTGCTACGCAAAAAGCATCAGGCTGCGGCTTCTTTGGCCTTGGCCGGCGTGCGTTTGCCGTATTTCTGGTTGAATTTCTCGACGCGACCGGCGGTGTCGAGGATCTTCTGCTTGCCAGTGTAGAAAGGATGGCAGGCCGAGCAAACCTCGACATGGAGGTCTTTGGCCATGGTCGAGCGCGTCTGCCATTTGTTTCCGCAGCTGCAAGCTACTGAAATTTCAATGTATTCCGGGTGTACGTCGGCTTTCATGGCGGTATCCTGAGCGTGGTGCCCGCAATAAGGCGGGAAACCGGTAATTATCACGGAATTCGGCTATCGAAGCAAGAGGTGTTGCCCCGGCCGTCAGTTTTCGAGCAAACCACAGCAATCGGGCAGTTCCAGCCTGGCCTGCTCGGGAGCAACCGTCTCGAAGCGGGAATGGCCCGCTATTACCTGAAGGTGAATGAAATAGGCCTCTCCGGGGCGGGTTTCGAGCGCCAGCACCCCGTTGTCGACCCCAAAACTGGATAGATTTTGCCTGTCCGGGTCCAGGTCAACTTTGAAAAAGGTCAGTGGCAGGGTGGCGCCAATCAGTCTGCCGTTGATCCAGAGCAAGGAGTCGTCACTGCGATGGTTTCCATCCGTCCGGTAGACATAAAGCGTGCTGCTGCCGGGCTGGCTGACGAATTGTTTGGCTTCCCGATCCCGTTCGGGTGACGCTTCGGGAGTGGAGGCGCAGGCTGCGAGCATTAACGGCACGATGGCCGCCACGGTTCGCAGTCTGCAATTCATTAGCGGATGTATTCGGTATTCAGAGTACCGAGGAGCGCGGTGGACCGTCCGTATTTCTCGTCGACAAGATCAAACTTCGAGCTGGAGAGCGAGTCGTATCCCCAGGTGGTCTGATTGACGTAATAAATTTTCCCCGCGTCGGCCTGAAGCTCAATACTTCCGCTGTCGCCCGCCATGCCGGCAATCTGATGGCGGCCTGAAGGCACGACCAGACGCATGAAGGTCGCGCGGTAGGTGGTGCCGATGGGCTGCTCGTCGATACGGATCGGGGCGGGAAAATTTCTGTCATGGATGTGCCGTACCACGTAAATGACGGCGCGATCGGGGACGGTTTCAAAGCGCTTGGCAGCAGCGTCTCCGGCAGGCGGCGGGAGTTGAGCGCAACCGGCCAGCAGGATCAGCGGAATCAGTAGGAATCGGTTCATATTTGGCTCCTTCACAATAAAAAGTGACCTCCCTGGAACGGATGATTTTAATCCCGTGCCCGGAGGAGCGGACTGCAACGATGCAGTATCAGGTAAACAGGCGCCGGGGGGTAGTCATTCCCCTGGTCGGGGCGATGCCGATAAAAACAGGTGGGTGCCGGAAAGGCTGCCGTAGAAGCAAAACACCCGGCGCAGGGCCGGGTGTCGTGGATCAGATGCTGTTTTGTTGCCTGAGGCCTGGTTAACCGCGGCGCATCGAATCGAAGAAGTCCGCGTTGTTTTTGGTTGCGCGGACCTTGTCGAGCAGGAACTCGGTCGCTTCCAGTTCGTCCATCGGATACAGCAGCTTGCGCAGCACCCAGATTTTTTGCAGCACATCCTTCGGCACCAGCAGTTCTTCACGACGAGTGCCGGAACGGTTGACGTTGATGGCCGGGAAGATGCGCTTCTCATACATGCGCCGGTCAAGATGGATTTCCATATTGCCGGTGCCTTTAAATTCCTCGTAAATTACATCGTCCATGCGCGAACCGGTATCGATCAGCGCGGTGGCGAGGATGGTCAGGCTGCCGCCTTCTTCGACGTTACGTGCGGCACCGAAGAAGCGTTTCGGACGTTGCAGAGCGTTGGCATCGACACCGCCGGTCAGCACCTTGCCGGAGGCCGGTACCACAGTGTTGTAGGCGCGGGCGAGGCGGGTGATCGAGTCGAGCAGAATCACTACGTCTTTTTTATGTTCAACCAAGCGCTTGGCTTTTTCGATCACCATTTCGGCGACCTGCACATGGCGGCTGGCGGGTTCGTCGAAGGTCGAAGAAAGAACTTCGCCTTTCACCGAACGCTGCATTTCCGTCACCTCTTCCGGCCGTTCGTCGATCAGCAGAACGATCAGCACGACTTCGGGATGGTTGGCGGTAATGGCGTGGGCAATGTGCTGCATCAGCACGGTTTTGCCGGCTTTCGGCGGTGACACGATCAGGCCGCGCTGGCCTTTGCCGATCGGGGCGATGATGTCGATGATGCGGCCGGTGAAGTTTTCCTCGGCCTTGATGTCGCGTTCGAGCTTGAGGTGTTCGGTCGGGTGGTACGGCGTCAGATTCTCAAAGAGGATCTTGTGCTTGGAATTTTCGGGCGAGTCGTCATTGACTTTGTCGACTTTCACCAGCGCGAAATAACGTTCGCCTTCCTTCGGCGTGCGGATTTCGCCTTCAATGGTGTCGCCGGTGTGCAGATTGAAGCGGCGGATCTGCGAGGGCGAGACATAAATGTCATCGGTGCCGGCCAGATACGAGGTATCCGGGGAACGGAGGAAGCCGAAACCGTCGGG
Organism: Betaproteobacteria bacterium; assembly: GCA_947465215.1. Classification (GTDB taxonomy): domain Bacteria; phylum Pseudomonadota; class Gammaproteobacteria; order Burkholderiales; family SG8-41. The sequence continues at coordinate 42,218 of CANHZX010000001.1, read as the reverse complement.
CAGCACTTCGAGCGTGCCCCCGCCGAAAATGGATTCCCCTTTCTTCGCCTGATTCTTGAGCAACGCGAAGATGAGTTCCTGCTTGCGCAGGCGGTTGGCGCCGTCGATCTCATTCTTGACGGCCATATCGACGAGTTCGCCGACGTGGAGATTTTTTAGGTCGGATAAATGCATGGACTTCGAGCGCTGATCGCGAGAAACGGAGAAAGAAACAGGGAAATTTAAGGGGGGGAAGGCGGTGCTGCGTGAAACGGTGCCAACGCCTGAATTATCTTTTACTGCTTTTGGTATTGAGCCTGCCGGATTGCGGCGGCCTTTTAGTCAGGCGTTGGCGAAGGTTATAGCGTTCAGATATGACTGTCAATAAACGCGGTCAGCTGGGATTTTGAGAGGGCGCCGACCTTGGTCGCCTCGACCGAACCGTTCTTGAACAGCATCAGCGTCGGAATGCCGCGAATACCATACTTGGGCGGTGTCGCCTGGTTGTCGTCGATATTCAGTTTGGCCACTTTCAGGCGGCCGGAGTATTCGCGGGCGACTTCGTCAAGGATCGGCGCGATCATCTTGCAGGGGCCGCACCACTCTGCCCAGTAGTCCACCAGGACCGGGGTTGCCGATTGCAGCACCTCGGGGTCAAAAGAATCATCGGTTACGTGATGAATATGCTCACTCATGTTGAGTTCTGCCTTGTCGGGTATGGAAAAAAATTTTGCCGCGGGGCCGCAGCGAGGAATGGAAAGGCCATGCTATCCAAAAACCCCGCATTTGGGAAGCCGGGCACCGCTTTGGGGCGTGGCGTTTCCTGAAATCCGGCATCTGCTAAAATGAGGGTTCCCGCAGCCATTTCAACCCTGGTTTTTCAGGAATTTCCATGACTTACGTTGTTACCGAGTCCTGCATCAAGTGCAAATATTCCGATTGCGTCGATGTTTGCCCCGTGGATTGTTTCCGCGAAGGGCCGAACATGCTGGTGATCGATCCTGACGAATGCATCGACTGCACGCTTTGTGTGGCGGAATGCCCGGTTGAGGCTATTTTTGCGGAGGATGACGTGCCGGACGATCAGCGCGAATTCACAGCGCTGAATGCCGAACTGGCCAAGGTCTGGAAGCCGATCATCGAGAAAAAAGATGCACCCGCCGATGCCGACGAGTGGGCGAAGGTCAAAGCGAAAAAGCATTTGATCGAGAAGTAACTGCCTTCAAAGCGCCGTTGCGGCGGCAGGTTTATCATTCCTGCCCATGGCTGCCGGCGCTTTATTTCACACGATTTCCCGCGACGAGGTATTTGACCGGCTGACACAGTCGCCGGCAGGGACTCCTTGCGTCGTGACGCCCAACCAGCGGCTGTCGTTGGTGTTGCAGAGAGAATTCGGCGAACGCCAGATGGCGGAGGGCCGCGTTCTCTGGGAGTCCGCGGACATTCTGTCCTGGTCCGGATTTCTCGAACGTGCCGGCGAGGATGCGCGGTATGCCGACATTGCCCCGTTGCCGCTGCTGCTGTCGAAGGCGCAGTCACACGCCCTTTGGGAACACCTGCTGCGAGCTTCACCTTCTGGCGAAGCGCTGCTTGCGGTTGCCGATGCAGCGCGTCTGGCGCATGAAGCCTGGCAACTGACCCGCGCCTGGCGGCTGGAGCCGCAGCTGCGCGGGGCTGCCCAGAACGAAGACAGCAAGGCTTTTCAAGACTGGGCCCCGCGATATGAACGAGTCCTGCAACGCAACGGGCTGATGGATGCAGTGGAGCTGGCGGATCGCGTGCTCCCGCTGATGACTGATGGCTGTATCCGCAGACCGCAGACGCTGGTGGCCTACGGCTTCGACAGTTTTACCCCGCAGCAATCTGAATTTCTCAGCCGCTTGCAGCAGACCGGGAGCGAAGTAATTCTCGCCGGCCCGGCGGCGCATGACGGCCGTGTGGTTCGCCAACCCTGTATGGATACAGAGCAGGAAATCCGTCTTGCAGCGGCCTGGGCGCGCAGCCGGCTGGAGGCTGGACATCAGCGTATCGGCGTCGTGGTGCCGGATCTTGCTGCGCGTCGCGCCGCTGTCGTTCGTCTGTTCAGCGCGACCATGGCTCCGGATTACGCATTGCCCGGCGTACCGCCGCACGTATTGCCTTTCAATCTTTCGCTGGGCGTGTCTTTGACGGACTACCCGCTGGTCAATACCGCCATGCTGCTGCTGGAACTTGCCGGACGCGAGACCGAGTACGAGCGTGCCAGCCGCGTGCTGCGCTCGCCGTTTATTGCCGGTGCTGAAGCAGAGCGCACTGCACGCGCACGGCTCGATGTCGAACTGCGCGGCCGTGTTGAGCCGGAGATATCGCTGGAACGCCTGCAGCATCTGGTAGTTAGGCATGGTGCGGATTGTCCGCAACTGGCGCGTCATCTGACGGCGCTGGCCGAGTTCCGCAAAAACCGTATGTTCGGCACGCAGGCCCCATCGATGTGGGCGCGTGCCATTTCGGAGGCGCTGGCCGCGGCCGGATTTCCCGGTGAACGTGCGCTGGATTCGGCGGAATACCAGACCTTGAAACGCTGGCATGACGTGATCGCCGGATTCGCCGCACTGGACCGTGTGGTTCCGCGGATGGCCTATGCGGAAGCGCTGTCGCGACTGCGGAGGATGGCGTCGGACTCGCCATTTCAGCCCGAATCTCCCGATGTGCCGATCCAGATTCTCGGCGTGCTTGAAACTTCAGGACTGACTTTTGACAGTCTGTGGGTGATGGGGCTTGATGACGAGCACTGGCCGCCTCCGCAGCGTCCCAATCCTTTCCTGCCGCTGGCGGTGCAGCGCGCTGCGGGCCTGCCCCAATCTTCACCGGCTGAAGCGCTGGCGACAGCGCGCGCCATCACCGGGCGCTGGTGTGTATCCGCGGATGAGGTCGTGCTGAGTCATTCGCTGCAGGAGGATGATCGTGAGCTGCGGCCCAGTGCCTTGATTGCTGAAATGGACACTGGACGGCTTGAAGTTCCGGCGTATGCCGATTTTCGCGCAGGCATTCATGCACTGCGCAATATTGAGCGTTTGAAGGATGAAAAGGCGCCGCCGCTTGCCGATGGACATGTCGCCGGCGGCGGTACCGGGCTGCTCAAGGATCAGGCGGCATGTCCTTTCCGTGCGCTGGCCCGGCATCGTCTGCAGGCTGAAACGCCGGAAGTGCCGCATGCCGGGCTTGATGCGTTGGAGCGCGGCACGCTGGTGCACAACGTGCTGGCGAAAGTGTGGGAGCAGTTGCGCAGCAGCGATGCGCTGCATGCATTGAGTGCCGATGCGCTGAATGTTCTGCTTGATGCCGCAGTTGATGCGGCAATGGAGCGCATCCGGCGAGAGCGACCGACCGCATTGTCGGGTCGTTTTGCCGATATCGAAAAGCGGCGCCTGATGAATCTGGCGCGTGCCTGGCTGGATGAAGACCGCAAGCGCAGCGCATTCACCGTGCTGGCGGTCGAGGATAAACGCGGCATGGCCATCGGTGGGCTACAGCTCAATGCGCGGCTTGACCGTGTTGATGAAACCGCAGATGGACGCCGCATCATCATCGATTACAAAACCGGCAAGGCCAATGCCGGAGACATGCTCGGCGAACGTCCCGAGGAGCCGCAGTTGCCGCTGTATCTGCTGACTGCAGAACCGGATGCTGCCGCCGTGGCTTTTGCGCAGGTGCGCACCGGCAAGATGGTCTATGTCGGACTGGCGCGCGACGGCGACCTGTTGCCCGGCATCAAAGCGCATGCCGACTCCAAACATAATGAACAGTATCCGGCGTGGACTGATCTGGTCGCGGTCTGGGGCGAGAATCTGCAGCGCATCGCCTCGCAGTTTGCCGATGGTATTTCCGCAGTGGATCCCAAACGGTATCCGCAGAGTTGCCAGTTCTGTGACCAGCAGCCGTTTTGCCGCATCCGCGAACGCTTGGGAGAACCGGTGACCGAAGGGGAGGGCGTCGAATGACGGTAGCCATTCCCGATCTCGCACAACGTCGCGAAGCGCTGGACCCGCGCCGCTCCTTCATTGTTCAGGCGCCGGCCGGTTCGGGTAAAACAGAGTTGCTGATTCAGCGTTATCTGCTGCTGCTTGCGCGCGTAAACAACGCGGAAGAAATAATCGCTGTGACTTTTACCAAAAAAGCCGCAGGCGAAATGCGCGAGCGCGTGTTGCAGGCGCTTGCCGATGCACAGTCTGAAAAAGCACCGGGATCCGAGCATGAAAAGTTGACACTGCAACTTGCCGCAGCCGCGCTGAAGCGTGATCGCGAGGCCGGCTGGCAGCTCGTCGACAATCCCGCGCAGTTGCGTATCCAGACCATTGATTCTCTGTGCGCCGGCCTGACGCGGCAGATGCCGGTGCTGTCGCGTTTCGGCGCGCAGCCTGACAGCGTTGAAGACGCCGAGGTGCTTTATCGTCAGGCCGCGCAGGCGACGATTGCGCTGGTCAATGAAAATGCTGCCGTTGCGACCGACGTTGAAACGGTACTGGCGCATCTCGACAACGATGTTGCGCGGACTGAGGACCTGCTGGTCGACATGCTGGCGCGGCGGGACCAGTGGCTGCGTCATGTTCATGGCCGCGAGCGGGATGAACTCGAGGCGGCGTTGCAGCATGCCCGCGATCTGGCTTTGGAGCATTTGCGCATTGCGGTTCCGCGTCAGATCGAAGCTGAATGGTCCGCGCTGGCGGATTATGCCTTCGGCAATCTGGGGTTGGGGCACTTTTCCGATGAGGTTGAAGGCTGGACGACGCTGGCCGGCGTATTCCTGACTGCGGACGGATCGTGGCGCAAGCGCTTGACCAAAAACGAAGGTTTTCCCGCGGGCAAGGAGGCACAACCCTGGAAGGAGCGTGCACTGGCCTTGTTCGCGACGCTGGAGGGTGCATCGGATCTGCGCATGGCGCTGGCGGACATGCGTCAGCTGCCGCCAGCGCAATACAGTGACAGTCAGTGGCAGGTGCTCGGCGCCATCCTGCGCCTGTTGCCGCAGGCGGCCGCGCAGCTGAAACTGGTGTTCCAGTCACGCCGGCAAGTCGACTTCACCGAAGTTGCGCAGAGTGCGCTGCTGGCGCTGGGCGCTGAAGACGCACCGACCGATCTGACGCTTGCGCTGGATTACCGCATCCATCATCTGTTGATTGACGAATTCCAGGACACCTCCATCAGTCAGTACGAGCTGGTTGCACGATTGACCGCGGGCTGGCTTCCGGATGACGGACGCACCGTATTTGCTGTCGGTGATCCCATGCAGTCGATCTACCGTTTCCGTGAAGCGGAGGTTGGTTTGTTCCTCCGTGCGCGAGCTGAAGGCATTGCAGGCGTCGAACTGTATCCGATTGCGCTGTCATCGAATTTCAGATCGCAGTCGGGAATCGTTGACTGGGTCAATACCGCGTTTGCACGCGTTCTGCCGGCGACAGAAAACATGGCTTCCGGTGCTGTGCCGTACACCGCGTCTGTACCGACCCGGGCAGCATTGCCCGGCACCGCCGTTCATGTGCATCCCCTGTTCGATGACGACGGCTCTGCGGAAGCGAAGCAGGTTGCAGAAATTGTGCTGGCTGCACGCGCCGCGGATCCGGCCGCGAAGGTGGCGATACTGACGCGCACCCGCGGACATCTGCGCGCGATTGTTCCGGCGCTGAAGGCGGCGAAACTGCGCTTCCGCGCCATCGACATCGAGCCGCTGGGTCAGCGTCCGGTGGTGCAGGATCTGCTGGCGCTGACCCGTGCACTGGCGCATCCGGGCGACCGGCTGGCCTGGCTCGCGGTGCTGCGCGCACCGTGGTGCGGTCTGACTCTGGCCGATTTGCATGCGCTGGCTGCAGATCATTCAGCCATCACGTTGTGGGATGCACTGCATGATACGCAGCGTCTTGCGCAACTCTCTGCCGACGGTCGCGTGCGTGCCGAACGCCTGTCGGCTGCTCTGGCGCCCAGCCTGCAACAGCGCCGGCGCGCACCGCTGCGCGAGCAGGTGGCTGGCGCGTGGTTCGCTCTCGGAGGACCGGCCTGTGTCGAGTACGAAACCGATCTCGAAGATGCGGAAGTGTTTTTCCGTTATCTCGACCGCCATGAAGAAGCCGGCGAACTGCCGGACCGCGCCGCATTTGAAGACGGTCTCGGTGAACTTTATGCGCTGGCCGATGTTGAGGCCGACGATACGCTGCAGATTATGACCATCCACAAGGCCAAAGGTCTGGAATTCGATGTTGTGATTGTGCCCGGCCTGGCGCGGACTCCGCGCAGCGATGAGAAAAAACTTTTCCTGTGGACAGAGCAGCCGGATTTGCACGGTGAAACGGAACTGCTGCTCGCGCCGATCAATGCCGCGGGTGACGAAGGTGACGCGATTTACCAGTGGATCGCACGTTTCCATGCCGAGAAGCAGGCGCTCGAAGACGGGCGGCTGCTGTATGTGGCCGCCACTCGCGCCAAAAGGCAACTGCACTTGCTGGGCAGCGTCGGCTTATCACCTGACGAAGATGGGCTGCGCATCAAGGCGCCATCGGCGCGGTCGCTGCTTGGCAAGCTGTGGCCGGTGGTGTCGTCGCAGTACGAGGCCTCGTTGCCGGCTATCGACCCGCCGATGCAGGATGTCGGTGCGCAGCCATTGGTGATTGATCAACAACTGCGCCGGTTGCAGTCCGGCTGGCAATTGCCCGAGCCGCCGCCGGCAGCCTCGTGGACGCCGCCGCCGGAACCCGCGCGTGCGCAGGATGATCTCGAGTTCTCCTGGGTCGGTGAAACGGCGCGCCTTGTCGGCAGCGTCGTGCACCGCTGGCTGCAGCGCATTGCTGACGAGGGCGGTGCCGGTTGGGATGCTGCGCGCATCCATGCGCTGGGCCCGGCGATCCGCTTGGCGTTGGCGGCGCAGGGTGTCGGTGAGCCGGAAATTCCCGAGGCGGCTGCGCGTGCGCAGCAGGCGCTGATCCGTTGTGTCAGCGATGAGCGCGGCCGCTGGCTGCTGGGTGCGCAGGCGCAGGGACGCTCGGAGCTGCGGCTTACCGGTCTCGTTGACGGCCAGCGCATCAATATCGTGATCGACCGCACGTTTGTGGATGAGCAGGGCGTGCGCTGGATCATTGATTACAAGACCAGCACCCACGAAGGCGGCGACGTCGACGCCTTTCTCGACAACGAGCAACTGCGTTATCGCAGTCAGCTCGAGCGTTATGCAAGGCTGCTGCAGGCTGGCGGCGCATCCAAAGGGGACTTGCTGCGCAGCGAGCAGTCCATCCGGCTGGGTCTTTATTTCCCCTTGCTCGGCGGCTGGCGCGAATGGCCTTGTTAAACGCGCTGAGCGGTATCGCGGTTGCGGCAGCAGGCGATACCCATTAGCATCAAACCCCCTCGCAGTCCGGCAGTCAAAAAAGCACTTACAAACCAATGTAATCCGAGGAATACACCATGATCAATCGTTCAATCCTGTCCGGCGGTATTGCCGTGCTTGCAGCTGTCGCGATGCAATGGAACTCCGGGCAGGCGATGGCCCAGGGCAAATATCCCGAACGCACACTGCGACTGGTGGTGCCCTTCGCGCCCGGCGGCGTCAATGACATCATCGGCCGGCGATGGGCACAGGATCTGTCGCGCCTCATCGGCCAGAGCATCATCGTCGAAAACCGCGCCGGTGCTTCCGGCGGCATCGGCTCGCAGGAAGTGGCGCGCGCTAAACCCGACGGTTATACGATGCTGATCGCAAATACCACAACTCACGTGTTGAGCCCGCTGGGCAATCCGAAGCTTGGTTATGATCCGCTGAAGGATTTCACGCCGCTGGGCATCATCACGCTGGTGCCGACGGGCGTCGCGGTGCATCCGTCGCTGCCACCGAAGACGCTGAAGGAACTCGCGGCCTTCGCGAAAAAGAATCCCGGCAAGCTTTCTTTCGGTTCGGCGGGTACCGGCAGCATTACCCATCTGACCGGCGAACTGTTCAAGAAACTGAATGGCGACCTCAATATCGTGCACGTGCCGTATAAAGGTGCGGGTCCGGGGTTGACCGATCTCGTCGCCGGTCACATTCCGATGTACACGCCGACGATCAGCTCGGCGCCGCTGGAGTATCACAAGCAGGGCCGCATCCGCATGCTCGCGATCTGTTCAGAAGAACGGTTGAAGGCAGTGCCGGATGTACCCACCGCGATCCAGGCCGGCATGCCGGAACTGGTGGTGCAGGCCTTCAACGCGATTTTCCTGCCGCCGAACACGCCGAAGCCGATTGTCGATACGCTCGTACAAGCCAACCAGAAAGTGCTGGCGTCGGCGGACATGCAGGAGTTCCTGCGCAAAGCCGGGGCCGAAGCGGTGACGACCTCATCGCCGGAGCGCGCGACGCAGTTCCTGCAGAAGGAACTGAAGCGCTGGGCGCCAATCGTGCGTGAGACAGGCATCGAATAAACCGGCTTGTTGAGAATCCACAACCTATTGTTTTTATGGAAAAATTATGAAATCCTGCTGGATCGTCACCAAAGATCACAAAAACGTTCTCGAATTCCGCGATGTACCGTTACCGCAGCCCAAAGCCGGCGAGCTGGTCATCAAGGTGCATGCTTCCGCGCTGAACCGCGGCGAACTGTTTGTCGGCGGCGTGGTGCATGGCGGCCCTGAAAAACTCGGCGGTGGTGAAGCCTCCGGCGTCGTGCACGCGATCGGTGAAGGCGTGACCGGCGTCAAGGTCGGCGATGCGGTGTTCGGCCGTGTACGCGGCGGTTTTGCCGAATACGCGGTGATGGACATCGCGCAGATGATGCCCAAGCCTGGGCATCTGTCCTGGGAAGAAGCTGCGGCGATTCCGATCAGTTTTATCACCGCATGGGAAATGATTTACCAGTTCGGCAAACTGCAGAAAGGCGAAACCGTGCTGATCATGGGCGTGTCCTCAGGCGCGGGTATGGCGAGCATCCAGTTGGCGAAACTGATCGGTGCCAAGTCGATCGGCACTTCGGGTTCGCAGGAAAAAATCGATAAGCTGAAAACCATCGGTCTCGATTTTGGCATCGCCACACGCAAGCCGGATTTTGCCGACAAGGTCAAGGAGTTGAACGGCGGCAAGGGTATCGATCTGGTGATCAACGGCGTCGGCGGCTCGGTGTTCGCCGAATGCATGCGCACGCTGGGTTTCCGCGGGCGTCTGGCCACTGTCGGTTATGTCGACAACGTGTTCAAGGCCGAGATTGATCTCAATGCCGTGCATGCCTGGCGGCTGGAAGTGTTCGGCGTGTCCAATGCGCATCTGCCGGCATCCGGCAAGGCTGAGGCGGCGACCGGTTTCAAGCGGGATGTGCTGCCGGCGATCATGGATGGACGGATCAAGCCGCTGATCGACAGTATTTTCAGTTTTGACGAATTGCCAGCGGCGAAAGCGCGCATGGACAGCAGTGCGATGGTTGGAAAGATTGCTGTGAAAATCGCCTGACTCCGCCTATCGGAAAAAAAGCCGTTCTTGATGAACGGCTTTTTTATTGGAGCCCCAAAACTCAGTCGGCTTTGGCGCCAGAGGCCTTGACCACGGCGGCCCACTTCGGGATTTCAGTTTCAATCAATTTGCGGAATTCCTCAGGGTTGCCGGGATTCACTTCAACGCCGGAGGCGGCGAGGCGCGTTTTCACATCAGGCTGGGCCAGCGAGTCGAGCGCGGCCTTGCTGAGAATCGCCACGATCGGGGTCGGGATGCCCGCCGGACCGACAATGCCGTACCAGGCCACCGCGGCGTAACCCGGCAGTCCAGCTTCGGCAATCGTCGGCACATCGGGAATGGCGGCAACGCGCGTCGGCGAAGTCACGCCCAATCCGCGTAGACGTCCGGCCTTGATCATTGGAATCGCCGACGACACGCTGGCGAACTGGATGTCCGTCTGTCCCGAGATCAGTGCGGTCAGTGCTTCCGATGCGCCCTTGTAGGCGACGTGTACGGTTTTCACGCCGGCCATGCTGTTGAACAGTTCCGCCGACAGATGTACTGATGTGCCTGCACCGGAAGTGCCGTAGTTCAGCACGCCGGGTTTGGCTTTGGCGAGCGCGATCAGTTCCTTCACTGACTTCGCCGGTACCGACGGATTGAGCACCAGCACATTGGGACTGTCGCCGACACGTGCAATCGTCGTGAAGCTGTTCAGCGGGTGGTAGTTGAGCTTGGAATACAGGCTGTAATTGATCGCCTGTGTACCGATGGTGCCCATGAACAGCGTGTAGCCGTCGGGCGCACTTTTCGATGTCAGTTCGGCAGCGATGTTGCCGCCGGCGCCAGCGCGGTTGTCGATCACCAGCGGCTGGCCCAGACGTTCGCGCAGCGCCGGTTCCATCGCGCGGGCGATCACGTCGGCCGCGCTGCCAACCGTGAACGGAATCAGCATGCGCACCGCGCGGTTGGGAAAATTCTGCGCCTGCGTGAAATTCACGCTGCAGAGTCCAGCGACAAGCAGAACTATTGTACGCAACTTGTTCATGCGTATACGTTTCATCGTTTCTCCTCCGGAACTGTTTGAGGTGCAGCCTAGCATGCGTCGAATGATGTTTGCACGCTGCGCCGCGCGATAAACTATGATCAGGATCAAATACCTGGCGACCGAATGCGGCAACAATTCCGGAATCCTGCACCCATGGAGACTGTTATGAAGAATTCACTGCGTTATGCCCTCGCTGCGCTGGCGGTCTGTCCGGCGACTGCGCTGACCCAGCAGCAGAAAATCACGCCGCCGATTGCCGTCTACTGGATGAGCGTCGATACCACCAGTGGCCTGCCGATGGGCAGTATGGGTGGCGGCGGTGGTCCGTCGGCAATGGACATCGGCCGCATGATACTGGGTGGCGGCATGGAGGGCGGACCGAACCGCACGATGTGGCTGGAACTCGGATCACAGCGCAGTGCGTCCGGTACGCCGGCTGCGGCGCACGAGATTCCTGCCGGTATGAAGATGGGTGCCAGCCTGCCGCTGGAAACGCCGCAGCGCCAGCGTGCGGAACCGCGTGAAGACGGTATGCCGGAGAATTTCGAGAAACCGCGAGGCCGCATGCTGATTTTCTGGGGTTGCGGTGAGCAGGCCGGCGCCGGTCAGCCCTATGTGATTGATTTTTCGAAACTCGCTCAAGGCGATGTGCCGCAGGGCCTGATCAGCCGCCGCGTCAACGTGCCGCGCGGGCCTTCGGCTTCGCGCAGCAAGACCTATGGTGACTGGCCCAATCAGCGAGACGGCCAGCGTGTGCCGGGCGATGCTTCCTTGCGCGGTGAGCATCAGGTCAAGGGCAACTATTCGCCGGATATCCGGTTTTCACTCGCCGAAAAATTCGATTTCATGCAGCCGGTGAATCTGGCGCAGGCGAAATCCGGCGGCGGCATCCGCCTGTCATGGAACGGCGTTGCCAATGCCAACGGTTATTTCGCAACGGCGATGGGCGGAAAGGAAGGCACCGAAGACGTCGTATTCTGGAGTTCCAGCAACAGCCGTGAATTCGGGGACCAGTTGATGAACTGGCTGCCGCCGGCTGAAGTCGCGCGGCTGATCAAGGAGCGCGTGGTGATGCCGGCCTCGACGACGGAGTGCGTGGTACCGGCCCAGTTTGTCGCGGCAGCGCCTGCTGCCTTCCTGCGTTTCATCGCTTATGGTGATGAGGCCAACTTCGTGCATCCGCCGCGACCCAAGGATCCCAATGCCGTTTGGAACCAGGAGTGGGCGGCCAAGGTTCGATTCAAATCCACCGCTGCAGCAATGCTCGGTGAAGATGGCATAGGCGGCAGCGGATCGCGGTCGCGCAGCGGCGGCGCTGCATCGGGTGGCAGTTCGGCGACGCCCAATCCGGCCGATGCGGTGCAGGAAGGCGTGAAGGCGCTGAAAGGGCTGTTCGGGTTTTAGGCGGTTGAATAGACAGGGGGTTGGCTGCCCATTACAATCGTCCGGTCATTGGGGAGTAGCCGCCCTCCTAGAGAGGTGCTTGCGTCAACACACTTGGTCTGCGGGCCATGGCGCAAGCGGTTTCCTGACTTGGCAAGACCTTTGACCATATCGCCTTCGGACTGGCCGGAGAAGCGGTGTGGTCATCTGTCTTTAACCGGCCAAGGAGTTCAAGTTGGAAGCCTTTCTCATTTCCACCGGAATCGTTGCACTCGCTGAAATCGGCGATAAGACACAACTGCTGTCTTTCATCCTCGCCGCAAAATTCCGCAAGCCATGGCCGATCTGTTTCGGCATTCTGGTCGCCACCCTGTTCAATCATGCCCTTGCGGGTGTGGTGGGTGCGTGGATCACATCCATTCTCGGTCCCGAGACCCTGCGCTGGATTCTCGGCATTTCGTTTATTGCGATGGCGGGGTGGATGCTCATCCCCGACAAATTTGATGAGAATGACGCCAAATTTCCGAAAGCCGGCGTGTTCGTCACTACGCTGATCGCCTTCTTCCTGGCCGAGATGGGCGACAAGACACAGATCGCGACGGTTGCGCTGGCGGCACAGTATCAGACAGTGGTGCCGGTGGTTCTTGGCACCACGCTGGGCATGATGATTGCCAATGTGCCGGCGGTGATCCTCGGTGACCGCATTGCCGACCGGATGCCGGTCACCATCGTGCATCGGGTTGCTGCGGCCATTTTCCTGATTCTCGGCATCGCAACCCTGCTGGGTGCGGGCGAATCGCTGGGGTTTTAATACTGCGCCAGTGAACGGCAAGGTTGGTCGATACATCCAACCTTGCCGGTCTTTTTACTCGTGTATCCCGGCGTCCTTGATGACCTTACCCATCTTTTCCATGTCCGCTCGCATATAGGCGCCGAGTTGCGTCGGCGTGCCGGCGACTACTTCGGCACCGATGTTAAATAGACGTTCTCTGGTCTCGGGTTTGTTTAGCGTGCGCGCGGCTTCGCCGTTGAGCACGTCGATGATCGCAGTCGGTGTTTTTGCCGGCGCGAACATGTGGATGACTGCCATGGTTTCATAGCCCGGCACCGCTGCCGCGATGGTCGGCAGGTCAGGCACTAGTGCCGAAGGTTTGGCAGTGGAAACAGCGATCCCCCGGACGCGGCCGGAGCGGATATGCGGCATTACGGCGCCGGCATTGGGAAACATGATGTGCGTTTCGCCGCCGATCAGGCCATTGAGCGCGGGACCGCCGCCTTTGTACGGGACCATGGTGATGTTGACGCCGGCCAGCGCCTTGAACAGTTCGGCCGCCAGATGCGGTGATACGCCGATGGTGCCGGCAGCGTAATTGAGTTCGCCCGGTTTGGCTTTGGCGAGTGCGATGATGTCTTTTACCGATTTCGCTGCCAGCGTCGGGTGAGCGACCAGGATGTTGGGCAACTGCACGGCGAGGATTACCGGCGTGAAATCCCGGATCGGGTCCCAGGCCACCTTGTTGCGCAGGAAGGGCGTCAGCCAGATATTCGATCCGTAAACCAGCAGCGTGTGGCCGTCGGGTGCTGCCCTGGCGGCAATCTCCGCGGCGACGATGCCGCGGTTGTCGACCACGGCACGCTGCGGCAGGCTGCTGTTTATGCCTTCGGCGATGATGCGCGCGATGATGTCGTTACCGCCGCCCGGCTCGGATGTGACGATGCGTATCGGGCGCGTTGGATACGTTGCGTTCGCCGACCATGCTGCTAACGGCAGCAGCAGGGCGCTGAGTCCAATCAACCAAGCCAGATTATTCAGTTTCAACGACATTTTTCTCCTCCGGAAAAGCGTTGTTGTGACTGCAGGTCGCTACATTACATCATCACCCGGCCGCCATTGACGTCCAGCACCACGCCGTTGATGTAAGCGGCGGCATCCGAGGCGAGGAACAGCATCGCCTGTGCGTGATCTTCGGGAACAGCCAGCCGGCGCAGCGGTACCTGCGAGGCGATGCGTTCGATGTCGGCTTCGCTGCGCAGTGCGGCGACACGCGGCGTCAGTGTGGTGATCGGCGCCACCGCGTTGGCGGTGATGTTGTCGGGACCGAGTTGGAAGGCGAGAAAACGCGTCAGTTGGGTTACACCGGCCTTGGCGGCGCCGTATGCCGGCGATGAGGCGGCGTGTACGGTACGCCCGGAAATCGATGACACATTGATGATGCGTCCCGCTTTGGATTTTTTCAGGTGCGGGATCGCCATCTTGCAGATCAGGAACACGCTGCGCAGGTTCAGCGTCACGGTGCGGTCCCACTCGTCGATGGTCATGTCCTCCACGCTCGCCAGTCGGCCGTAGCCGCCGGCGCAGTTGATGACGATGTCGATACCGCCGAAGCCTGCGATGATACCGGCGATGCATTGCTCGACCGATGCGGCGTCCGTAATGTCTGTTTTGAAGAACCGTGCATTTCCGCCGGATTTGCCGATCGCATCAGCGACCTTGTTGCCGTTGTCGGCGTCGATGTCGACGATGGCGACCTTGCAGCCCTGCGCGGCAAATAGGCGCGCGGTTTCCGCGCCGATGCCTTGCGCAGCGCCGGTGATCAGTGAAACGCGGTTCTTGAGTTCGGGATAGCTTGCCATCACGACTTCTCCTTGTGTTCTGCAGCGACGGCTGCGCTGCGGTTGATCCATGATCCGCAGCCCATGATGGCGGCGCAGGTCCAGAAAATGGTGGCTACGCCGCCGACCGCAGCGCCGATGACGCCGAAGGCCGGTGGTACGAACACATGAGCGCCGTAACTGACTGCAAGGCGCATCGAAATCGCTTCCGCCGAGCGGCCGGGTGGTCCGGCATTGAAGGACAGGATCATTGACAGCGGTTGGCCGCAACCGAGTCCGAGGCCGAGTAAAAATGCACTGGCTGCGAGCAAAGGCGCGCTGGTGGTCAGCGGAAAAGCCATGAACGCCACACCCGAAATAATGAAAGCGCCGGCGAGCATCGCGCGTTCGCCGTAGCGCTTGGTGATCGGCGGAATGAACAGGCGGGTAACGAAGGCGGCGACGCCAAAGGCGCCCATGATCAGGCCGATGGTCGTTGCCGAGAATTTCAGGCTGTGGCCGTAGATCGGCATGTACAGGTTGAACAGGTCGAGGCCGGTCATCACCGCCGCGTTCGACAGCAATGCATTGCGCATCGCCGGCAGCGCGAGCAGATCTTTCATATTGCGCGGCGCCTGCGTGCCGCTGCCGACAGTGGCCGTCGACGGATACAGATCGCGCTTGAACGCGACAGTCAGTCCGCAAACCGCCGGAATCACGGCGACCAGCAGGAAGGTCGGCACGTGGGAGAACGTGTCGATGGACAGGCCGACGGCGATCGGGCCGATCACCGAGCCGGTAGATTCGCCGAGGCTGTAATAACTGAAGTTGCGCGTGCGGGTTTCGGTGGTCGACAGCACGCCGACCAGGTTTTGTGTAGCTACCACCCACAGCATGCTGGTGAATCCCCATAGCGGCGCAACGAAATAAAGCGTTGCCAGCGACGGGAAAAAATACGGCAGCACCAGACTGACGGTGTAAGTGCCCAGCCCCCAGTACATCAGCAGGCGGTTGTCGAAGCGGTCGGCGAGGCGTCCGGCGGCGATGGCCAGCAGCAGCGGAAACAGGCCGTACAGTGCAAACAGGATGCCGGTTTCGAAAGGGCCTGCGCCGAGATCAACCGCATATAGCGTCATCAGGATGCGACTGCCCTTCATGGTAATGAAGGTGATGCTGATGAGAATGAGTAGCAGGGCGAGCGGCATGTTTCCGCCAGATTATAACGGCCACAGCCGCGACCTCACCCTCCGGCCGGTCGCCGGCGTTACAGCAACGCCGCGTATTTACGCAGCGCGTCCGCTTGCTGGAATCAGCCGGCGGATTTCAGTTGTCGCGGATCAGTCGCGTGCTGCGGATGATGCTCAATCCAACCTTTCACGATACGTGGAGCACCCAGCAGCAGGTTGGCCAGCGCTTCACCGCGCTGCAGCGCGGCTTCGGCGCGACAGCGGTCTGCAGCGGTCAGGCGGACGCGGGCAAGCAGTTCGGAACTGGTAGTGGCTTTGGTCGAAACGGTTCTCATGGCAGACTCCTTGATATTGCTATGCAGTAAAAACATCGCGACTTATAAGATTTATAAATCAATGTGATGCGTACTGATTGGAGCATCAATTTATTACAATGTTGCGACGCAATAGCTGTTAATTTTTTAACCCATGCATCAGGAAAATAGCGTTTTTCGCGCAAATCCGGCGCTTTAGGCCGGAAATCGGTGCTCAGGGTGTGGCTTAAACCGGATGGCAGCGCGGTCATGCGCCGATGTGGTGCGGCCTCCGGCACTGCGGCATCATCCGCAAATGAACGCTTATCCCGAACTCGATACCATCCGCGGCTGGATTGAAGCGGCACAGCGTATCGTTGTGCTCACCGGTGCGGGCATTTCCACCGACTCCGGGATTCCCGACTTTCGCGGTCCCCAGGGTGTGTGGACGCTCAACCCCAAAGCCGAGCGCATGTCGGACATCCGTTATTACACGAGCGATCCCGAAGTGCGTCGCCTGTCCTGGCAATCGCGGCTTGCGCATCCGGCATGGACCGCGGATCCCAATGGCGGGCATCGCGCGCTGGCTGAACTGGAAATGCGCAGCAAGCTTCACGCGCTGATCACCCAGAACATCGACGGTCTGCATCAGCGCGCCGGAGTTTCATCCGAGAAAGTGATTGAGGTACACGGCACCTTGCACCGGGTGGTGTGCCTGTCCTGCGGCTGGCGCGGCCCGATGCAGGAAACGCTGGATCGCGTGCGCGCAGGCGATGAAGACCCGCAATGCCTCGAATGCAGCGGCCTGCTCAAAAGCGACACCATCTCCTTCGGTCAGCAATTGATTCCGGAGGTGATCGAGCGTGCGATGACTGTTGCTGCCGAAGCCGATTTGTTTATTGCCATCGGCAGCACGTTGCAGGTTTACCCGGTGGCGGCCGCGGTGCCGCGCGCGCTCGATGCCGGAGCGAGGGTGGTGATCATCAATGCCGAAGCGACTCGGTTTGATGAGGTTGCGGATGCGGTGGTACGGTTGCCGATCGGAGAAGTGTTGCCGAGAATATGCTCGGCTGATGTTTTAGATCAATGAGGTGACAAGGTGAATGCCATCAGATTACTGACCGGGTGCCTGATGCTGGTTTTGACACTACCAGCCCAGTCTCAACACAAAATGCCCACCGAAACGCAATGCCGCGACATGGTGAATGGTATGCTGCTGTCAATGAAATCGGCACCAATGCGTACGGAGCGGGACCGGCAGGGTGCCAATGAAGTGATCGGGCGTGCAGAGAAAATTGTCAGCGACAATCGCTCACGTGGCGCCAGTGAATGCGATTCCTGGCGTGCGATCGGGGACCTTGTTACCAAGCAATAAGCAAGTGTTGCGGATTGCGAAATAAAAACGGCGCACTGAAGGCAGTGCGCCGTTTTGCAGTGATGGTTAAAGGGTTACTTCTTTGCCACCACCTTTTTCTTGACGGTTTTTTTCGTGGCAACAGGCTTGGTCTTGGTCTTGGCCTTGACCTTGGCTTTGGCCGGTTTGCTGATGGTGAAGCTGACCACTCGTTTCACAGCTGGTTTTGCCGGTTTCATGCCCTTGGTCAGCACGCCGCGCAGCCAGGCCCACGATGCCGGGCCCCACTCTCGTTCGTTCTTCGCGGCGATATGGCCGTCATCCGGATAAACACGGGCGACGCGGCCGTCGGCCGGGCCGGACTCCAGCAGCATGTAGAGATTGCCGATGGGGGTCAGGTGGTCAATCTTGCCGTTGACCAGGTACATCGGCATGGTCAGGTTCTTCAGCAGATCCTGGTCTTTCAGCGACCAGCGCAGGAAATCCTTGCGTTGGTCTTCTTCAGTCACTTCTTTTAACGGCGGGCGCGTGCCCCGCGGACCGAACCAGTTGGTCTTGGCGCGTTCGTAGGCCGCAGCGCGCCATTCGGCACGTTCTTCCGGTGAACCCCAGTAACCGGCGCCTCCCGGGGCACAGGCGATCAGACCCTTGATGCGCGGGTCATTAGCGGCGAGGCGGATCACCCACAGGCCGCCGCGGCTGACGCCGAAGGCGCCGATGCGGTTGCCGTCGATCTCGGGACGTTTCTGCAGAACATCCAGCGCGGCCTGCCAGGCTACGACGGATTCCGGCGCATGCGGGAATGTGGTTTGCCCTGTCCCCGGTGCATCAACGACCAGCGCAGCCATGCCCTGGGACAGCGCGCCTTCAGCGTATTTTTCGCGGTCTTCCTTGTACATGTCGGCGCCGCACATCACCAGCACGGCCGGGACCTTGTTCGATTTCGATGCGCCTTTCGGCAGGCGCAGAAAACCCGTCGCCTTCATGCCGTTTTTGGTGACGACAATGGTTTCCGGTGGATCGGGAAGCAGAGCAGCAGACTTCTCATAGCAGCGCAGATAGTCTTCATACGACTGGGCCTTCATCGGGCTCATCGTCGGCGGGCAGATCGGCGATCCCGACCAATACGGTGACGGGAAACGTGCGAGGCTGTAATAGGTTTTGGCCTGCACATAGGCCTGACGTGCGCCGGTCTTGTCCTTGCGTGCGAGCAGGGCGTCGCCTTTCTTTTCGTACTCAGCGCCGACCGCGCTCCACACCGGGACCCAGTCTTCGTCCTCTGTGCTTTTGATTTTCGCGACGGTGTCGATCAGCAACTGCAGGTCGTCGATCAGGTTGAACCAGCGGCGGTAGAAACCGCCGATAGCGACGACAAACGGATCTTCGTCCGCCCGCATCGGCAGCGATGCGAGGATGGCGGCGCGGTCTTTGCTGCCCTGCTGGACTGCTCTCATGTACTCCCCCAATTGATAGCGTGATTTCGGTTTTTTTCGCGCGTGGCGCGAGGGCGATATTCTGGCGCATAGCCAATTTGGGCGCTATGGCATTGCGAAGATCTTCCGGCGGTGAGTCGGCGTTTTTGAGTTACGTTTATAAGATGTTGATAAAAAAGTATTTTTTAAAAGCCGATTGTCCGGCGTAACACCATACGGACGGTGGTGCGCAAGGCTTCCACGGTCGTGCCACATGCGCCACAATGCCGCCTTCATCGGAGGGGATGACATGTCTCAAGTTTCATGCATGACCGCGCCGGCCTTTTGCCTGCGCGTTGCAATGTCCTGTGCTGTTTTGTTGGCCGCATCTGTTTTTGCACTGCCGGCTGCTGCCGCTTATCCCGAGCGGCCGATCCGCATCATCGTGCCCTTCCCGCCGGGTGGTGCATCGGACGTCATCGCGCGCCTGTTTGCCGACAAATTCGCACAGACCTGGGGTGTGACCGCGGTGGTCGACAACCGCACCGGCGCCTCCGGCATCATCGGTACCGATCTTGTCGCCAAGTCCGCGCCCGATGGTTATACGCTGGGCATGGTTGCGTTGAGTTTTGCCATCAACCCGGCGATCCACAAACTGCCCTACGACTCGGATCGCGATTTCACTTTCGTGACTATCGCCGCTTCCAATCCGCTGGTACTGGTGAGCAATCCCCAGTTCCAGGTGAAATCGGTGAAGGAGTTGATCGATCTCGCCAAATCCAAGCCCGACGGCGTGACATTTGCGTCCAGCGGCACCGGCACTTCCCCGCACATGAGCGCGGAGCTGTTCAAGCTTATGACCGGCGTCAAGATGCTGCATGTGCCGTACAAGGGCAGTACTGCGGCGCACCCCGACCTGTTCGCCGGACGGGTCAATGTCATGTTCGATACGCTGATCGCAACCTTGCCGCACATTAAGGGCGGTCGCCTGAAAGTGCTGGGTATCACGTCGAAGACGCGTTCCGCAGAACTGCCGGATGCGATACCGATTGCCGAGACTGTACCAGGATATGAATCTACGTCCTGGGTGGTGATGATGGGGCCGGCGAAAATTCCCGCTCCCGTGGTCGAAAAACTGAATGCCGAATCCGTGCGCCTGCTGGCGTTGCCGGATGTGAAAGAGCGCGTTGCCCGTCTTGGCGCGGTGCCCGTGGGCAACAGCGCCGCAGAAGCGCGCAAGTTCATTCATGCCGAACTGGCAAAATGGACCAAGACGGTTAAGGCCGCGGGGATCACCAGCGGTAATTAAACAGCGGGGAGGCGATCATGCAGGGCACCACGGTATTGCCGAACGGTTGCAAAGTCTGGTTGCTGTTGTCGCTGATACTGGCGGCCCCCGCATGGTCCGCCTATCCAGATCGCCCGGTGCGCATGATCGTGCCGCAGGCGGTCGGGGCCTCGACCGACAACGTTGCGCGCATCGTTGCCACGGAACTCGCGCGCGAACTCGGCCAGCAGGTGGTCGTCGATAACCGGCCGGGCGGCGCACTTCAGCTCGGTATGGAACTCACAGCGCGGGCCTCGCGCGACGGCTACACGATCGGCTACGCCCCCATCGGTTCGCTGGCCATCGGCCCGCATCTGGTGAGCAAACCGCCGATTGATGCGTTGCGCGAACTCGCGCCCGTTGGGCAGACCATTACCGGCTACATGATGGTGCTGGCGAGTCCGAAGTCACCGTTCCGCAATATGCGTGAAGTCATCGACTACGCGAAGCAGAATCCCGGCAAGCTGTTCAATGCGTCGTCGAGCAACGGCTCGCCCGGTCACATCGGTTTCGAACTGCTGAAGAACATGACCGGCACGCAGATCGTGCATGTACCTTACAAGGGTGGTCCTGCAGCCATCGCCGATCTGATGTCCGGGCAGGTGCAACTGATGATGGAGGGACTTAATTCAGCCAGCGGTCACGTCAAGGCCGGCCGCGTGCGCGGACTGGCGGTAACCGGTGCAAAACGTTCCGCGGTATTTCCCGAAGTGCCTACGTTGATTGAATCCGGCGTTGCCGGTTATGAAGCCACAACCTGGCACGGTATGGTGGTTCCAGCGGGCACTCCGAAGGCGATCGTTGCTGCGCTCAATACCAAACTCAACAAGGCGGTGAACTCGCCGGCGGCCACTGAACGCATTCTGGCTTTGGGTTCTGAACCGCTGACCGGAACGCCGGAAGAGTTCTGGTCGCTGGTGCGAACGGACTCTGCGAAATGGGCGGAAGTGATCCGCAAGGCCGGTGCCAAGATTGACTGAGTTACCCGTTAAAGCCGTTTGCGGTAACGCAGCGGCAACAAAATTAACGAGAAATCAACAAGCCCTGATTACAAGGGCCATCAGATGAGGAGAAGCCGATGAAAAACGCCATACGTATCATCCTGATTTCTGTATTGTTCGCGGCCGGCGTCGTCCAGGCGCAGAACTACCCGGGTACGCGACCGGTGCGCATCCTGGTCGGATATACGCCGGGCGGCGGTGTTGATACCGCGGCGCGGATGATGGCGCAGGCGCTTGGCGAATTGTGGGGCGGCAACGTGCTGGTGGAGAACCGGCCCGGCGCCGCAGGCAATATCGCCACTGAAGCAACGGCCAAGGCGCCGCCTGACGGCTACACCATGGTGTTGTGCAACATCGGCTCGCATTCAGTCACACCGGCCCGGTTTGCCAAACGCCTGACTTACGATCCGATCGGTGATTTTGCCTTTCCGGTGTGGATCGGCGGTGTGCCTAACCTGTTCATGGTGCATCCTTCGATGCCGATCAGGAATCTACAGCAGTACATCGATTACGCCCGCAAGAATCCCGGCAAGTTGAACTACGGCTCGTCGGGTGTCGGCGCCTCGCCGCACCTGTCGATCGAACTGCTCAAGTCGATGACCAAGATCAACATCATCCACGTGCCGTATAAGGGCGCGTCGCAGGCCCTGGCCGATGTGATCAGCGGCCACATGGAGTCCTCGGTGGGTAATCTCGCCGGTGCACCGCTCGCCGCAGTGAAGTCGGGTCGCTTGCGCGGGCTCGCGGTGACCTCCGCAGAACGCAGTGCGCAATTGCCGGATGTTCCGACTTTCGCCGAATCCGGCGTGCCGGGCTACGATGTCACGGGGTGGTACGGCTTGTGTACACAGTCCAAGGTTCCGCAACCGATCCTCGACAAGCTGCATGCCGACGGTAACAAGGTGCTGGCGGGGGTGTTGCGCAAGCGGTTTGAAGATCAGGGGGTGATGATCACCGCCAAGACTCCGGATCAGTTTGCCTCCCATGTCAAAGCCGAAATCGCCAAGTGGACCAAGGTGGTCGCTGAAGCCAAGCTGGAGGGCGATTGATCCGGCTGGCCGAATCCAAAATGTCATCAATGGAAAGAAACTGAAATGAATGACGCATCCAAGGCTCACCTGAGCCCCGAAATTGTTCTGAATCAGCTGAAGAAACACGGCGTCACCCATGTCGTATGGCTGCCCGACAGCGAAACCAACTGGCTTTACCTGCTGATGAAAGCAGAGCCGTCGCTGACGCTGGTGGCAGTGCCGCGGGAGGGCCTGGCCTGTTCGGTGGCGGCGGGTCTGGCGGTCGGCGGTGCTATACCGGTTGTGCTGATTCAGAACACCGGTCTGATGGAGTCTGGCGATTCCATCCGCGGCTGGCTCTTTGGACTCGAAATTCCGGTGGTGTTTGTCGTTGGCATGCGCGGCTGGACGCGACACGGTGCCCCTACTGCGGATACCGCGTCGGTCTACACCGAGCCTTTCCTCAACGCTTTCCGCATCAACTATTACCTTGTCGAAAGCGACGCTGATGCCGATCGCATCAGTCTGGCCTTCAATGAATCGAAAAAAACAAAACGTCCGGTGGCGGTGCTCGTCGGCGACGAATACCAGTTCAACGGCTAGGAGCGCAAATGTTCAGTACTGAAGATTTTCTCAAAGCATTCAAACCCCATCGCGGCGACGCCATAGTGGTGCCCGGACGCGGCGGCAAACACTGGGTGAAGATCAGCGATCAGCCTGACCTTGATCTGCCGATGGGCGATCCGGCGATGGGCGGACACGCGGCATTTGCATTCGGTCTGGCGATGGCTCAACCCAAGCGACGGGTGGTGCTGTTTGATTCCGAAGGTGATGTGCAGATGGGGCTGGGCATCCTGCTGACCATTGCCGAGCAGAATCCCGCGAACTTTTACCATTTCATGCTCGACAACGAGTGTTACGCCACCACCGGTGGCCAGCCGGTGCCGAACGCCAAGAACGTCAACTATGAAATGCTGGCGAAGGGCGCCGGGTATCCGCGCACCTATTCGTTTACCGAACTGGAAGCAGCAGTAGCGGCGCTGCCGGAAATCCTCGGCAAACCCGGGCCGGTGTTTGTGGCGATGAAGGTGCATGCGGACGTCGAGAACAAACCGATCGGTGAGCGGGTGCGCTGGCGCAAGCGCCCGTGGACGCAGGTGATCGGCGACCTGCAGCGCAAGATCGGTATCACCGCATAATTTCCGGCCGCGCCAATCAAACATTAATTCCGGAGTGCCAGAGTATGGATGCCAAAGAAGCGAGCATGATGGCCCGTTACGCGCAGTGGTCAAACAAGGTGATGTTCGACGCAGTCGCCGCCTTACCCGCCGAGGAAATCGCAAAGCCGCGGCCGTCGCTGTTCAAGAATATGGTGCACACGCTGAACCATATCTACGTCATCGATCGCATCTGGCAGGCTCACCTTGAAGGGCGCGATCACGGTTACGAGGCGCGTAACACCAAGGACCATCCGCCGCTGCCCGAGCTGTGGACGTTGCAGCAGCAGGTCGACGCCTGGTATGTCGACTGGGCAGACCGGCAGACGACCGCCAGTCTGGGAGAAACCGTTAATTACATGTTGATTGGCGGTAATCCCGGTGCGATGACGCGCGGTGAAATCCTGCTGCACATGGTGATGCATACCAATTATCACCGCGGTTATGTCGCGCAGATGATGTATGACATTCCGGGCTGCAGGCCGCCGCAGATGGATTTGCCGGTTTACATGCGCGAAGGCCGCTCCACTGTTTGACCCTGTCGCGGTCGCGGCGTAGCATGGTTTCGGAGCGACGCCGCCCGCGGCGTTTCGGTGAAGTCCCGGAATATTCAGAAGTTTCCGAAGTTTTCCCGACTGCAGCGCACGGAGGTTCATATGGCCGAACGCACGATCAATGACATCATTGCCGGACAGAAGCTGCTCACCGCACCGGGCAGCATGACGGTGGCGGAAGCCGCGCGGCAGATGAAGCAGCGCAACGTCGGTGCGATGATGGTGGTCGACAACGGCCGCCTGGTCGGCGTGTTCACCGAACGCGATGCGCTGTTCCGCGTGGTTGCCGCCGGCCTCGACAGCAAAACCACGCCGCTCAGTGTGGTGATGACTGCCAATCCCAAATGCATTTCACCGGACCAGTCGTTTGCGCATGCGCTGGCGATCATGCATGACGGCCGTTTCCGTCACCTTCCGGTGGTCAAGGACGGCTGGCCCATCGGTATGCTGTCGGTGCGCGATGCGCTGGGACCGGAACTCGAGGCTTTTGTCTACGAGTTGCTGCGCCAGGAACAGGTCAGCCAGATCCTCGGTTAGGCGCTGCCAGTTTTGCCGCGTCTTGCGGCAACGAGGCAATAGAACGCGACTGCAGCCGGCACCACCAGCGATACAAAAGCGATGCCGTAGCTGCGCGTCAGCGCATACACGTTGGCAAAAATGATCGGGCCGATGAATTTGCCGACATTGGTGATCACCAGAGAGCCGCTGATCGCCAGACTCACCTGACCCTGCGGTGCCAGCCGTCCGACTTCGGCAAGGATGGCGCCGGGCCAGCATCCTGAAGTGGCGCCGAGCACGGCAAACAGCAGATAGACCAGCAACAGCGGCGTTCCGTCATGGATGGCGAAGCCGCCCAGCGTGAACAAGGTCAGTATTCCGGCATTCCATGACAGCACGCGCGCGGTATCGCCGACACGGTCGGTGATCCAGCCGATCAGCACGCGGCCGGAGGCGCTGGCAATCTGCACCACTGTCAGCACCGTACCCGCTACCACCAGATTCATGCCCAGGGTCTCGACGCAGGCGACCACGGCAAAAGTCGCAGCGCAGAACTGCGCCCACGAAAAACAGCTGCCGGCGATGGTGATCAGCCGCAGCTCGCGCTGCTGCCAGATTGCAATGGCACCGGCGAGCGGGTTGGGGGTCACCACCGGTGCATTTCGGTCGCGGTCGTCATCCCAACTGCGGCGACCGCTCTGCATCAGCAGCACTACGCCGAACAGCAGCAGCGCGCTCAGTACTACGGCCCAGCGCCAGCCGGCGTAGATCGTTACTGCTGGTGCAATCAATGCGGCGAGCATGCCGCCGGCGGGAATGCCGGTCTGGTGAATTGAGAATACCGTGCTGCGCCGCTGCGGCGGGGTGTAACGCATCAGCAGGTGCGAAGCTGAAGGCGTGATCATGCCGTAGCCGAGTCCGATGACCAGCGAACCGATGATCAGGAAAGCGCTATAGGGAATCAGCAGCACCAGCATGCCGGTGGCAGTCAGTGCATGGCCCAGTTGGTTGGTTCGCGCCGCACCGTAACGGCGTGTAGTGCTGCCGAGCAGTGTCAGCGTCACCACCATGCCGAGACTGACCAGACTGATCTGGTAACCGATCAGCGAAGGGTCGAAGCCGTAGTCGCGTGCGACGGCGGGTGCCACCGCCGGCAACACCAGCACCGCCATCGATGCAAAGGAATGTCCCGCCAGCAGGGCCGGCAGCAACAGGAACTGCAGCATCTGCTGCTTCAGTTCAGTTCGGGAACCAGGGCAGCTGCGGTTCCTGTCCGGCCGGCAGCGCCTTGCGGCCGACGTTGAGAACCATCGCCAGCATCGCGTAATAACCGGCGATGGCGACCAGTTCGATCACGCCCTGTTCGCCGAACACGCCGAGCGCGCGGGAATAGGTCGCATCACAGACGCTCTGGTTGTGCAGCACTTCGGTGAGCATGTCGTACAGCGCTTCTTCGTCAATCGCCATGCCGGTCGGGCGGCGGCCTTCGGCGATGGCCTGCGCGATCGCCGGGTTGAGTCCGGCTTTCATGGCGTGTTTGTAATGCGACTGCCACTCATATTGCTGCGTCCAGTGACGCGCCGCCATCAGCGTCGACATCTCGGCAATGCGCCGGTCCAGCGGGCATTTGAAGCGCAGGTATTCGCCGACCTGCTGCACGGTGTGCGCGAGGCCGGGGCTGCGCAGCAGTGCAAGGAAAGGACCGCGGACTTCACCGCGGGGACCGGAGGCGATGGCGGCAGCGACTTTTTTCTGCTCCTCGTTCCATTGCTCGGGCGGGATTGCGGGGAAACGTTCGGGGTGTCGGGTGGTCATGGCAATATCCTCTTTAAGTATATGTTTTTATTAAATAATATTTTACGGATCAAAACATCCACTGGCCGCCGTTGACGTGGATCGTCTGGCCGGTGATGAAGCCGGCACCGGGGCTGCACAGGAAACGTACTGTGGCGGCGATCTCGTTCGGTTCGCCATAACGGCTCAGCGGAATATGTCCGGTCGCGGCAGGGCGCTCGGCGCGCTTGCCGACCCGCACAGTGTTGAAGTGTCCCGGCGAGACGCAGTTGAAGCGTATGCCTTGCGGGCCAAATTCCCGCGCCAGTGCGCGCGTCATGCCGGCGAGGCCGCTTTTCCCTGCAGAACTGTGTACCTTGCCGACAGCCCCGTTGAGCGCAGTATCCCCACCGAGCGAGATCACGTTGCCGTGTCCCGCTTTCAGCATGCCCGGCAAGACTGCCTGGATGCAATGAAAGGAGCCGTCGAGAGAGATGCCCATCACCTGCCGCCATTCGTCGAAGCTCATTTCCATGAACGGAATCTCGCGACGCACGGAGGCATTGAGTACCAGAATGTCGACCGCACCGAGTTCGGCAGCGACTGCCGCGTGCATGCCCTGCACGGCGTCGGCATCAGCGATATCGGCGAGGAATACAGAAGCTGTACCGCCGGCAGCACGGATTTCCTGAGCGACGGCGTCGGCTTCGGCGCGGGAAGCGCGGGTGTTGATCGCGACTTTGGCGCCGGCGACTGCCAGTTCCAGCGCGATGGCGCGGCCGAGGTTTTTCGCCGCACCGGTGACCAGCGCGACCTTGCCAGTGAGTTCTTTTGTTGCGCTCATAATGATCTACGGATTTCGCACCCCGAAAAAGGAGCCGCAAGCATAACGGGGAATGCGCGTCGTTGCGACCATGCCCGCAGGCTCGTCCACATGCTGTATTGCCCTGCGACGACTGGTATAGTCACGGCCCGGGGTTTTCAACAAACCCCCGCCGAAAAATTCCATAAAGTGTCCGGAGGCATCATGAAGTTCTTGCAATTCATTGCGGTTATTGCGCTGGCGACAGGCGCGGTCGCGCAAGCCGCGCAGAAGGGCGGCCCGACACCGGCCGGTGAATATCCGACCAAGCCGGTTCGCATTCTCGTCGGCTTCACGCCCGGCGGCGGTCCGGACATCACGGCGCGTTATCTCGCACAGAAACTCACTGAAGAATTCAAGCAGCAGGTCATCGTCGACAACCGGCCGGGCGCCGGCGGCACCATCGCCGCGAATCTGACAGCGACGGCCAACCCCGACGGCTATACGCTGCTGTCGGTGTCCTCGGCGCATGCCGTGGCGCCGGCGATTTACGACAAGCTGCCGTATGACGCCCGCCGCGACCTGATGGGAATCTCGCTGTCGGCAGTGTCGAAGTATGTGCTGGTGACTTCGCCCTCCGGCTTCCGTTCCCTGAAAGATCTGTTTGCGGCGGCCCGCGCCAAACCGGGTTCGATGAATTTTTCCTCAGCGGGTGTCGGCAGCGGCACGCATTTCGCCGGTGAGCTTTTGAAGAGCATGGCGAAACTCGACGTCGTACACATTCCTTTCAAAGGCATCCCCGAGGCGCTGGCCGAAGCGATGACTGGCCGTGTGCAGTTTTTCATGGCACCGATCGCCAATGCCGTGCCGCAGGTGCGTGACGGCAAGCTGCTGGCGCTGGGTGTGTCCTCGCTGAAGCGCGATGCGCTGCTGCCGGACGTGCCGACCATCGCCGATTCCGGCGTTCCGGGCTATGACGCAATCCTGTGGTTCGGTCTGGTCACCACCGCGAAGACGCCGGCGCCGGTGATTGCTGAACTCAATCGCGAGGTCAAACGCATTCTCAGCGAAGACGACGTGAAACGGCGCTGGGCGCCGATCGGCCTTGAGCCGTCGCCGACCACGCCGGAAGGTTTCGACAAGCTGATCGCATCGGATATCGCGACATTCACCAGGCTGGCGAAGGCCGGAAATATCAAGGCGCAATGAGTCAAAGCGCAACTAAAGGAGGAGCGGACATGAAAATCAAAACCAACGGTATTGAAATCAACTGTGTCATCGAGGGCGAAGGCCCGTGGGTGACGATGTCGCATTCGCTGGCCTGCAATCTGTCGATGTGGGATGACCAGGCGAAACTACTGGTGTCCAAGGGGTACAAGGTGCTGCGTTTCGATACCCGCGGCCATGGCGCCAGTGATGCTCCGGATGTGACCTATACGCTGGAGCAGATGGCGGATGACCTGCACGGTCTTTTCGCCTCACTGGGCATCAAGCATTCACACTGGATCGGCCTGTCGATGGGCGGCATGATCGGTGAAACCTATGCGCTGAAATATCCCGGCGTGTTCAGCAGCATGATCCTCGCCGACACCACCAGCCGCCGGCCGCCCAACGCCGAGCAAATGTGGGGTGAGCGGGTGAAAATGGCGCGAGCACAGGGCATGGATGTGCTGGTCGACAGCACGCTGGGACGCTGGTTCACCGAACCCTTCCGCAAGGCCCAGCCCGCGATCATGGAGAAGATCGGCAAAGATATCCGCAACACGCCGGTGGCAGGTTTTGCCGGCAGCTGTGAAGCCATTGCCAAGATCGATGTACTCGACCAGCTGAAGGACATCAACTGTCCGGCGCTGGTCATCGTCGGCGACCAGGACCACGGCACGCCGCCGGAAATGGCGCGCCAGATCCAGGCCAATCTGCGCGGATCGGAACTGCTGATCATCCCGTCGGCAGCGCATCTGTCCAACGTTGAGCAGCCGGCAGCCTTCAACAAGGCGATGCTGGATTTCCTCGGCAAGGTGAAAAACTGATGCAGGCGCGGACGCTCGCACTTGCGGCGTTCGCGCTGGTATCCGCAATCACACTTACGGGATGCGATGCGTTGCTGGGCGGCGAGGAGGTTGCCCGCATCCCGCTGCAGCGCAGTGCCGACGGCAGTTATGCGCCGGTGCGCATCCTGCTGAAGTCGGACATGAGTCCCGTGGCTTTCACGCTGCATGCCGACTTTGTCTGGGGCAAGCGTGATGAACACCGACGCTGGAATACCTACCGCGTGACCCTGCGCGGCAGCAACGGCACGACCGGGACCGGCGAATTCCACGTCAACAGCCCCGAGTTGCCGCCGGTCGAATCATCTGGCCCGCCGTCCTCGCTGGTGCAGCCGATGCTGCAGATCGACATTCCAGCCGACGGGGAATATGAAGTCGAAGTGGTGGCAGTGAAGCCGGCGGAAGTCACGCTGGAAGCTGCGCAGCTCGGCGTACGCATGCATGTATCACGCCAGCCGCGATTTTGAGATGGTCATGAGATGGACATCCTTTGAACCCTGCTGATACTGCTGCCGTCAAAGGCGATGTCACACAACTGCGCCGGCTGATGCGTTTCCTGCAGCCTTACCGCGGCCGCGTGGCGATTGCGCTGGTTGCGCTGCTGGTTGCTTCCGGATCGGTGCTGGCGCTAGGGCAGGGGCTGCGTTTTGTCATTGATTCCGGTTTCGGCAGCGGCAATCCTGAGATGCTTAATGCCGCGCTGGCCGGCGTGATCGCGGTTGCCGTGGTGCTGGCGGTATCCACCTATGCGCGGTTTTACCTGATGATGAGCACCGGCGAACGGGTGATCGCTGATCTGCGCCGCGCGGTGTTTGCGCATGTGCTGACGCTGTCGCCGGCGTTTTTCGACGCCACGCGCACCGGCGATATCGTGTCGCGGGTCACCAACGACAGCGAGCAGCTGCGCCAGGTCATCGGTTTCGGCCTGTCGATGCTGCTGCGCAACGGCCTGATGATGGTCGGCGCACTGGTGCTGCTGTTCACCACCAGTCCGCGGCTGGCTTTCCTGATCGTGCTCGGCGTGCCGGCGACGCTGATTCCGATCCTGCTGCTCGGCCGTTATGTGCGCCGGCTGTCGCGGAGTAACCAGGATCGCGTCGCTGAGGTGTCGGCGCAGGTTGATGAGGCGATGCATGAAATCCGCACCGTGCAGGCCTATGGTCATGAGCCGCGGACCGCGGAGACATTTGATGCCGCGATCGCGGCAGCCTGCACCTCGGGTGTTGAGCGCGTGCGCGTCAAGGCCTGGCTGATTTCATCGGTGATGCTGATCGCCTTCTGCGCCGTCGGGGTGATCCTGTGGATTGGTGGCCACGATGTGCTCGAAGGCCGTCTGACCGCCGGGCAGCTTTCGGCCTTTGTGTTTTATGCCGGCATTGTCGCCAGCGGCGCGGGTACGGTGTCCGAAGTCTGGGGCGAGATCCAGCGTGCCGCGGGCGCCACTGAACGACTGATGGAACTGCTCGATGCAAAATCCGCCCTGTTGGTGGTTGAGCCGCGTATCCAGCTGCCGGCGCAGCCGCGCGGCGAAATTCGTTTTGACAACGTCAGCTTTGCCTATCCGACGCGGCTCGACGCGCCGGCGCTGTCGACACTGGATTTTTCCGTGCATCCGGGGGAGCGCGTCGCGCTGGTCGGTCCTTCGGGTGCGGGCAAGACAACAATTTTCGCGCTGCTGCTGCGCTTTTACGATCCGCAGGCCGGGCGTGTGCTGATCGACGGCGCCGACCTGCGCCATTGCGAACCGTTGCAACTGCGCCGGGCGGTCGCGCTGGTGTCTCAGGACCCGGTGATTTTCGCGGCGACCGTCGCCGAGAACGTTCGTTTCGGCCGTCCCGACGCGAGTCTCGAGGAAGTGCGCGCGGCCTGTGCGGCGGCGCATGCCACGGAATTCATCGAACGGCTGCCGCAGGGTCTGGATACCGAGCTGGGTGAGCGCGGCGTGCGCCTGTCAGGCGGTCAGCGCCAGCGGCTGTCGATCGCGCGGGCCCTGCTGGCCGATCGTCCGATCCTGCTGCTGGATGAAGCGACCAGTTCACTCGACGCCGAAAGTGAACGTCAGGTCGCTGCGGCACTGGAGAGCCTGTCGCGCGGCCGCACCACGCTGGTGATTGCGCATCGCCTGGCGACGGTGCGCACTGCCGACCGTATTCTGGTGCTGGAGCGCGGTCATCTGCATTCCACCGGCACCCATGATGAACTGCTGCGCGCCGACGGACTGTATGCCCATCTGGCGCGGCTGCAGTTCATGCATGAAGGAGTTGTCGCGCAGTAGGTGCTTTAGATTCATCAGAACATTTGTTGACCACCGTCCACATAGATCAGCTGTCCACTGATCATGCGACCGGCCGGCGTGCACAGATAACGCACAATCCCTGCGACTTCTTCGGGTGTCGAGCGCCGGCCCATCGGCACATTGGTGACCGGGGCGCGTTCCGAACGGTCTGCCGCGCGTGCGGTATCCATCTGTCCAGGCGCCACACAGTTGACGTTGATCCGGTGTTCGCCGAGTTCCTTGGCCAGTGCGCGGGTCATGCCCCACAAGCCATGTTTGCCGACTGAACCGTGTACGCGTTTCTTGGCACCCGACAGCGCGGTCATGCCGCCCAGCGTGACGATGCTGCCGCCGCCGGCCGTGATCATCGATGGCAGGCAGGCTTTGGTGCAGAAGAAGGAACCATCGAGGGTGATCGACAGCAGGCTACGCCATTCTTCATAACTCATGTCGATGAACGCGGTTTCCTTGCGGATCGATGCGTTGAGAATGAGCATGTCCACCTTGCCGTGTTTTGTGGTGATGTCGGCTACCATGGCGTTGACGGCCTTGCTGTCGGCGATATCGGCGATATAGGTTTCCGCCACACCGCCGGCAGCGCGGATTTCAGCGACCACGGCATCGGCATCCGCTTTGGCGCTGCGCGCGTTGACGGCGACGGTGGCACCGGCTTCGGCCAGTGCGATCGCGATGGCGCGGCCGATGTTGCGTGACGCGCCGGTGACGAGTGCGACCTTGCCTGCGAGTTCCTTGCCTGCTGCCATGAGAATTCCTCCGGTGGGTGTCTGGTGATGGTTTGAATGCGGCCGAGGCCCGATTTTACCGGCAGGCAGCGAACCGTTACCATGCATCGCCCAGTCAGGAGGAGTTTCAATGAAAACAATGTCCAAAGCAGGATTGTCCGTGGTCGTGGCGCTGGTGGCATTTGCTGCACAGGCTGCCGAATGGCCGGACAAGCCGATCCGCGTGATTCTGTCGGTCCCCGCGGGTGCAACACCTGATGTCACCGCGCGCTTGGTGTTCCCGGGGTTGTCGCAACAGCTCGGCGTGTCATTGGTGGCTGACAACCGCGCGGGTGGCGGCGGGGTCATTGGCGCCGAGATTGCTGCGAAATCAGCCCCTGACGGCTACACGCTGTTCATCAGCAGCCCCGGCGCGCTGACCATCCTGCCTCATATGCGCAAAGGTATTCCCTACGACACCATTCGCGATTTCGCGCCGGTCAGCCTGATTTCGATCGGACCCTTTGTGCTGATGACTCACCCCTCAGTGCCGGCGAAGACCGTCCGGGAACTGATCGCGCTGGCCAAGTCGCAGCCGGGTAAACTGAATTACGCCTCCGCCGGCAACGGCGTCGCCAACCACCTTGCCGGCGAGCTGTTCAAGCAGATGGCGGGTGTCGACATTGTTCACGTGCCGTACAAGGGAGCGCCGCAGGCGGTGACCGATGTACTGGCCGGCCACATGAACATGATGTTCAATTCGGTCGCGCCGATTGTCGGCTACATCAAGACAGGCAAGATCCGCGTGCTGGGTATTGCCAGTCTGCAGCGTTCGCCGCAGCTGCCGGATGTACCGACCATCCATGAATCCGGCGTGCCCGGTTTCGAGGCGGTCAACTGGTTCGGCATGTTCGCGCCGGCCAAAACCCCGCGCACTATCGTCAGCCGCGTCAATGGCGCTTTGGTAAAAACCGTGAAGACGCCGGAGATGCAGGCGCAGTTCATCGCGCTCGGCGCCGATCCGGTGGGCAGCAGCGTCGAGGAGTTCACGGCCTTTGTGAAACGCGACATGGAAAAATACGAAAAAGTTGTGCGTATTTCCGGCGCGAAGGTCGACTGAACCGTCATGGCCACCCGGTCGAAGAAGAAACATGCCGCGACGCGTACCGCGCGCCCGCGCGTGTCACGGACAGGGATTTCCGCGGCGGAATGGCAGGCACGCTGTGAACTGGCGGCAGCGCACCGGCTGGTTGCGCATTTCGTGTTTGTTGATCTGACCTACAACCATATTTCGGTGCGTGTGCCCGGCGAGCCGGGGCATTTTCTGGTCAAGGCCGACAACGTGTTGATGGAGCAGGTGACGGCGTCGAATCTGGTGAAGTATGACCTCGAAGGCCGCCAGGTCGGCGTGTCACCGTTCAAGGCCAGCCCGGCGGCTTACAACCTGCATGCCGCGGTATTGAGAACGCGGCCGGACATCAATGCCGCAGTGCATACCCATTCGCCTGCCAATCTTGCGGTGTCGGCGCAACAGCACGGCCTGCTGCCGCTGACCCAGCAGGCGATGCGTTTTTACAACCGCATTGCGCGTTATCCCAACCTCACCGATGACACGACGCGCGAAGGCGCGGATCAACTGGCGGCGGCGCTGGGCGATCACTGGACCATGCTGCTGGAGAATCACGGTGCGCTGGTCTGCGGCAAGACCTTGCCCGAGGCCTATATCTATCACCACTTCTTTGAACTGGCCTGCCGCGCGCAGATCGGTGCACTCGCCGGCGGCGGCAAGCTGATCCTGCCGGACCACGAGGTGTGCGTGGCGCGTGCGGCGAAATTCGGCCGCATGGGTGTCTATGACGCAGAAAGCCGCGACTGGGTGGCGAGTCTCGCGCTGGTCGAGATGCGTTACCCGGACTACAAAACGTAAGCGGTTCAGCGGCTCCGGTTGTTCAGGAAGGTGAGCAGCATCGCCGCCATTGCCTTTTCCTTGACCGCCCAGGCTTCGGGTGGCACCACATCGACATCCAGATGCTCGGCAAACAGGATGTTCAGCGTGGCATCAGGCAGCATGCGTGCCAGCGTTTCACCAACGGCTTTGGGATGCGTGTTGTCGTTACCGGGAATGACGCAGGCGGGAATCTTGATTGAGCGCAGCTGCGCCTCGGTCGCGCCGATCACCGGATAACCGGCTTCATCAATGAAACCCTTGCTCCAGCGTTTCATCGCCGCAATCACGGCCTGCGGATCGGCAGCCATCAACTTGTCGCGGTTCGGCGGGTAAGCGGCGATCAGATCGCGGAAATGCGGCGTCTCGCACATCGCGGTCATGCCGCCGTTTTGCATGGCGCTGAGGTATTGCGCGTAGTACTCGCGCGACAGGCGTTGTGCGGCGAAGTGGCCGCCGGTGACGCGCCACAGCAGCAGGCCGCGCACCGCTTGCGGATAACGTAGGGCAAACGCCAGCGACATGCGGCAGCCGGAAGAGCTCCCGCCCACGAATGCCGGCAGCGCATCAAGCTGTTTCAGCAGCGCATACAGATCGTCGGCCCAGACTTCATGTTCGGCCGCATCGCCGCCCAGCAGCACTTCCGACGCACCGCAACTGCGGCGGTCATGAATCAGCACGCGATAACCACCAGCGGCGATGTGTTGCGCCAGCGCTTTGACGGCGGCCATCGGACGGCGGCCGCCGGGAGACAGCGCGACCCAGGGGCCGCTGCTGCCGATGATTTCGTATTGGAGGCTTGCGCCGTTGATTGGGGTTCTCATGGTGGCAGCTATTACGCCAAGAATCGCCGGCGCCAGCAAGTAAAAAACTATTTAATTTAAACAATTATTTATGAAATTCGTTCGGGCGCAGCCCGTGACTTAAAATGCAGCCATGTGCGGACGGTATGCCCTGCGCGGGCCTAAAACAAGAAAGCAGGGTGACAAGCTGGCGTTTCGCGGTGAGGTCATCGACTATGCGCCGCGTTTCAACATTCCGCCGATGCAGGATCTGCCTGTGTATTGCATCGATGCCGAACGCGGCCCGCAGCTGATAATGATGCGCTGGGGCTTCGTGCCGGCCTGGTCGAAGACGCCGGGCAAAGGTGCGCCTCTCAACAATGCGCGGGCCGAAACGGTCTCGGAGAAACCCACCTTCCGCGAGGCTTATCGTCGACGGCGTTGTCTGGTACCGATGAACGGTTTTTACGAATGGCAACGCAGCGGCGCCACGAAAACCCCTTATTTCTTCCGCATGCAGGACGATGAGCTGTTTGCTGTCGCCGGACTCTATGAATACAGGCCGGGCGATGCGGCATCGCCGGCGATGACAACCTTCACCATGCTGACGACGGCAGCGAATGCGCTGATGGCCCCTATTCATGACCGCATGCCGGTGATCGTGCCGGAAAGCGCCTATGACCAATGGCTGGATCCGCACAACACAGGTGCTCCTGGACTGGAGGCGCTGCTGCAGCCTTATGATCCGACAGCGATGCATATGCACCCTGTCAGTCCTCGCGTCAACAGCGTTCGCAATGAAGACGCCACGCTGATCGAGGAGGCGGCTGCCTCGGCTATACTCGAGCTGATGCCATTACAGGGACAATTGTTGTGAGCGCCGCAAAAAAATCCAAGGTAGTAAAATCCAAAGCAGCAAAATCCAAAGTCACGAAACCCAAAAGCGCCACTGAGCGCATGCCGGCGAAGGTGGCTCTGCCGCCGGCCAACCGCGCGATGATCGAACAGTCGCTGTCGGTGGGTATGGGCCGGTCGCTGCATCTTCATCTGAAGCGGCTGACGCGAAAGGGCATCAACGCGGAAATGACGGTCAGTGAAGACCATATCAACCGCAGCGGCCGCATCAACGGCGGCATCCTGATGTCGTTTGCCGACGTGCTGGGGGCGATCGGCACGCTGGCCAATCTGCCCGAGGGTTACCGCACGACGACGCTGGAATCAAAAACCAATTTTTTCGCCGCGGGCGAGGGTGAAAAACTCCAGGCGCACACCGTGCCGCTGCATATCGGCCGCACCACCATGGTGTGGCAAACCACTGTTAGCAATATGGACGGGACCAAGGTCGCCATCGTCACCCAGACCCAGATCGTCATTCCCAAAAAAACCTGAACCACGAGAAATCCTCATGAAAACCAATATTCTGAAATTCGTTTTTGCCTGCACTCTTGCCGGCTTGTTTCAAACTGCAGCGCCGGTCCTCGCGCAGGCTCCGGACAAGGCGCTTGCTGCTGCGGCCAAGGAGCCGGGTGCCAAGGTCACGCCCAGCGGTCTGGTTATCCTGATGGTCAAGGAAGGCAATGGCGCGCAACCGACCGCATCGTCAACAGTGCGCGTGCATTACCGCGGCATGTTTCCCGACGGCCGCGAGTTCGACAGTTCCTACAGTCGCGGTGAGCCCATCGAGTTTCCGCTGACCGGCGTGATCAAGTGCTGGACCGAAGGCGTGGCGCTGATGAAAGTCGGCGGCGCGGCCCGGCTGACCTGTCCGTCGTCGATTGCCTATGGTGCGCGCGGCGCTGGCGGTGTGATCCCGCCGAACGCAACGCTGGTGTTTGAAGTGTCGCTGCTCGGCGTCCGTTAATTCCGCTTTTCCGGAGTATCAACCATGATCATTGATTCGCAGATTCACGCCTACGAGGCCAACACCCCGAAACGTCCCTGGCAGAGCACGCCGAACTGGCCGCCGTCCGCCAGCGGTGACGAGATGGTCGCGGCGATGACCAAACTCGGTATCGACGGCGCCATTTTCATTTCGTCGTTTTCGATGTACGGCTACGACGCAAGTTATGCCGTCGAAGTACAGAAAGCCCACCCCGGCAAATTCGGGCTGGTCAAACCGATCAACCCCGATGATCCCGCCGCGGAAGAGGTCGTTGCCGAATGGAAGAAATCGCCGGGCACCGTGGGCATCCGGGTCATCCTCAAAAAGGATTCCGGTCGCAGTCCCGACGATCCCGGCCTGCAGCGCATTCTGCGCGCCGCGGTGCGCCATGACTTGCCGGTGAACATCCTCTGCTGGGGCAATCTCGATGCCGGCACTGCGCTGATCGACAAACACCCGGATGTGCGTTTCATCATCGACCATCTCGGTATCCTGCAGCCGCATGATCCTTCCGCGCTGGCGGCACAGCCCTGGGCCGATCTGCCCAAGGTGCTTGAACTGGCCAAGCGTCCGAACCTGGTGATCAAGGTCAGCGGCGCTTGCACGCTGTCGCAGAAGCCTTATCCCTTCCCGGATATCTGGGATCCGCTGGCCCGTGTGTTTGATGCCTGGGGTTTTGAGCGTTGCCTGTGGGGTACAGACTGGACCCGCGCTTTTGCAGTCGTCAACTACGAGCAGGCAGTCGAGCCGTTCCGCCTCACCGATCGCATCAGCGCCAGCGAACGGGCGATGCTGATGGGCGAGGCCTGTGCCCGGGCGTATCGCTGGAAGCCACAGTGAAACGGTAAATTTTTACAAATGCACAATAAAAAGCCCGCAGTCGCGGGCTTTTTGTTTTAGGCAGGGTTATATGGCTGGAGCGACCTCCACCAGACAGTCGTAATAAGTCGCCGCGCCGCCCATGTCCGCCAAGGCCTGAGACGTCAGTTCATTGGCGTTGCGTTTGTCCGGCGACAGTTTTTTCCACCATACCGAGGGGGCCGACACCACGCCGCGTCGAACGCGGTCGGTAATTCTTGCGCGCACGGTGTATTCACCGCGGTCGTTGAAAACGCGAACTTCGGTGTTTTCGGCGATGCCCCTTGCAGCCGCGTCATCCGGATGGATTTCCAGCGTCGGCACGCCGGCGTCCTTCAGCGCGAAATCGAGATTGGCGAAGGATGAGTTGAGGAAGTGCCGGTGCGGTGGCGAGATGAAGGCCAGTGGATAGCGTTGTGACAGCACTGACGGATTCACCGGACTTTCCCGCGGCGGCGTAAATGCCGGCAGCGGGTCCAGCCCCATCCCCTTGGCGGTCTCGCTGTAGAACTCGCATTTTCCAGAAGGCGTCGGGAAGCCGCCGTGTGCGAAAGGTGCTGTTGGCACATTCAGCCGCTGCCAGCCGCGTGTCTTCAGGGATTCCCAGTTGATACCGTTCAGTGCCGGCCCTTTCGAATCCAGCGCCTGCCGGCAGAGATCCTCATCAGAGTCACGCAGGCAGGGCTCGTCGAAACCCATGCGCGCCGCCAGCAGGCGGAATACCTCGGCATTCGGTTTGGCTTCACCGACCGGGTCAATCGCCGGTTGGCTGGCCTGAACATAGAGATGGCCGTAGGACTTGTGCAGGTCGGTGTGTTCCAGCTGCGTCGTTGCCGGCAGCAGGATGTCGGCGTAATCGGCGGTGTCGGTCTGGAAAATCTCATGGACCACGGTGAACAGGTCTTCGCGCATAAAACCGGCGATGACCTTGCGCGAGTCCGGGCAGACGGCGACAGGATTGTTGTTGTAGACATAAGCGGCCTTGACCGGCGGCTGTGCCGCGGTGAGTGCATCACCCAGCGCCGCGATGTTGATGCTGCGCGGTTTGCCGCGGATCAGGTCGGGGCGCTCCAGAGCCTGGTGATTGAAGCCGTAGAAATCGCTGGTCATCAGCAGCACGCCGCCGGCGGCATCGCGCCAACTGCCGGTAAGCGCGGGCAGGCAAGTGATGGTGCGCACTGCCATGCCGCCGCCGGCATGGCGCTGCAGGCCGAAGTTGATGCGTATCATCGCCGGCCGGGCGCCTGCGTAGTCGCGGGCGAGGTTGATGATTTCGCCAGCGGTGATGCCGCAGATCGCCGCCGCGCGCTGCGGCGTCCATTCGCGCACTCGCGCGGCGAGTTCGGCATAACCCAGCGTGTGTTTATCGATGTAGTCAGCGTCGGTCAGTCCATCCGCGATGATGACGTGCATCATTGCCAGAGCAAGCGCGGCATCGGTGCCCGGATACAGGGCGATGTGCTGGTCGCATTTATCTGCGGTTTCGTTGCGTCGGGGATCAATGATCACCAGTTTTGCGCCGCGGCGTTTGGCCTGCTGGCAGCGTGACCAGAAATGCAGATTGGAAATCACCGGATTGGAGCCCCAGATGATGATCAGTCGAGCGTGTTCCGCCTGTTCCGGATCGCTGCCGACGGAGCCACCCAGCGTGATTTTTGAACCGGCCTTGCCGGCGGACGAGCACAGCGTGCGCTCAAGCAGGCTGGCGCCGAGACGATGGAAAAAGCGCCGGTCCATCGACGCGTAATTGACCATGCCCATGGTGCCGGCATAACTGACCGGCAGGATCTGCTGCGGGTCTTCAGCGGCGAAGGCCTTGAAACGCGCGGCGATCGTGTACAGTGCTTCATCCCAAGAAATGCGCGCGAAGCGGCCTTCGCCTTTACGTCCGACGCGTTTCATCGGGTAAAGAATGCGTGACGGCGAGTAAGTGCGGTCGAGGTAACGTGCAACCTTGGTGCACAGCGTGCCGGCGGTGAAGGGCATATCGCCGCCGCGCACCGATACTGCCTTGCCGTCTTCGACGGCAATCTCCATCGAGCAGGTGTCGGGGCAGTCGTGGGGGCAGGCGGCCTTGACGATGCGGCGTTGCGGCGTTGGTCTATGCATGACGATGGCGAATCTCCAAAACACCATGATAATCCCGAAGGGCTGTCACGTATTTTGCGGCCTGAATCCGGTATCATCGCCCGGCAGCCATTCATCAATTCCCACCTGGAGATTGACCATGCAATCCATGATTAAAACGCGCCGCACCGTGCTGGCGCTCGCACTGTCCATTTTTGCCTTCAATGCAATGGCGCAGTCCGCAGCCAAGCCCGAGTTCCAGCCCGAAGTCGGCCAGGCCGGCAAGGACGTGGTCTGGGTGCCGACGGCGCAGGGCCTTGTCGACCGCATGCTCGACATGGCCAAGCTGACGCCCAAAGACATTCATTACGACCTCGGCTCGGGCGACGGCCGTACGGTGATCACCGCCGCCAAACGCGGAGCAACCGCCTACGGCGTGGAATACAACCCGGACATGGTCGAACTGTCGCGCCGCAATGCGGCGGCGGCCGGTGTGACCGGCAAGGCGACGTTCATCCATGGCGACATTTTCGAGACCGATTTTACGAAGGCGACGGTGATCACGCTGTTCCTGCTGCCCGACCTCAACGTCAAACTGCGTCCGACCATTCTCAACATGAAGCCGGGCACCCGCGTGATCTCCAACTCCTTCACCATGGGTGACTGGAAGTCGGATGAAACCCAGGGCGCCAAGGGCGAGTGCAGCAGCTACTGCACGGCCTATATGTGGATCGTGCCCGCCAAGGTCGAAGGCATTTGGAAATCCGGCAATGAAGAAATCAAGCTCGCCCAGGAATACCAGATGGTGCAGGGCTCGGTGAGCAGCGGCGGCAAGCTGTCCAATGTGCAGTTGGGCCGCCTGCGCGGTGACGATATCAGCTTTACCGCGGGTGACGCCCGCTACGCCGGCAAGGTCAACGGCAACCGTATCGAAGGCACCGTCACCACCGGCGGCAATACCGCGCCGTGGATCGCCACTCGCGCCGCCAAATAACCGGGGTCACAGGAGTTCAGTCACAGCATGAAAAAAAGTGATCGCGGTTACGCGGACCTGCATGACCACCTCGATGCGCTGCGCCAGCGCGGCTTGCTCGTCGAGGTAGACCGTCCGATCGACAAGGATGCGGAGATGCATCCGCTGGTGCGCTGGCAGTATGTCGGTGGCATCGAAGAACATGAGCGCAAGGCTTTTCTGTTCACCAATGTCGTCAATGCGCAGGGGCGGAAGTACAAATTCCCCGTTGTGGTCGGCGCTTTCGCCGGCAACCGCGAGATTTACGGCGTGGGTATGGGCGCGCCGCTGGAAGAAGTACAGCAACGCTGGGACAAGGCAATTGCCAATCCGATCCCGCCGCGCGTGGTCGATACCGGTGCCTGCCAGGACGTTGTCATCACCGGTGATCAGCTGCTGGGTGAAGGCAACGGGCTGGATTCGCTGCCGATCCCGGTGTCGACGCCGGGTTTTGACGGTGCACCGACGCTGACGGCAACCAATGTCATCACCAAGGATCCAGAAACCGGCGTCCAGAACCACGGCACCTACCGCGCCGGCCTGAAAGCGCCCGACCGCATGGTTGTGCGCATGGCGACGCGGGTCGGCGGTGCTGGCGGCTTCCGTCATTACCAGAAACACCAGAAACGCGGCGACAAGACCATGCCCGTGGCAATCGTGCTCGGCGCGCCGCCCTGCGTGGCCTTTGTCGCGCCGATGAAGCTGCCGATCGACCTGGATGAGGTCGGTGTTGCCGGCGGTGTCGCCGGTGCGCCGATTAATGTGGTCAAGGCGAAGACGGTCGATCTGATGGTGCCGGCCGATGCGGAAATCGTCATCGAGGGCCTGATTGATCTGGAGCATGTCGAGCCGGAAGGTCCTTTCGGCGAGTCGCACGGCCATGTGGCGCTGGAGCAGTTCAACATGCCGATGCGGGTGACCGCGATCACCCATCGCAAGGATGCGATCGTCGCGTCCTACCTGAGTCAGGTCACGCCCAGTGAATCGAGTGCGATCAAGCGCGTGTCTTTCGAGCCGATGTTCCTGTCGCATCTGCGTAATACGCTGGGACTGAAGACTGTAAAGCGTGTCACGCTGCACGAACGCATGACCGCTTTGCGGCGCATGACCATCGTCACCGTGGAGCAGGGCACGCCGCGCAGCGAAGTGTGGCGGGCGCTGTACGGTATGAGCGCGTTCAAGGCCGACTGCGGCAAGATCGGCATCGCAGTGAATGACGACGTCGATCCGGAAAATTCGGATGCACTTTTCTGGGCGCTGGCTTTCCGCATGAACCCCGCGGAAGACCTGCAGATACTGAAACACCGTAGCGGCGGCCACGGTCCCGAGCGCGAGCACGAGACTGACCAGGAAGACGCGACGTTATTGATTGATGCCACCTCCAAGGAATTGCTGCCGCCGTTTGCGCTGCCGAAGAAGGAATACATGGAGCGCTCGCGCCAGATCTGGGAAGAAATCGGTCTGCCCAAGCTGAGACCCCAAGCGCCGTGGTTCGGCTCCCCGGTCGGCGACTGGCTACCGGAGTGGGATGAAGGCGGCAAACGTGCCGCAACCGGCGGTTATCTGGAGAACGGGCGAATCAGCGAGAAGGCGGTGCGTGCCGGTCTGCGGCCGGAAACCAGTTACCGGCCAGACGGTGAAAAAAAGAAATAACGCTGTCGTTTACACAGATGGTTTAAAAACAAAAAGCCGCGGATACACTCCGCGGCTTTTTTGTTGCGATCAGTCGTCTTACTCTTACTGGACCTTGATGCCGGCGGACTTCACCAGTTTCAG